>NZ_ANAZ01000005.1:0-153774 GCF_000340985.1 Nocardiopsis valliformis DSM 45023
GGTGGGCGCTCCTTCGAGCGCCGTGACGACAACCGCGGCGGCTACCGGGGTGACCGCGACCGTCGTGACGACCGGGGCCGCGATGACCGTGGCCGTGGTGGTTACCAGGGCCGCGATGACAAGCGTGACGACAAGCGTGGTGGCGGCTACCAGAGCCGTGACGACCGGGGCCGTGGTGGTTACCAGGGTCGTGACGATCGTGGTGGGCGTTCCTTCGAGCGTCGTGACGACCGTGACCGTCGCCCCCAGGGCCGTGACGACAGCCGTGGTGGTCGTTTCGACCGTGACGACCGTCCGCGCCGCGATGACCGTGGCCGCGACGACCGCCCCCGTCGCGACGACCGGCACGGTGGCGACTTCAAGAACCGCGAGGACCGTCCCCGCCGGGACGCCCAGGGCCGTCGCATGCAGGGTGGCGACAAGCGCGGCGGCGGTTACCAGCGCCGTGACGACAACCGTGGCGGGCGTCCGCAGAACCGTGACGACCGTCCCCGCCGCGACGAGGGCCGCGACCCCGACCAGCGTCCGATCCGTCGCGATCACGCCCCGGTCCGGGACGTCAAGAGTGAGAACCAGCTCTCCAAGGCCGCCCGTGAGCGCCTCAACGCCCTGCGCGCGGACTATAACCCGCGTGACGAGGACCGGCACGCCGGTGACCCCCGGGACACCTACACGGACGTGCCCAACGGCATCCGGCTCCAGAAGGCGCTGGCCGCGGCCGGTGTCGCCAGCCGTCGCGCCAGCGAGGAGATGATCGCGGCCGGCCGGGTGAGCGTGGACGGCCAGATCGTCCGCCGCTTCGGTGCCCGGGTCGACCCCGAGGCCTCCGAGATCCGCGTGGACGACATGCGCGTGGTCACCGCCCCGGACAAGCTGTACTTCGCGCTGAACAAGCCGCGCGGCGTCGTCAGCACCATGTGGGACCCGGAGGGCCGCCCGACCCTGGCCGACTACGCCGGTCAGACCGCCGAGCGCATCTTCCACGTGGGTCGGCTGGACACCGAGACCGAGGGTCTCATCCTGCTGACCAACGACGGTGACCTCGCCAACCGGCTCACCCACCCGCGCTACAAGGTCATCAAGACCTACGTCGCGAAGGTGGACGGCCCGGTGCCGCACCGTGTGGTGCGCCAGATCGAGAAGGGCGTGGAGCTGGACGACGGGCCGGTCAAGGTCGACTCCTTCCGCGTGGTCGACAACGACTCCGACCAGGCCATGGTGGAGATCCGTCTGCACGAGGGCCGCAAGCACATTGTGCGTCGCCTCATGGAGGCTGTGGGCCACCCGGTCGCGGACCTGGCGCGTACCCAGGTCGGTCCGATCGACCTGAACAACCTGCGTCTGGGCACCATGCGGGCGCTCAGCTCGCGTGAGGTCGGCGAGCTGTACAAGGCCGCGGGCCTCTAACCACGAGGTCTGTCGCTACAGTTGACGGCGGTCGCACCCCGAACACGGGGAGCGGCCGCCGTCTCTCGTTTCCTCTGCGAGGGACGGCCCGGATGACGAGGACTGAAGGCGGGATCGAACGTGGCGGTACGGGCCATCCGCGGTGCGGTGCAGGTCGACGCTGACGAACGCGAGCAGGTGCTGGAGGCCACGGCCGAGCTGGTGGCCGAGGTGATGCGGCGCAACGAGCTCACCACGGACGACGTGATCAGCGTGGTGTTCACCGCGACCCCTGACCTGACCAGCGAGTTCCCCGCGCTGGCGGCGCGCAAGGTGGGTTTCGCCGACGTTCCGCTGATGTGCGCGACCGAGATCGCCGTTCCGCACGCCCTGCCGCGTGTGGTGCGGCTGATGGCGCACGTGGAGACCGACCGGCCCCGCTCCGAGGTCCAGCACGTCTACCTGCGGGGCGCCCAGGCACTGCGTCTGGACATCGCCCAGTAATCGGGGTCCTTCGGCAAGGGGCGACACCATCAACGACGTCAGCGCGGACCAGGCGAATTCGGATATCGCCTGGTCCGCATTGGTCATCGGATCATCGGATTGAATGGACCTCGGGGTGAGTGAACAGGCCCCCGAGGTCTTGTTGTAAGGTTTCTTTACGGTTCGGGTTGCCCGCCCGGCCGTGAGCCGTGTACCGCCGCGGGAGTTCTCCGAATTCCTCGCGGCGGGGCGCTGGATCGGAGTCACAAGTTCCGGACAGCACTTCTTTTACGCCAGCCCAGGGCCTTTCTTTGTGTACCTCGAAACCCCTTCCGGTTTTCGTCGTGTGAAATGCCCCTTTGTTCCGGACTGTCTCAGTGGACAGTTCGGACTGGAACGGAGAAGTCGTGCGTAAGTCCATCGGTGTCCGGCTCGAACGCCGCACCATGTTCGTCGAGGAGACGTTCGACGTCGCCCGGGAACTCCAAGCGGAGTTCGGGGAGCGGGCCGTCTACTTACTGGAGTCGCTGGGCGGCCCCGACCGGGACCGTGAACGGGCGATCATCGGCATCGGCCCCCTGGTCACCACCGAGGTGCTGGACAGCCGGATCGAGATCACCGGAGACACCGCACTCCGAGATGCGCTGTGGGGAACGCTGCGGGAGGCGGTACCGGGCCTGACCCGGCAGCAGGAGCAGGCCGGGGGCGGGGCGGTGCTGGACGAGCCCAACCGCCTCTGGGACGTCCTGCGGGAGATCACCGGCTGCTTCGACGCACCGCAGACCTCGGACGCGCGGCCCGACTTCGGGTTCCTGACCGTCCTGTCCTACGACGCCGTCCAGTACGTCGAGACGCTGCCGCGCTCCATCCCGCGCGACCGGGCGCGGGTCCCGGACCTGGCGCTCACCCTGTACGCCTCGATCCTCGAGGTCGACCTGCGGACCGGCGCGGGAACCCTGACCACCGCGCACAGCGATTTATGGCAGGCGGTCGACCCGGACCGGGTGGCCGCGGCGGTCGAACGCGCCGCAGCCAGAGCCGGAGCCGCTCCCGGAGCCGCAGCAGCCCCTGAAACCGGGCCCCGGTTCCCGCACCCGCCGAGCACGGACGCGGAGGCCTCCCCCGAAGTGCTCCGGGACGACTACCTGGGCTGGGTCGACATCGCTCTGGAGCACATCCGGGACGGCGACGTCTACCAGGTGCAGCTCGGCTACGACGTCACGCTGGACAGTGAGCTCCAACCGTGGGAGATCTACGCGCGCATGCGCCGCACCAACCCGTCCCCGTTCATGGGGATGCTCCCGCTGCGGGACACCACTCTGCTCAGCGCCAGCCCCGAACTGCACGTCCTCCTCCATGGCGGCGGCGCGACCATGCGCCCCATCGCCGGGACCTCCCGCCGCACCGGTGACGAGAGCGCCGACGAGGCGGCGGTCCACTACCTGAGGACCGCGGAGAAGGAGCACGCCGAGCACATCATGCTGGTGGACCTGTGCCGCAACGACCTGGGCCGGGTCGCGGTGCCCGGGTCGGTGCGCACCCCGGTGATGATGGCGGTGGAACCCTATTCGCACGTCTTCCACCTGGTCTCGACCGTCACGGCGACGGTGGAGCCGGGGTTCGACGTCTTCGACGTCATCAGGGCCACCTTTCCGGCCGGGACCATGACCGGCGCTCCGAAGGTGCGGGCGATGGAGGTCATCGAGTCACTCGAATCCAGCCCGCGCGGTCTCTACGCGGGCGTATTCGGGGTGATCGGTATCGGCGGATACGCCAATCTCGCCCTCACCATCCGCTCCGTCTTCTGCTCCGGGAACACCGTTTCCTCCCGTGCCTCGGCGGGAATCGTGGCGGATTCGGTTCCGCGGTCGGAATGGGACGAGACGCGCGCCAAACTCAGCGCCGCGGTCGAGGCGACGACGGGCGGGGTTCTGGCATGAGGGTTCTTCTGGTCGACGCGTTCGACAGCTTTTCGCACATCATCTACCAGTACCTCAGAATGGCGGGCGCCCAGACCCGGGTCGTCCGCTCCGGTGACCTGAGCCCGGCCGACGTCCTGGCCGCCCCGGAGGACGCCGTCGTGCTCGGCCCCGGGCCGGGGCACCCCGCCAAGTCCGGCCACGTCGAGATCCTTCAGGCCGTCGCGGGCGCCAAGCCCGTCCTAGGGATCTGCCTCGGGCACCAGGCCATCGCCCTGGCCTACGAGGGCACGGTCGACCACGCGGTCCGGCCGATGCACGGCAAGAGCAGCCTGGTGCGCCACGACGGGCAGGGCCTGTTCGCGGGGCTGAGCGGGCAGGTGAGCGTGGTCCGCTACCACTCGCTCGCCGTCCGCCGGTTGCCCGAACCCGGGCCGCTCGTGGTCACCGCCGAGGCCGACGACGGCACGGTCATGGGTCTGCGCCACCGGACCCTGCCGGTCGAGGGAGTGCAGTTCCACCCCGAGAGCGTCTCGACCGACACCGGCTTCGAGATGATCGCCAACTTCGTCCGGGGAGGGCGCTCATGACGGCGGCGAACACAGGATTCCCCGACCCGGAACTCCCGGACACGGGTCCCACGGACACGGCACTCCCGAACCCGGAACTCTCGGACACAGGGCTCTCGTTCGTGGCCGTCAACGGCTCCGCAAGGGCGAACGGAAGCAGCGCCGCCGCGCTGGCCGTCGCCCAGGAGCACCTCGCCGAGAGCGGCGTCCAGCTGGAGGTCATCCACCTGGCCGAGCGCCGGATCCAGGCCTGCCGGTGCGGAGGATGCAACTCCCGGAGCACCCCCTGCCCGGTCGACGACGACGTCGCCGACATCGTCCGCGTCATGACCGGGGCGGACGGGATCGTCTACACCGTGCCCGTGTACGGCTACGGCGCCTCCTCCCTCATGCAGACCTTCATCGAGCGCGCCGGGGTCGGGCGGCTGCGGTTCGACCGGCCGCTCACCAACAAGGTCGGGGGAGTGGTGGTGGTCGGCCGCCGCTACGCACACGAGTCCGTACACGCGCAGATGCTGCACAACCTGCTCCTGAACCGGCTCATCATCCCGGGCAGCGGGTTTCCGGCCACAGTGCGCGCCGGCGGCCCCGACACCGTCACCCGCGACACGGAGGGCATGTCGGCGATGCTGGCCATGCTCGACCGGATGCTGGCACTGGCCGAGGCGCTGCGCGGGCGGCCGATCCCCGTCCCCCGCGGTGTCGAGACCCGGTTGGGGGTGCTGTCGTGACCACCGGGGCCGCGGCGCCGTCGGTCCTGCGCTCGTCCGACTTCCGGTTCATGCTGTCCGGCCGCGCCGCCTCGACCGCGGCCACGGCCGTGACCTGGGTGCTCCTGCCGCTGCACGTGTACGACATCACCGGTTCGGCGACCGCCGCCGCCTCGATGAGCGCGATGAACGTCGTGCCCTTCCTGCTCTTCGGGCTGTTCGCCGGGGCCTACGTCGACCGGTTGCGCCCGCGCACGGTGATGGTCGTGGTCGAGGTGGTCAGTGCGTTGGTGCTGCTCCTGGTCCCGGCCGTCGTCCTGCTGTCGGAACCGCCGTTCGTCGTCTTCCTGGTGATCGGGTTCCTGGCGTCGAGCGCCTTCGTCTGGTTCGACGTGGCGTCCTCGGCGCTCGTGCCCGCCGTCGCGGGCCCCGAGCGCATCTTCCAGGCCAACGGCCACCTGTGGATGGCCGCGACGGTCGTGAACGCGGTCGCCGCCCCGGCCGGGTTCTTCCTGCTGGAGAGGATCGGTCTGGCCGGTGCCTTCCTGGTGATCGCCGGGGCCTACGTGGTCTCGGCGGTCCTCACCTCCTTCCTGAGGGCCGGCCGTAGCGCCGCAGACGGGGCGGAGGGGAGGGAGGGGAACCGGGTCGGCTGGTCGGAGATCCTCGAAGGTCTCCGGTTCATCCGCTCCGACCGGGTGGTGGGCGTGCTCACCCTGGCCGGTGCGGGGATCGGGATCTCCGGCGGCGCCGTCTACAGCACCATCGTGGTCTTCTCCGACCTGTCGCTGGACCTGCGCACGGACGACATCCGGGTTGGCTGGATCATCGCCGGGTGCAGCGTCGGCGCCCTGATCGCGGCCGTGCTGACGCCCCGGCTCAGGTCCCTGGACCCGGTGCTGGTGTCGGCGGTGACGCTCGCCGTCGACGTGGTCCTCCTGGTCGCCTACGCGTGGTCACCGGGCTGGGTGGTGGCGCTGATCCTGCTCGCGGGATGGAACACGGCCCACACCATCGCGATGATCGTGAGCATCTCGGTGCGCCAGCAGCGCTGTCCCGCCCACCTCCAGGGCCGGGTCAACGCCGTCGGCCGGATGGCGGCCTGGGGCGCGGTGCCGCTGGGCGGCGGGCTGTGCGGTGTGCTGATCGACCTCACCGGTCAGGCCCCGGTCGCCCTCACGATCATGGTGCTGCCCTCCCTGGCCGCGTTCGGTTTCGTGCTTTCTGTGGTTTTCGTGCGGCGTGCTGAGTCGCCTGATGTGTCGAAGGAGAACGCGTGAAGGTCCTTTTCGTGGCGTACAGCCGCAGCAGCCTCGGCCACGTGGTCCGGTGCGTGACCGCGGCCGAACTTCTGGTCGCGGCCGGGCACGACGCCGTCGTGGCCTGCCATGAGTCCGTGCGCGGCGTCGTGGAGTCGCGGGGGGTCGGCTGGCGGCCGGTCCGCGAGATCGAACCGGCCCCGGCCTGGACCGGGATCCGCGACCGGGAAGCGCTGCGCGGGTTCGTCCGCGGCCGCCTGGCCAGCCCGGGATACGTGTCGATGTGCCTGGAGGACGAGCTCGCTCTCATCGACGACTACGCGCCCGACGCCGTGGTGGCGGACATGCGCAACACGGCCCCCGTGGCCGCATCCCTGCGGGGGATCCCCGCGTGCAGCCTGCACAACCTGCGGCTGTTCCAGAACCCCATGCACGTCATCCTGCCCGAGCTGCTGGTGACGCTGGACGGGGCCGGGGTGGGCGAGGAACACGCCCGCGCGGTGCTGGGGGGCACGATGCTCGTCCCCGACCTGCCGGTGCTCGACCCGCTGACCGAGGTGCCCGCCGAGACCATGGCGCTCGTGGCCTCCCTGGTCCCCGAGATCCGGCACGTCGGCCCGATCGTGGCAGCGGACACACTGCGCGTGGCGGGCACCCCACGCGCGGAGCTGCCGCAGCGGCGCGGCCGGGACCGGCTCGTCTCCGTGCTTCTGGGCGGCGGCGCCTGGTCGGAGGCCGTGCTCGACGGCCTGGTGGCCGCCCTGCCCGCAGACGTTCAGGCGGAGGTCGTGCTCGCCCGCGAGCCCGAGGGCGAGGTGGCGCGCGCCTATCCCGAGCGGGTCCGGGTCACGGGGTTCCGCCGGGACGCGGTCGACCTCATGCGCGCCTCGGACGCGGCGGTGGTGCACGGCGGGCACGGCACCCTGGTGGACGGTCTGATCGCCGGGACACCCATGGTCTGCGTCCCGGAGACCGCCGAACAGGAGCGGAACGGGTGGCGGGTGGCCGAACTCGGGATGGCGGAGGTCCTGTCGGCCGACGCCCTGACCGATCGTCTCGGTGTCGCGGTCAAGGCCGCTCTGTCCGCCGAGCGCCAGGAGGCCTCGGAACACTTCGCCGGAAGGCTGCGCGGGACCGCCGCGGCCGGGGATCTGGTCGCGGCCGTGGAGAGGAGCGCGATCCTCGCATGAGCACGACCACTGACACGGATACGGCCAGGGACATCAACATCAGCCTGACCTGGGCGATCATGACCCACGCCCGCCGTCGCGAGCACGCCGAGCGCCTGGCCGGGCTCTGCTCCGAGCCGACCCCGACGGTCGTCGAGGACCCCGGGGCGGGCTCCACGCTCGTGACCTCCGCGGCGGCGTGGGCGACGGCCGCGGACGCGAGCCACCACATCGTGCTCCAGGACGACGCCCTGCCGGTCGAGGGCCTGGCCGCACGCGTGGTCGACCTGGTCTCCCGGGCGCCCGACGCCGCGATCAGCCTGTTCACCGAGTGGGGGTGCCGTACCGCGACCCGGGTCCGGATCGCTGCCCTGGCGGGCGAGGCCACAGCACCGGTCGTCGACCCCTACGTGCCGTCGTTGGCGCTGGTCCTGCCGACCCCGGTGGCGCTGGCGTTCGCCGAACACGCGTGCGGGCTCGACCCCGCCACCCCGGACGACGTCGCGCTGCGGGGTTTCCTCAACGACCGGGGCGTGCGCCAGCTGGTCTCGGTGCCCAACCTCGTGGAACACGACACGAACGGAACCACCCCGAGCCTGACCGGGAACGCCTTCCAGGGGATGCGACGATCCGTCTGCTTCGGACCACCGCCCCGGGCTGAGGAGAATGCGTCTTCGGGGAGCGCTCTCCGGTTGGCGCACATCGGCTGGATGCGCGCCACGGCCGAGGTCTTCGATGATTCTCCCCAAGCGCCGTCGGCGTTCGTCGGAACCCCGGTCGCCCAGGCGCTGCCCGAACAGGTCGAACCCGCCCGGTTGACCGAGCGCTTCGAGGAGACGATCACTCGCGTCGCGCGCGAACACGGGCCCGAGCTCACCCGGGTGCTCCACCGGACCGTGCTGTTCGAGCTCTGGACGGCCTGGTACGCCAACGGGCTGGGCTCCGGGCTGCGTGCTGAGCACCTCGAACGCGGCCGCCTCGATCCCGTGGCGGAGGCGGCGCTGGGGACCGTCCTGCCCGGGGTCTTCCGCCGCTACGTGCCCGTCGAGACCCTGGAAACCGTCCGGGACCACACCGTCACCTTCGTGCTGGACGCCATGCGGTACGGGGCGGCCGAGCCGACCGAGGTTCGAGAGGAGTGGCTCAAGGGCTGACGAGGAACCACGGGAGGGCCGGTGGCCGACGGGCCCCGCAGCCCGGATTCAGGGATCGGGGCCCGGACCGTTCCGTTGAACAGTTGCGCGGGCGGCGCCGTGCGCGGTCGGGCGGCCAGGTCACGAGGCCGTAGGCTGGGAGGTGCCTACTCACGTGGGCATCGAGTACGAGCTGAAGTGAGTCGGGGGAGCGTTGTGGGCGAGGAGACGGCCGGTGCGGGGCGCACGGAACTGCGTCGGGTCACGGTGGTGGGCACGGGCCTGATCGGAACCTCGATCGCGCTTGCCCTGCGCGCCCGCGACGTGGACGTCACCCTCTCCGACCCCGACTCCGCCTCCCTGCGGTTGGCCTGCGACCTCGGCGCCGGGCGTCCGCTGGACGAGACGGCCGAGTCCGCGCCCGCCGACATCGCGGTGATCGCGGCCCCGCCCGCCGTCGTCCCGGCGGTGCTGCGACAGGCCCAGGCCCGCGGCCTGGCCCAGGTGTACACCGACGTGGCCAGCGTGAAGGCCAGCGTGCTGGAGGGCGCCGAACGCCTCGGCTGCGACATGGCCACCTTCGTGCCCGGCCACCCCATGGGCGGTCGGGAGAAGCACGGCCCCGGCGCTGCCCGCGCCGACCTGTTCCTCGGCCGCTCCTGGGCGCTGTGCCCCACCGGCAAGGCGGACCCCGGTTCGGTCGCGGCCGTCACCGAGCTGGCCCGCCTGTGCGGGGCGGACCCGCTGGTGCTGGAGGCGGGGGCGCACGACCGCGCGGTGGCTCTGGTCTCGCACGCCCCGCACGTGGCCTCCTCCGCGGTGGCGGCCCGGCTGGTCTCCGCAGGCGAGACCGCGCTGACCCTGGCCGGGCAGGGCGTGCGCGACGTCACCCGCATCGCCGGGGGAGACCCGGCCATGTGGGAGGAGATCCTCACCCACAACGCCGGGCCGGTGGCCGACGTGCTGCGCGAGGTGGCCGCGGACCTGGCCGCCACCGCCGAGGCGCTGCACGCGCAGGCCGCGAACGCGGCCGCCTCCGAGGACGACTCCGCGAGTGAAGCAGGGGCCAAGGACGACATGCAGCCGGTCCGCGACCTGCTGGCCCGGGGCCGCTCGGGGCACGGCCGGATCCCCGGCAAGCACGGCGCTGTCCGCCGCCCCGTCTACACGGTCATCCCCGTGGTCATCCCGGACGAGCCCGGCGCGTTGGGCCGACTGTTCGCGGCGGCCGCGACCGCGGGCGTCAACATCGAGGACGTACGGATCGAGCACACCCCCGGCCTGCCGCTGGGTGTGGCCGAGCTCTACCTGCTCCCCGAGGCCGTGGACACCCTCGCCAAGGCGCTCTCCGCCGACGGCTGGTCGGTGCATCCGGGGGCGTGACCCCGCTCGTGAGCGCGTGTGGTGGTGCCGTGCGTCCCGGCGCGGAGCTCCGTAAGTAGACTCACGGAGCTCCGTGAGCGCCTTACGGAGCAGGTAGGCTGAGGCGTCGGCGGGGGTAGTCCACGCCGCCACCCAGGCACAGTGATTTCGGGAGTCAGCAGCAGTGAGCGCGCAGGGCAAGGGCATCGTCATCGCCATCGACGGTCCCTCCGGGTCGGGCAAGTCCAGCACGGCCAGGGGTGTCGCCAAGGCGCGGGAACTGCGCTACCTCGACACCGGGGCCATGTACCGGGCCCTGACCTGGTGGATGCTGGACAACAAGATCGACGTCAACGACGCCGCCGCGGTGGCCGCCAACGTCGAGCGACCCGTCATCGTGATGGGCAGCGACCCGTCCGCCCCCACCGTGACGGTGGACGGCCGTGACGTGGCCGCCGAGATCCGCGGCAAGGAGGTCACCACCAACGTCAGCGCCGTCTCGGCCGTGCCCGAGGCGCGTGAACTGCTGGTGCGGACCCAGCGTGAGGTCATCGAGGCCGCCCGCGACGAGAGCGCGGGTATCGTGGTCGAGGGCCGTGACATCACGACCGTCGTCGCCCCCGAAGCCCCCGTGAAGTTGTTCCTGACCGCCAGCGCCGAGGCGCGTGCGCAGCGGCGCAGCAAGGAGGTCCGGACCGGCGACGTCGCGGCGACCCAGGCTGACCTGGCCCGTCGTGACAAGCTGGACTCCAGCCGCGAGCACTCGCCGCTGACGCAGACCGCCGACGCCACCGAGCTCGACACCACCGGCCTGACCCTCGACGAGGTCATCGCCCTGGTCGTCAAGCTGGCCGACGAGGCCCGTGAGGCTCAGGCCTTGTAGTAGCGCGCAAGCGTCGGACCCGCCCCACCGGGCGGGAGGCCGGGGAGAGACCGGCCACACCACCCCCGTCAGGGGGAACACAAGATCATCCGCGGGGGTTGCCCCTCGTGGCAGGACACGGGCGCCCGTAGCGGCGCCCGTGAGTGATTCACGTGGCGATCGCGTCGAATCCTTGACACATCCTCACGGCACGCATCCTGGGCGCGTGAGGACCTGGAACCGGGAGTACGAGTACATGAGTGAGTTCGACGTATCCGACGTGGGCGTGGCGCCCGAGGGCGAGGAGGCGGCACTGCCCGTCGTCGCCGTCGTCGGTCGCCCCAACGTTGGTAAGTCCAGTTTGGTCAACCGGATCATCGGCCGCCGTGAGGCCGTGGTCGAGGACGTCCCGGGCGTGACCCGTGACCGGGTGGCCTACGACGCCGAGTGGCAGAACCACCGCTTCACGCTGGTGGACACCGGCGGTTGGGAGACCAGCGTCAGCGGCCTGGCCGCGATGGTCGCCCGCCAGGCCGAGTACGCCGCGCAGACCGCCGACGTGATCCTGTTCGTGGTCGACGCGACCGTGGGCATCACCGATGCCGACGCCGCCGTCACCCGCGTCCTGCGCGCCACCAAGAAGCCCGTGGTGCTGGCCGCCAACAAGGTCGACGGCGGACAGCAGGAGGCCGACGCGCTCGGTCTGTGGAACCTGGGCGTGGGTCAGCCCTTCGCGATCAGCGCCCTGCACGGCCGCGGTACCGGCGACATGCTGGACGCCGTCGTGGAGGCCTTCCCCGAGACCCCCGAGGGTCAGGGGGAGGACGACGACGAGGACGGCCCGTCCCGGATCGCCCTGCTGGGCCGCCCCAACGTGGGCAAGTCCAGCCTGCTGAACCGGCTCGCCGGTGAGGACCGCGTGGTCGTGGACTCCGTGGCGGGTACCACCCGTGACGCGGTCGACGAGCTGATCGAGCTGGGCGGCAAGACCTGGAAGTTCATCGACACCGCCGGTATCCGCCGCCGGTTCCGCGCACTCCAGGGCGCCGACTACTACGCGACCATGCGCACCGGCACCGCCCTGGAGCGGGCCGAGGTGGCCGTGGTGCTGATGGATGTCAGCGAGCCGCTGGCCGAGCAGGACATCCGGGTCGTGGAGCAGGTCGTGGAGGCCGGTCGCGGTCTGGTCCTGGCCTTCAACAAGTGGGACATCCTCGACGAGGAGCGCCGCGTCTACCTGGAGAAGGAGATCGACCGCCAGCTGGCGCGGGTCTCCTGGGCGCCCCGGGTGAACATCTCCGCGGCCACCGGCCGCCACATGGAGCGGCTCGTTCCGGCGATCGAGACCAGTCTGGCCGGTTTCAACCAGCGCATCTCCACCGGGCAGCTCAACAACTGGCTCAAGGAGCTGGTGGCGGCCACCCCGCCGCCGGTGCGTGGCGGCAAGCAGCCCAAGATCCTGTTCGCGACCCAGGCCGGTGCGCGTCCGCCGCACTTCATCCTGTTCACGACCGGCTTCCTCGAGGACAACTACCGCCGCTTCATCGAGCGTCGGCTGCGCGAGGACTTCGGCTTCGAGGGGACCCCGGTGCACATCAGCATGCGGATCCGCGAGAAGAAGGGCGCGACCCCGGGCCGCGCCTCCAAGGGCAGTGTGCGTCCGGACCGCAAGCCGCGCGGCGGCGGCCGCCGCTAACTCGGCGTTCAGCCCTCGGCCCGTGACCGGACACCGTCCCGGTCACGGGCTTCGTCGTTTTCCGGACAGCACGTCGGTCACCGCGGCGTGGTGGTGAGGCGGTGTGGATCGCGGTTCGCCCGTCAAGCGGCCCCGTGCCCTTGGGTCAGTAGCGGTGCTGGAATCGGGAGGTCGGACCCACCAGCCAGGCGGACGTCTACCCGCGAGCCCGTGGTTCAGTCATGGGTGCTCGCCTGGGATCGCTGGTGTGCCTTCCAAGCCCGGTGGAGTTCGCGGCGGCGTTCGTACTCCCTCTTGGCCCGCAGACGTGGGTCGGACTCGGGGCTCAGGGCGGCCGGACCCATGACCTGCAGGAGCGCGTAGTTGATACGGAACCCCATCCTGTACAGCAAGGAGAACGAGTCTTTCCCGTGCGGTTTGTCCATGACCGTGTCCCTCGTAGTTCGGTGGAGTCGCTGGCGCTCGCTCGGTGGCCCGTGGAGGAGCCTCCCCTCCCGAACCATATTGTTAGTGCACTAAATGATAGCCCACGAACATGCGAGGCGGGGCTTGGGGAAACCGTCTGCGTGGCCATGGGCTCTACCTCTGTGTGATCGAGCGCGGGCCAGTGATCCAGCGGCGGGGACTCCACCCACATCCGGTGTTTGCGAGCTAAATGTTAGTGAGCTAATCCTGAGTATGATCGTCCTAGGCGTTCTGGAGCACACACATCGAGGTGGGTTATTTGGCCGAGGAGCAGCAGCTGGACAACCCGTTGGCCTTGGAGCACCAGGTCTGCTTCTCTTTGGCGGTGGCCTCGCGCATGGTCATCGGCCTGTACCGGCCGGTGCTGGCGCCCCTCGGACTCACTCATCCCCAGTACCTGGTCATGCTGGCGTTGTGGCAGTTCGAACCGCTGTCCGTCGGTGAGATCGCGGAAATGTTGGAGTTGGAGTCCGCGACGGTCTCACCGCTGCTCAAGCGTCTTGAGGCCTCAGGGCTGGTAGCGCGGGAGAGAGCGGCCGAGAACGAGCGTCGCCTGACGGTCACGCTCACCCCGCAAGGCCGTGACCTGCGCAGCCAGGCGGAGTCCATCCCTGCCCAGATGATGGAACGCCTGGGTCTTGACGTGGGCCAACTTCAGGATCTGAACAGCGCGCTCCAACAGGTGATCACCAAAGCGGGCCGCGCCGAGGCGGGAGAACACGGCGTGTGATCGTCCTGCTTCGTGCCGATGCGGCTGAATGACAACGCCCGGTGACAGAGCTCCGGGCCGGGTACGCGGGGCCGACCAGGCGCCGCAGCAGGTTTTCGGCGGGACCGCGGTAGCCCCGGCGGCGCATCGTCTCCGCGGCCAGTACCGACACCAACCAGGTCAGGGCGGCTACCCCGAGGGAGGCGGCTAGGCCCATGCGGTCCTGCAGGCCCAGGGCGAGCGGGGAGAACACCGCCACGAACACCACGCTCTGGAACAGGTAGAAGGTCATCGAACGCTGGCCCAGCGCCGAGACGGCCGTGGTCAACGGCCCCTGAGCGCGGGCTGCCCGAATGGCGACCAGCGCGATCAGTCCGGCCATCCCGAAACCGCCGAAGTAGCCGGTGAGCGGCTGGAGCACCGCCGTGCCCCACGCCGCGGCCGTGGAAGCGGGCGTCCACAGACCTGTCTGTGCGAGCGCCGACGGCAGGGCGCCCAGTGCGGATACCGTCATGGTCACCCACACCGCGCGCACCAGGAAGGCACGGTGGCGTGTGGGCTCTTCCAACAGCCCGCGTCGGGCCGCCCACATCCCGGCGATCACCCCGGGCGCCACCAGGACCGTTCCGATCACCATCCCGAACGGAGCCCCGACGAGGCGCTGCGCGTATTGCTCGCCCGGGTCGGTTCCGGCAGGTGCGGCCACCGAGCCGACGTCGAGTACGGACACCCCCTGACCCAGGGCCAACAGCATGGGCACTGCGGAGGCCAGCGTCCCGGGGACCAGGGTGAGCGCGCCGACCCACAGCAGGGTGCGGTCGCGGACCTTCAGCAGCCCCACCAGCAGCAGCGAGGCGATCCCGTACGCGGCCAGGATGTCGATGGGTACCAGCAGCAGGTGGACCAGTCCGAAGGCCAGCAGCCACAGGCCCCGGCGGCGCAGCATCGAGCGGACGTCGGCGGAGTCGTCTCCGTGCGCGGTCCGCCGGTCCAGCAGCTGCACGAGGGCGTAGCCGAACAGGAACGCGAACATCGGCCGGGCGTGGTTGTGCACGAACAGGTCGTGGAAGACGAGGGAGACCCCGTTGGCCAGGGCCTGGCCGTGGTCCACGGCCAGGACGAACAGCGGGGCGTGGGCGAAGGCGATGGCCAGCAGCATGGTGCCCCGGGCCAGGTCCGGGGCGAGCGCTCGTGGTGCGGGAGTGGTCACGGGTCCTCCTCGGCTGGGCGAACATCTACATGCTATTACATGTAAATCATGTAGAGCATGTGAAAGCGTGCTGGATCGTGCGGAGGGGTGAGGGTTCGTGGCCGGAACCGGACATGATCTGCTTGATACGCTGTGTAAAACATGCGCGGAAGGTGGTGGCCAGGTGGCTGACGAGGCGGACGGTACCCCTCGCGGACCCGGCGGCCGGGGGTTCTACGGGGCGGTGACGGTCAGCGAACGCGGTCAGATCTCACTGCCCGCCCAGGCCCGCCGTGACCTGGGGATCTCACCCGGTGACAAGCTGCTCGTGCTGGGCGACCCGGCACAAGGGCTCGCCCTGATGACGGTCGACAAGCTCCTGGGGAACATGGACTTCTCCCCGGTGCTGAAGTCCGTGGTGCGGGAGCAGATGGGCGAGGCGGGCGAGCCCGGCTCCAAGAGCGGCGACGGCTCCGGCTGAGGGCACGGCTGGCAGGCCATTAGAAGGGGCGCTCCGCCGTCGTGAACTGCTCCCCGGAAGTTGGTCAGGAACGGTCGGAAGCGGTCAGGAGTCCGAGGGCAGGCGGCGGACGTTGCTGCCGCGGATCCCCGATCCGAAATCACCGCTCTTCCTCGGATAGGGCAGCTTCCCGGACGTGCCCGGTTCGCGTTCGGGCACCGGGATGGCCGGGGCGCCGGGCAGCGGCTGTCCGGCGCTCTCCTGCATCCGCCAGACCACCAGCACACCCACGACACCGGCGGCCATCACCAGCCAGGCTGGCGAGTACAGATTGCCGGTGGACTGCACCAACGACTCGGCGATCAGCGGGGTGGTGCCGCCGAACAGCGCCACCGAGACGTTGAAGCTGATCGCCAGCGCGCCGTAGCGGACCTTGGTCGGAAAGAAGGCCGGTAGTGCGGCGGGCGCCGCCCCGGAGAAGTGCACCAGGGTGATCGCCAGCACCACCACGCCCAGGGCCGCCGTCCATACGCTGCCCTGTTGCAGCATCCAGAAGGCGGGCAGGGACAGCACGATCGCGAAAACGCTGCCCGAGAGCAGGATCGGTCTGCGGCCTACACGGTCGCTCATGAACCCGAACAGGGTCACCGTGGCCAGCATGAACGCCATCGCGCCCAGGGTGACCACCAGGGCCAGGGTCGTGCTGTACCCCAGCTCCGCCTCCAGGTAGGTGGGCAGGTAGGCGGTCACCATGTAGTTGTTCACGTTGAAGACCAGGACCAGCCCGATGCACAGCACCATGGCGCGCCACTGCCCCACGACGGTCTCGCGCAGCTGGCCCTTGCGCCGCTCGCCCCGGGAGTCCTTGGCGAAACCGTCGGTGTTCTGGTTGAAGACCGGGGTGTCGTCCAACTTGAGCCGCAGGTAGAGGCCGACCGCGCCGAGCGGCAGGGCGAGCAGGAACGGGATGCGCCAGCCCCAGTCCTGCATGGTGTCCGAACCCAGCAGCAGGGTCATCACGGTGACGATGGCGGCGCCGCCGACGTAACCGCTGACCGTGCCGAACTCCAGCCAGGAGGCGAGGAAGCCGCGTCGCCTGTCCGGCGCGTACTCTGCGATGAACGTGGTGGCCCCGCCGTATTCGCCGCCGGTGGAGAAGCCCTGGAGCATGCGGGCGACCAGCAGCAGGATCGGCGCGGCGATGCCGATGGTGGCGGCCGAGGGGATGAGGCCGATGGCGAACGTGCTGACCGCCATGAGCAGCATGGTGAACGCCAGCACGTGCTTGCGGCCGACCCGGTCGCCGAGCGGACCGAAGAACATACCGCCGAGCGGGCGCACGAGGAAGGCCGCGGCGAACGTGGTGAAGGTGGCGATGAGCTGCACGCCGGATGACTGCGCCGGGTAGAAGACCAGCCCGATCGTCACGGCGAGGTAGCTGTAGACGCCGAAGTCGTACCACTCGGTCGCGTTGCCGATCGCCGCGGCGGTGACGGCCTTGCGGGTGGCCTTGTGATCGGTCTTCAGGGTCGGCTGGCCCTGACGCGGTTGTTCGCTCACGTCTCTCCTCCGGTGCAATCACCTTAAGTGCATAGATAAGCACCTTGTGTGACGAAAAGGTGGGAGGCGTACGTGTCGTCCGCGGGTAGCGTTGCAGCATGCGCAAAGTGCTGGTCAGTGCCTGCCTGATGGGGCGCCGGGTCCGCTACGACGGACGGGCCAAACCGGTGGGGGACGACACGGTCACCCGCTGGCGGGAGGAGGGGCGCCTGGTCGTGCACTGCCCCGAGATCGCCGGCGGGCTACCTGTGCCCCGACCTCCCGCCGAGATCGAACCGGGCGCCAACGCCGCCGACGTGCTCGCGGGCCGGGCCCGCATCCTCACCCCCGAGGGCGCGGACGTGACCGATCACTTCGTGTCCGGGGCGCACTCGGCCCTGGCCACCGCCCAGACCCACGGGGTGGTGTTGGCCCTGCTCAAGGAATCCAGCCCCTCGTGCGGGCTGCACGAGGTCTACGACGGGACCTTCCAGGGGCACAAGGTGCCGGGGGAGGGCGTGACCGCGCACCTGCTCCGCGAGCACGGGGTGGCGGTGTTCAACGAGAACGAGGTCGCGCAGGCGGCGGACCGGCTCAGGGTTCTGGAACAGGGCTGAGAGTTCCGGAAAGAGTGGCGGGGCGCCGCCGTCACGGCGACGCCCCAGCCCGGACCCAGGGTTCGGATCAGCCCTTGACGACCTCGTAGCGCAGGCAGGCGAAGGGCCCCGCGAGCTTGGCCTCCAACGGACGCAGCTGGACCCGCCCGTCCAGCAGGGGCGCCCCACCGCCCAGGCTGAGCGGCGCGACGGACACCCGAACCTCGTCCAGCAGGCCCAGCCGGGCCAGGTCGGCGGCGATCCGTCCGCCGCCGACCACCCAGATGTCGCGGCCGTCGGCGGCCTTGCTCATCTCCGCGTGCAGGTCCCGCAGCTCTTGGTCGGTGTCGGCGCTGGTGAACCTGAGGTCGCCCTCGACCCGGGGGAGCTCCCGGTGGGTGAGCACCCAGGTGGGTGCCGCGTAGGGCCAGGGCTTGTCGCCCTCGTGCTCGTGGATCCACTCGTAGGTGGTCGCGCCCATCACGATCGCCCCGGCGCCCTTGATGAACTCCGCGGTCGAATCGAGCGCCTCGGTGTCCTCATCGTCCGGGCTCCCGCTCCCGACGGCGAACAGCCACTCCAGTGAGTTGTCCTGGTCGGCGATGAACCCGTCCAGGCTGGTGGCGGTCTCGTAGACGGTTCTGCTCATGTGGTTTCTCCCCGTTTCCTCGATGCTTCGTCTCAGCTGTGCTCGTACCGGGCCCGCTCGTACCGCTCCTGCAACCACTCCAGCGGGTCGCCGTGGCCCACCTCAACCCCCGCCGCACGCAGCATGTGCCGCACGCTCAGCCTGCGGTGCGCCGAGTAGGTGAGCACGTGCGCGACCACCCCGCCGAGCAGGAAACTCTCCGGCGGGTCGCACAGGGCGTCGATGAGCCGGTCGCCCCAGGCGTCCCGCCGCCCGATGTCGGTGACAGTGGCGATCCAGCGTGACCCCGCGTCCTCGTGCCGCAGCCGCAGCGACTCCGGATCGTCGCCCCCGTGCCCGGGGGTGTCCGCGCCCTCGATGGAGGCCAGCCACATCTCCTTGGCCCACACCAGGCGGTCCAGGGTGGTGGCGATGGACTCCTCCGGGCCGTCCCAGGTCAGCGTGGTCCGGCCCGGTTCGCGGACCTTGCGGTACTCCGCCTCGGGCAGGTCCGCGGCGAGCCGGATCAGCAGCGCGGTGTCGTCGACGTCGTGGTGGACCTGGAGCGCGGTCACATCCATGCTGGGGCGGCCTTTCGGTTGCTCCTCCACCCACAGGTGGATCGGCGGGTGGAAGTGGACGCCGTTGGGTGCGGGCAGCCAGCGGCCGCTGCCCGCCGTGGTGGCGCTGGGCGGATGACCGAAGGCGCGCGCGAAGGCCCGTGTGAACCCCTCCACCGACTCGTATCCGGCCGCGAACGCCGCGTCGGTGACGCTGGCGCCCTGGCCGATCTGCCAGGCGGCCCGCTCCAGCAGGACCCGGCGGCGCAGCGCCACCGGGGACTCACCGGTGTCCCGGGACAGCACCCGGCTGAAGTGGAAGGGCGAGGCGTGCGCCTGCCCAGCCATCTCGCTGAGCCGGTTGTTCTCCTCGGACAGGACCGCGTCGAGCAGCTCCCGCAGACGGTCCCGCCCGGAAGGGGGTCGGTGGTGGGTTCGGTCATGTGACCAGTATGTTCGCGGAGCCCCCACCGTCGCTTGACCGTTCTTGCGCAGTGTCGGCGGGTGGAGTGGCCGCCGGACCATGCCCTCAGCCGACCTCGTGACAGCCGAAACCATGGTGCGAACGCTCCGGGAGATGCGATAGAGTCGTCCCCGTTGGCAGCGCCGGACACGGCGAATGCCCAGCGGCCGGGACGTAGCGCAGTTTGGTAGCGCACTTGACTGGGGGTCAAGGGGTCGTGGGTTCAAATCCCGCCGTCCCGACAGGGAAGTTGTAGTTCGTAGAGGGGTCCACCATCTGGTGGGCCCCTTTCTGCGTCTCTGGTGGGGTAGGAGTGGGGTGGAACCGGGGTCGTGCGGGGTGTTGTCCCGCGTCGTGCAGAATTTCGTTCATCGCGGTTGCCGCGGATCGTCGTACCGGTCGTATCTGGCGGCGGTAGACACGTTCGGTGGTGTCGGTGCCGTTGTGGCCGACCAGCAGGGAGATCTCCTCGATGCTCACCTCGTGGTCGGACAGTAGGGACACGAACGTGTGCCGTAGCTCTCGCGCGGTCCATTCTTTCTCGTTTAATCCCGCCTTTCGCATGATCGTGCGCAGCTCCCGCAGGACGTTGTGGCGGTCCAGCGGGTTGCCGGTGCGTGTGCAGAACACCAGGTTGTTGTCCTGCCACAGCTCTGCGGCCGCCAGGCGCTCGCGGGCGTGTACTGCTCGGTGAGCTCCGATGGCTTTGACCGCCGGGGTGGGCAGTTCCAGTGACCGCCTCGACCTGCGGGTCTTGGTGTCGCCGTCCTCGCGTACCGAGGCCCACACATGGATCGTGGGGATCTTGCCTTCGGTGTCGATCTGATCCCAGGTCAACGCTCGGATCTCTTCGGTGCGCGTGCCGGTGACGATGGAGAGCACCAGATAGGCGTACCACCGTGTGCCCCGCGCCGCCTTCAGCACCGCCACGGCCTGGTCCAGCGTCATCGACTTCGGCGGGCGCCCGGGCTTGCTGCCTTTGAGTTTGCCTCGCTGGTCGATCCTGGCCAGTTCGGCGACGTTGCGGGTCACCAGATCCTGTACCTGCGCGTAGCGGATGGCGCGCTCCAGCAGGCTGAGCACCAGCCGCAACGTCCGTGAGGATTCGAGTGATTCCCGGCCGCACCCGGTACGGACCACGGATGCGGTCGGCTGCCTGAGTGAGATCGCGGCCGGTTACGAGTACGCCAGCCAGGCCGCACCCGAGGGATGACGGCCTGGTGGATCGGTGCGGCGGAAGGCGGACAGGTGGTCGACGTCGGGCGCCTGGGCGGGCCAATCCCGACGGTCGACACCGACCACCTGTCTATCGCAGTCTCGACCTGCACGGGGTCTCGTTCGGGTGCGGCCGACCGGTGGAGCGGCCGGATCTTTCACCGTCCGCTGCCGTACCCCCGAACAGGCGCCGCCGATCTACTCAGCCACCATGAACCGCCACGACCCGGAACCGACCGTGTAGACGGCGTAGCCGTCGCGCACCTCCACGAACGAGGCCTCCGGTGGTGCCGTGACACTCTTCTCTTCCTGGCCAAGGAGGGGGACGTGCACCTCACCGACGGCGTTGGGCGGAACGGTCACCTCCAACTCCAGGGCGCCCTCCCCGTCACGGCGCCAACTCGACGCCACCTCGCCGCGAACCGTCTGGGTGCTCGCCTCGGCGTACTCCAGGTCCTCGGGGACATGGGGCTTGAACCGCGCAGTAGCATAGCCCGGCTCGGCCGGCGTGATCCCGGCCAGGTCGGCGTACATCCAGTGGCCGATGGATCCGAAGAAGTGGTGGTTCAGGGAACGGGTGTCGGCGTGCCAGTGCTCCTGGAGCGAGGTGTTGCCGAGTTCGATCCAGTACCCCCAGCTCGGTTCCTCGGTCTGGGTGGCCACCGCGTAGGCCACGTCGATCCGGCCGTGGTGGGACAGGACGGGGAGCAGGTAGCGGGTTCCGACGACCCCGGTGTTCAGCCGGTCGCCGCGGTCCTGGATGTCGGCGACGAGATTGTCGACGACCGCGTCGACGTGTTCGTCGGGGACGAGGCCGAAGGCCAGCGGAAGGATGTTGGAGGTCTGCCGGTACTCCTCGACCCCGGTGGTGCGGTACAGGCCGGCGTCCTCGTCGAGGAAGGCGCGGTTGAAGTCCTCGCGGATCTCTTCCGCTCGTGCCCGGTAGGTCTCCGCGTGCTCGGGTTCGTCGAGGATCCCGGAGATCTCGGTCAGCTGGGTGGCCATCAGGTGGATGTGGGCCGTCGCACTCAGTACGGGACCCTCCGGCGGGTTGCCGCCGGGGGCGACCCAGTCGCCCAGACCGTAGGGGTAGAGGCCGTCCTCGTCGACTCGCGCGTCCACCCAGGAGAAGTAGAGCCTCATGCCGTCGTAGTAGCGCTCCAGAACCTGTACGTCGCCTTCCATCTCGTACAGGTTGAGGGCCATGGTGAACAGGGCGATGTCCCACTCTGGGGTGGGGCCGTGGACAGCGGGCCAGCCCGGTGCCCCCTCGTAGCTCCAACCGGAGGTCGGGACGATCGTGGGGAGCTCACCCGAGGGCAGCTGGGAATCCAGGATGTCGTCCAGGTACTTGCGGTGGAACCGGCTCATGTCGAACTCGTAGTTCGCGGTCGTGGCCGTGAGCTGTGCGTCGCCCGTCCACCCGGCCTTCTCGTAGACCGGGGTGTCGGTGGGGATGTGCTGGTGGTTGTTGAGCAGGGCGCGGCGGGTGTTGCCGCGGATCGTGTTGAGCAACTCCGAACCGCTGTCGAAGTGGCCGACGGAAGCGAAGTCGTTGTGGGTCCACCTCCCTTGCAGGGTCTCGGTGGTGGGGGCCGAGGGCAGGCCGTGGACCTCGACGAACCGGAAACCCTTGTAGGTGTAGGCGGGCTCCCAGCTCTGCGGCCCCTCACCGCCGCCGAGGGTGTAGAGGTCGGTCTGGACCCGGGGCACGGTGTGGAAGTTCTCGTACTCGGGGACCGAGACGAGGCCGTCGTCGTCCAGCCGCTCCCCGTAGCGCAGGGAGACCTCCGTGCCGACGTCACCCTCGACCGTCAGACGGGCCCATCCAGCGATCTGGACGCCGAGGTCGAACACGTATACCCCGGGTTCGGGTTCGGTGATCTCCGCGGGGGTGATGGTCTCGGTGATCCGGATCGGTTCGTGCGGTTGGGCCCGCAGGTCTCCCTCGGGGCCGGGGGTCGTCTCCGCCTTGTCCCACTCCGCCGCGCCGTCGTAGTCGGGGGTGTTCCACCCGGGCTGTTCCCTGCGCGCGTCGTAGGTCTCGCCGACGAACACCTCGTCGTAGCGGGTGGGTCCGTCCAGTGAGGTGTCCCAGCCCTCTCCTGAGGTGACTGTGCTCGTGGTCCCGTCGGGGTGGGTGACGACCAGTAGGGCCCGCAGCACGGGGTCGGACCACCAGGGCGAAGTGTTCCAGTCCCAGGCGTTGTCGGTACTGATGCCGTAGAACCCGCGGCCGAGCTCGACCCCGATCGCGTTGGAGCCTTCGGTCACCAGGTCGGTCACGTCGTGGGTCACATAGAACGCGGTGTCGCTGTAGTCGGTCTGGCCGGGGTCCAGCACCGCGGTGCCCACCCGCTGTCCGTTGACGTGCGCGACCGAGTACCCCAGACCGCTCAGGTACAGGCGTGCCCGCTCAACGGGGCCGCCGGAGTCGAACTCGTGCCGGAAACGCGGTGCGGGCGGGTGCTCGGCGTCGGGGTCCTCGGAGCTGGCGGGGTTGCCGATCCACGCGGCGCCCTGCCAGTCCGCCTCGTCGAACAGTCCGGTCTCCCACCAGGAGGGGGAGCTCCACCCGGTCAAGGCGCCGTCGGCGTCCTGGACACGGACACGCCAGTGGTACCGGGTGGCCGGTTCCAGAGCGGGGCCCGCGTAGAGGATGTGCGCGGAGGAACCGGACTCCACTGCGCCGGAGTCCCACACGTCGGCCCTGCCCTTGGACAGCGCGGATTCCGAGCTCGCCACCTGGATCCGGTAGGTGGTCTGGAGTACGTCACGTTCCTGCGATTCCAACCGCCACGACAGCCGGGGCTGCGCGACGTCGGTGCCCAAGGGGGTGGTGGTGTCTTCCACCCTCAGGTCGACGGGTGCCACATCGGTCGACGCGGCGACCGGAGGAGAGCTCATCGGAGCCACGAGTAGTCCTAGAGTCAGCGCGAGTGCGATCAGGGGCGTTCGGTGTCTTGACATCGGCCTCTCCCATGAGGGGGTGGGGGTACATCGTCGGCGGCTGTCGAACCGGCTAAGGGTCGGGACCGCCGTCGATGGTCGGTGAGGTCGGCAATGGTGGGGCGGGTTCGACCCGCCCCGGATGTCGAGAAAGTGGACGTCGTCCGTGGTCAGTCCTCCTGGTAGGACTCGTCCAGGCGGGCCAGGGCCTGGTCGATGTCGGTATCTCCGGCGAAGAGCTGTTGCACGGCGGTGAAGTGCTCCTGCTGGACCTCGGGGTTGGGCCAGAGCTGGTCCATGAAGGGCACGGTCCTGCCGTCCGCCTGATAGTCGACCAGGGTCTGTAGGGCGGGGTCGGCGTCGAAGTCCACGTCGGGCAGGGCGGGGAGCGATCCTCCTTCGTCCGCGTAGGTCCTCTGGCCCTCGTCCGAGCCCAGGAACTCCAGGAACTGCCGCGCGCCTTCGGGGTTGTCGGCCTCGGCGCCCATGCCGTAGGCCGCGCCGACCGCTCCGGGCATCAGGGTCTGGTCCGGGGCATCGGTGGCGGGCAGAGCGAACATGCCCAGTTCGGCGTCTCCGGTCTCCTCCCGTAGCTGGGCCAACGTGGCGGTCACCTGGACCACTCCCACGGCTTCGCCCTGGGCGACTTCGCTGACCGAGGCCTCGAAACTGGTGCCGAGCGGGCTGTCGGTGAAGCAGCCCTGTTCATCCATCTCCAGGTACTGCTCAAAGGCGTCGCGCCACCCGGAGTCGGTGAAGCTCGCCTGGCCGTTGGCCAGGTCCTGGTCGAAGGTGGGGTCCTCGGAGTAGACGAGACTGGCGACCAGGGAGTAGGTGACGAGCTGGGTCACCCAGTCGGTCTGGTTGCCCAGGGACAGCAGCACCTTGTCGTTGTCCCTGGCCTGTCCGCACAGGTCGATGAGTTCGTTCCAGGTCTGGGGCGCCTCGCCGCCGATCTCCTCCAGCGTCGCGGTGTCGTACAGGACACCGATCCCCGCGTAGGTGACGGGCACGAGGTAGGTGGCGCCGTCCACGTCGGTCACGGCACGGTCGCCTTCGGCGATGCGTCCGGCGAACTCGGTGTCGCTCAGGTCGGCCAGGAACCCGGCTGGTTGCAGGACCTGCAGCGCCGCGGAGTTGCCGTTGCCCGGCCAGACGGTGAACACGTCGGGTCCGGTGCCCGCGCTGAGCTGGGTGCGCAGCGTGCTCTGCAGCTCGACGGTGTCGGCGTAGGAGGCCGTGACCGTGATGTCGTGGGCCTGCTCGAAGGCCTCGATCACGGCATCCATCGAGGACCGCTCGGTGGCGGCGGCGAACACGGTGATGCCGTCGCCCGAGTCTTCACCCTCCCCGGCACAGGCGGCGAGGAGCGGCAAGGTCAGCAGGAGGGAGGCCGAGGGGATGAGGAGGCGGTGTGGTCGCATGGTCGGTGTGTCCTTCGGTGAGGTTGGTGGGTGGTCAGGGATTTCCGTTCATCCCTTCAGGCCGCTCGCGAAGCCCTGGATGACGTGTTTCTGCATCGCGAAGTAGACGACGAGCACGGGGGCGACGCCGATGATCAACCCGGCGAAGACCAGGGGCCACTGCGCGACGTACTGCCCCACGAAGCCGAACAGGGCTACGGGAATGGTCTGTCGGTCGGTGCCGCTGAGGTACATCAGCGGTGTGAGGAAGTCGTTCCACACGAAGATCGTGTTGATGATGATCACGGTCCCCGTGACCGGCCGCATCAGTGGGAGCACCACGCTGACGAAGGCGCGCAGGGGACCGCAGCCGTCTATCTGGGCGGCCTGTTCGTATCCCGGGTCCAGGGAACGCAGGAAACCGGTGTAGAGGAACACCGACATCGGCATCTGCAAGCCGGTGTAGAAGATGATCAGCGCCACCGGGTTTCCGAGTAGCCCCAGGTCCCGCATCGTCCAGTACAGCGGGATCATCGCGAGCTGGAAGGGCAGGAGAAGCCCGAGCATGAACAGCGCGAACACGCCCTTGGACCACAGCCGGGTGGATCTGGCGATCGGGTAGGCCGCCAGGCTGGCCAGCCCCACCAGCAGGGTGACGCTGCCGACGGTGATCAGCAGGCTGTAGAGGATGGCTGACCCCAGGTCCGCGCGTTCCCAGGCATCGGCGAAGTTCACCAGGGTCGGACTGGTGGGGAAGGACACCGGCGACGAGGTCGTCCCCGAAGGTTCCAGGGCGATCGAGACCAGGATGTAGAGGGGGAAGACGAACACCACTGCCGCGGCGATCATCACCGCCTCAAGCACACCGGTGCGCCAGGTGTAGCGGCTCATGACGCCTTCCTCTCCTCGCGGCGCAGGTATCCGTACTGGACAGCGCTGAGCACGATGACGAAACCCGTCAGTACCAGGGCGAGTGCCGTGGAGTAGGCGAACTGGTTGAACTGGAACGCCTGTCGGTAGATCACGGTGGACAGGGTGTCTGTGGCCCCGCCCGGCCCTCCGCCGGTCATCACCCATACCTGGTCGAAGAGCTTGAGCCCGCCGATGACCGAGAGCATCAGGTTGATGGTGATCGCCGGTGCCAGCATCGGACGTGTCACGTTCCAGAACCGTCGAACAGGTCCGGCGCCGTCCACGGCCGCGGCCTCGTGGAGTTCCTTGGGGATGGTCTGTAGGCCGGCTAGGAAGATCACCATGGACAGGCCGGCGAACTGCCAGATGATCACCGCGACCACCGACCACAGGGCGATGGAGGAGTTGCCGAGCCAGTCCTGTTGCAGGAACCCCAGACCGACGGCGTCCAGCACCGCGTTGATCGCCCCGCGCGGGGCGTAGAGGTAACGCCACAGGTAGGCGGCGACCACGGGGGTGATCACGGCAGGGGCGAAGAAGAAGACCCGCAGGATGTTGCGGGATCTGACCGCGCTGTGCAGTCCCAGAGCCAGCAACAGGCCGATGACGTTCTGCACCACGGTCACCGAGAGAGCGATGATCAGCGTGTTGCCCACGGCGGTCCGGGAGCCCCGGCCGTCGAGGATCTCGCGGAACTGCTCCAGACCCACGAACGTGCGCTCCCGTGCGATCCCGTCCCAGTCGGTGAACGCGAACCATGCCCCTTGCAGGCTCGGTACCAGGACGACGAAGGCGAAGAAGGCGAGTGCGGGCAGCAGGAACCACCAGGGGACGGCCTGACCGCTCTGAACGCGGCCGCGTCGTGTGCGCTTCCTGGGGGTGGACCGCGTTTGAGCCGGGATGTCCGGCGGCGCGTCGGCGACGGCCATGGAGGCTCCTCCGTCCTGAGTCCATGCGGTGTCCTGGACTTCTCGAGTCAGCTTCCGACACCGGGTGAGTTAAAATCTTGAAACGTTTCACTCGATGAAAGTGAACTTAACCCCAAGGGCGTGACAGCGTCAACCCTATGGAGTGGCTGCGGTCACATTGTGAAGAAGTTGCAGTTCGAGGCTGTTCCCAGAGGTTCGTTGGGTGCGCTTCGGGTCCGGGTGTCCGAAGATCCCCATGGGGATGGGAGCCTCGGGGGAGTCACCTGGTAAAAACAGATTGAAACGATTCGATGATCTTCTTGGGAAGACGCCCGAGCTTTGGGGGGCGATGGGGGGCGGTGACCACCGACCATGGACTGGGAGGCCGATCCGCGGCCTGATTCCCTCAGGTATCAGACCGGATCCCGTCAGACGGGTCAGAGGCGCACGGCGCACCGACGCTCGTGCCGGGGCAGACACGGGGAACAGAGGAAACGGACAGCGTGAAGACGGTAAGCATCAAAACAGTCGCGACCGAGGCGGGGGTCTCGATCGCGACCGTCTCCAATGTGGTCAATCGTCCCGCAGTGGTCTCCGCCGCCACGCGCGATCGTGTGCGAGCGGTCATCAACGCGCTCGGCTACGTCCCCAATTCCGCCGCGCGCCACCTGAGCAGCGGACGCAGTACCGCGGTCGGGTTGGTCCTCTTCGGTGTGCGCAACCCCTACTTCGCCGACATCGCCCGTGGCGCCGAGGACACCCTGCAGCAGGCCGGGCACCTGTCGGTGCTCTGCAGCACCGATCTGGACACGGACAGGGAGGAGGACTACCTCGACCAGCTCGCCCAGCAGCAGATACGCGACGTGCTGATCACGCCGGTCCAGGTGTCGGACCCCTGGCTGGACCGCCTCAAGGACCGCGGATTCAACTTCGTCCTGATCCACAACGCGGCGGAACACCCCGAGATCTGCTCGGTTGCGGTCGACGATGCCCTGGGCGGCGAGCAGGCCGCCACGCACCTCCTTGCCCGAGGCCACGAGAGCATCACCTTCGTCACCGGGCCCATGAACATGCGAGCACCCAGCGACCGGTACGAGGGGTGCCTGCGCTCCGTCCTGCGCTCCGGCCGGACGGAGGAAGCGCTCAGGGTGATCGAGGTGGACGACTTCACGATAGAACAGGGGCGGCGGGCCGGTGAGCGGCTGCTCGCCGCCACACGTCCGGGAACAGCGGTGTTCTGCGCCAACGACCTGCTCGCCCTGGGAGTCATGCAGGCGGCCTTCCGTGCGGGCAAACGTATCCCGGAGGACCTCGCGATCGTCGGCTACGACGACATCGAATCGGTCACCACCACCGGTGTTCCGCTGACAACGGTGCGCGTCGAAGGTTATGAGCTGGGACGTGCGGCGGCGCAGATGCTCTTGGACGAGGAACGTGATCCGCAGGAACACGTGCACCGCCGCAAGGTGTTCTCTCCCCGGCTCATCGAACGTAACTCCAGCTGAGCACCAGTACCCGTGGGCGGGGCCGAGGTGTCGGCGCGCTGCCCCAGCTCGCGCCGATCACCTCCGGTTGGCCGGTGTGCGCGGCCTGCTCGTCGAGGTTCTTCGGCAGGTACGGGTCCGCTGCGATCTCGATGCCGTAGCGGTTCTTGTAGCGGGCCGGGGTCAGGGCACGTTGTGCCCGGCGGCCTGGATCAACCCGTACCACTCGCTGCGGGTGAGGGGGATGTCCGAGCCAGCGGCGGCGTCGGTCACGCGCCGGGGCGTGGTGGTGCCGAGCACGACCTGGATGCCCGCCGGGTGCCGGGTGATCCACGCGACGGCGATCGCGGTCGGAGTCACCTGGTACTTCGTGGCTAGGTGTTCGAGCTCAGCGTTCAACTCCGGGTAGTCGGGCGAGTCGAGGAACACGCCGTCCTGGAAGGCCTTTTGGAACGGCGACCACGCCTGCAGGGTGATCTTGTTGACCCGGGCGTAGTCGACGATGCCGCCGCCGTCACGGGTAATCGAGTCCTCCTGGGCCGTCATGTTCGACGACAGGCCCTGGGCGATGATCGTGGAGTGCGTGATCGACAGCTGCACCTGGTCGGCGACGATCGGCTGGGTGACCGCCGTCTTCAGCAGGTCGATCTGCCGGGGCGTGTGGTTGGAGACACCGAACGCCCGGACCTTGCCCGATGACTCGAGGTGGTCGAAGGCACGGGCGACCTCCTCGGGCTCGACGAGCGCGTCGGGACGGTGCAGCAGCAGCACGTCGAGGTAGTCGGTCCCCAGCGCTTTCAGCGACTCGTCGACGGAGCCGACGATGTGCTCGTAGGACTGGTCGTACCCCCACGGTTGGGCAACGATCCCGGTCTTGGTCTGCAGGGTGATCTGCTCCCGCTCCGAGGGGCTCAGCCGCAGTGCCTCGGCGAACTGGCGTTCGCACAGGTGGATTCCGCCACCGGGGTGGTTGAACCCGTACAGGTCGGCGTGGTCGAAGAAGTCGATCCCGGCCTCGCGCGAGGCCGTGTACAGCTCGCGGATCCGCTCGTCGGTACTGCCGGAGATCCGCATCATCCCGGCAACGACGTTGGGTGCCTCGGTGCCGGTGGTTCCGAAGGGAACGGTCCTCATGGATTCCTCTCGCGGGTGGTTCAAAAGGCGGTGTCGATGCGCAGGACCCGGTCGTCGTCCGGACCCGGCCCAGCCTCCGAGGGGGTGGGGGTTGAAGGCGCGCTCCGCGACGCCCCCCGCGGGCTCCGCCCCCGTGCACGCGGTCAGCACGACCAGGGCCGCGGCGGAGGCGGTGAGAATACCGAAGGCTCGCGTTTCCCTCATGCCGGCTGCCCGCCGATGAATGTGCGGAACGCGCCGCGGTCGCGGTGCAGGGACCAGATCCGGTCCGCGAGGGCGTCGGGCTCGTGGTCGGGCTCCCCGCCGCCGATCCCGCGGGGGATGATCAGCTGGGCGACGTGGATACCCTCGCCCGCGAGGGCGTCGTGCAGCATCTGTCCGTAGGCGCTCTCCCCGGCGAAGGCGACGGAGGTTCCCGCGACGTTCCCGTTCGGAGTCGCGGCGCTGCCGCCGTTGATGAACAGGATCGTGCCGCGACCGAGCCCGCGCAGTCCCGGCAGGACGTGCTGGACGGCGGTGGCCGGCCCGTACACCGACTGCTCGACGGGGCCGACGAGGTCCTCCGCGGTCGTTTCGAGTACCGGCTTCATGAACTCCTTCGCGGGCACCGGGCTGTACTGGAGCACCTCGATCGGCCCGAGGTCCGCGGCTGCGGCGTCGAGCGCGGCGCGCAGCGTCTTCAGGTCGCGGACGTCGGCCGTGTAGCCGCGTGCCGTGATTCCGTCTTCGGCGAGCTCGGCGGCGAGCCGGTCGACGTTCTCCCGGGTGCGGGAGATCAGTGCGACGGAGAATCCCTCGCGGCCGAAGCGGCGGGCGGTGGCCCGGCCGAGACCGGGGCCGACTCCGACGATGGTGATGGTGGTCATGGTGATCCTTCCGACGGGGTCCCCGTGTCCAAGGAGGCTGGGCGACCGAGGGGAGACGACCGCTTCCGCATTCCTTGCCGATGTCGCGTCGGCGGGGCCGCAGGGCCGGTCAGGCCCGCGTGGCGGTGCCGTTCACGTGTTCCACGGTAGGCAGCAGACGACACACGTGGGAGTCCCTACGAGTACTCCCATCGACCGGGACTCCCTGATGCGGGCGGGCCGTGCTGCCATGGATCTTGGACGTCGCCGCGCCCTCGGGCCGTACATGTGAACCTCGACCGCCACGACGCCCCGCCTTCCTGTCTTCCACCGAAGGGCCCTCTTCCGTCATGTCCGAAACATCCACACGCCCTGTCGCCGCACCGGCCGGGACGGTGCGCCTGCCGTTCGTGATCTATGTCCTCGCCGCCGGGGTGTTCCTCATGGGCACCACCGAGTTCATCGTCGCCGGGATCCTCCCGGAGATCGCGGCCGACCTCGGGGTGGGCGTCGCGGATGTCGGGCTGATGATCACCGTGTTCGCCATCGGGATGATCGTCGGCACGCCCCTGATGGCGATCGCGACCCTGAGGCTCCAGCACCGGTTAACGCTCTCCCTCGCGCTCATGCTGTTCGCGATCGGCCATGTAGTCGTCGCGCTCAGCTCCCACTTCGGGCTCATCCTCGGCATGCGCTTCGTCACGGCTCTCGCCACCGGCGCGTTCTGGGCTGTAGCCGCCGTGGTCGCCGCCAAGGCAGCCGGGCCTTCCCGCAGCTCCCGAGCGCTGGGCATTGTGCTCGGTGGCGGGATGCTCGCCAACGTCATCGGCGTGCCGCTGGGTTCGTTCGCCGGGCAGGCCATCGGCTGGCGCGGCCCGTTCTGGGCCCTCGCGATTCTCGCGTTGCCGGCAGTGGTGGCGATCCTCAAGCAACTGCCCGCCGACCCGGGCGACGTTCCCCTGCCGTCCCTGAGGCGCGAGCTCGCCGCCCTGCGGGACGTCCGTGTCTGGCTCGTCCTCGCCGGGGCGGCGATCGTGTGCGGCTCGTCGCTGGCTGCCTACAGCTTCATCTCCCCGCTGCTGACCGAGAACACCGGTATGGCGGCGTCTTCGGTCCCGCTGGTGCTTCTCACCTACGGCGTCGGCGCGCTGATCGGCTCCAACCTCGGCGGCCATATCGGCTCGGTCCGCCCCTACCACGTACTCTTCGCGTCCGCCTCGGCGACGTTCCTCGTCCTCGTCGGTCTGGCGCTGTTCTCCCACCTCCCGGCCGCGACCGTGGTCCTGGTGTTCCTGCTGGGCCTGTTCGGCATGTCGACGAACCCCGTCCTCATCGGCAAGGCCGTCGGCTATGCCGACAAGGCACCGACACTCGCCTCCGCGCTGAGCACCTCGGCGTTCAACGTCGGCACCGCTGTCGGTTCCTGGATCGCCGGCTTCGCCATCGAGTCCGCACTCGGTGCGTCCGGTCCGGTCATCGTGGGTGCTGCGATCGCAGCGCTGTACTTCCTGCCGCTGAGCGCGCTGATCGTCAAGGACCGCCGAGCCGGGCGGCTGCGCTTGGAGGACGGGGTGAACGCGTAGGGCCGCCTGCCCTTCGGTGTCTGACGCAGGTTCTTCCCCGGGGAGACCGCCGCCCCGCCTCGCGGCATGCGGGGCGGGGCGTTCGTCGAGTGTTGGCCTCCTCCGAACCCGGACTCTACAGCCGACGGTGGCGATGCGGATTCGCGTGCTGTGGGACGGCATGCACACCTCGCCCAGGGAACGGTCGAAGCGGCCTATCCGCGCTAACCCCACGCCGCGTGAGGGCCGGACCGCCGTATCCCACAGGACACGTGCGAGAAGGCCCCGGCCAGGAGGCCGTCCACCTATTCCGAGAGGCGCTCGTAGGTCACGCGCCAGCCTTCCGAAGAGTCGGTCGGCGTCAGAACAAGCGTGTCCTCGGCCACCTCGTAGTTGCGGGTGAGGGTCTCTCCGATGAGGTCGCGCGCGAGCGCCGACTCGACATCCACCTCGAAGGTACCGGCGTCCGAGTCGACGGTCAGCGCACCGTAGAAGGCCTCATACCCCTCGACCGTGTAGGCGGTGTCCGGGGCTTCGGAGTCGGGGTTCATGGCCTGTACCGACACGCTCTCCGAGGCGAAGGCGATCTCCCCCGAGTACGGCACCTCCTGGAGATCCCCTTCCTCTCCAGCCTCCAGGGACGTCATCCGCCACACGCCCATGAGCTCGTCATCTTCGCCGGCCTGCCCCGCACCCCCGTTGGTCGCCTCCGCGACCGGCTCCGCCGCCTGGGCACACCCGGCCGTGAAGACCAGCAGTCCGAGTGCGCAGGAGGCGAACAGCAGTTCCTTCTTCATCTTGCGACCTCTCAATGTCAGTAGGCGATCACTACCCACGACGCTAGGCGGACCGTCGCGGCGACGGGAGTCCCTGTCAGTGCCCCGCTCCCTGTACCCCCCACGCATCGGAGCTCGGAAAACAGGCGACCACCCCGTCCACAGCGGGCCCGGTCACCCGCCGGAACCCGCTCGGTAAAAGTCGGTGACCCGACTTGCACACCGGTTCACGGACCGACGAAGAGTCCGACCTACCTGCCGGGTCGGTCACAGCACAACAAGCCATGGAAAGGCCTAGTACCACCGCTCCTCGCGTCGGACCCGTGCCCTATGCCGAGCCGGGTGCCCGCATTGCCGCACTCTCTTTGCTTGCGTCGGCGATACCGGCAACCGCGCGCGGCCGCGGAGCCGGTCATGGGGCAAGGCAGGGTCAGGAGGAAGGCAGGGGTGCCGGCGTGACCCTGATGCGGATGCCGTCGGGCAGGTCGCGCAGCACGTCCAGGTCGTAGTCGAACCGTCCCATCCGCACCAGCCCCGGCCACCTGCCGGGGCTGCCGTAGTAGAGGACGAACCCCTGCGACGGGGCGTGGTAACCGATCTCCCCGGGGCGGGGGGAGTCGGCGTCCGGCACCCCGCGCAGAGTGAGGGAACGACCCAGGGGCGCGACCTTCTCGACCTGGTTGAAGTCCTCGAAGACCAGCTCGAGCGGCAGCAGATCCGCGAACTCCCGGGCCACCGGGTGGTCGTAGAGCTCACCCTTGACCCGGGTGCCGTTGACCGCCAGTTCGATCTTCATGCGCCTCCTCCTCACGGACGATGTCCCTTCTCACGCTAACGACACGGCGGCGTTCAGGGAGTCCCTGCCAGTACCTCTCACCACAGGGACTCCCCCCATGAGCGCGCAGCCTGTTCGCTGGACACAGAACCACCATCGCCTCGACCGGAAGGCCGATCTCCATGCGTTTGACCAAGCCCGCCGCCGGTGCGGCGATCGCCCTGGCCCTCGCCGCTTGCGGTACCGCTCCCGAGACGGGGCCGGCCAGCAGTTCCCCGCCTACGGTGTCGGCCACACCGGGCACGGCCCCGACCCCCGGCGCCCCAGCCTCCGGTGGGACCCGTGGAGACGAGCAGGGCGTCATCGGCACGGTCGTGCGGTTCACCGCCGGTTCGGAGAGCGTGGACGTCACCATCGGCGAGGACAGTCCCGCCACCCGCGACTTCCTCGGCATGCTGCCTCTGACACTCGAACTGGAGGAGTTCAGCGGCCGGGAGAAGATCGCCTACCTGCCCCGGGACCTCGAACACCAGGGCTCACCCGGGTCCGACCCCGAGGACGGCGACCTCATCTACTTCGTCCCCTGGGGAAACCTCGGTTTCTACTACAACACCGCTGGTGTCGGCTACTCCGACCAGACCCTGCACCTGGGCACCTATGACGCGTCCGCCGAAGAGCTCGCCCGTTTCGAGGGGCGGGAGACCACCGTCGAGATCGTGGAGTGAGACCGCAGGTGCCGCAAGACCCGGTCGCCTCCGGTAGCGCAGCGGCCCTACAACCCCTCGTCGCGCGGATAGCCGGGTGCGGGTGAATGAGGAGCGGTGCGCTCGTCAGCGGCCCAGGAGGCGAGCAGTTGCATCCGTTCCGCTGACGCCGAGCCCGGCTCCGCAGCGTAGATGGTCAGGGTCAAGCCGGGCTCGGCGGCCATCTCCAGGCCCTCGAAAGCGAGGGTGAGCTCACCGACGACCGGGTGGTGGAAGGTCTTGAACCCGGTGCCGTGGTGGCGGACGTTGTGCGCACCCCACAGCCGGCGGAACTCCTCGTTGCGGGTGGAGAGCTCCCCGATCAGGTCGTGCAGTTCCTTGTTATGCGGGTCGCGGCCGGCCTCGGTGCGCAGGATCGAGACGGTGACCTCAGCGAAGGCGTCCCAGCCCGGATAGAAATCGTGGGCTCGCTCGTCGAGAAAGGTGAACCGAGCGATGTTGGGCGGCTGCCCAGACATGTCGTAGACGCCGGAGTAGAACGCCCGCCCCAGTGCGTTGGCCGCCAGGACGTCCATCCGCCCGTTGCGGACGAACGCCGGACCCGCGATGACCGCGTCCAGCGTCCACTGCAAGCTGGGATGCGGAGCCCAGCGCTTGGCGCTGCGTCGTTTCGGCGGCCGCGCGACGGGGCTGGCGGCGCGGGCGAGGTCGAACAAGTGGGCGCGCTCGGCGTCGTCCAGGCGCAGCGCCCTGGCCAGGCTGTCGAGCACCTCCGGAGAAGCACCCTTGATCGCACCCCGCTCCAGCCGGGTGTAGTACTCCACGCTCACCCCGGCCAGAGTGGCGACCTCGCTGCGGCGCAGGCCCTGCACCCGCCGGTTCGTGCCCGGCGGCAGGCCGACGTCCCGGGGGTTGATCCGGGCACGCCGCGTGGTCAGGAACTCGCGCACTTCGGCTCGGTTGTCCATACCTCCACGCTAGGTCAACACCCCCCTCATCAGGGAGTCCCTCGCAGTACCACCACCGGCCAGGCCTGCCAGCCCCGAGACGGTGTTCAGCGGACACGTGCGGCGTGAGGGTCCCTGACAGTGACTCCCACATGCGAAGATCCCGTGATGTGGTGGTCGGTGAACCATCCAAGACCGAGGAGTACTCATGCGCGCTGTCGTCATGCACGCACCCGGCGACGTCCGGGTCGAGGACGTCCAGAAGCCGGTGATCGTGGAGCCGACCGACGCGGTCATCCGGGTGACCGCCGCCTGCATCTGCGGCTCGGACCTGTGGCCCTACCGCGGTGTCGAGAAACAGGACGGGCCCACGCAGATGGGCCACGAGTACATCGGCGTCGTCGAACAGGTCGGCGACCAGGTGAAAGACACCGCGGTGGGCGACTTCGTCGTCGGGTCGTTCGTGGCCTCCGACAACACCTGCGAGATCTGCCGGGCGGGCTTCCAGTCCCGCTGCATCCACCAGGTGATGATGGGCGCGATCGGCACCCAGGCCGAGTACGCGCGCATCCCGCTCGCCGACGGCACCCTGGTCAAGGTCCCCGGCGAGCCCACCGAGGCGCAGGTGCGCAGTCTGCTGGCCGCCTCTGACGTGCTGGGCACCGGCTGGTTCGCCGCCGTCGCGGCCCAGGCCGGTCCCGGAAAGACCGTCGCGGTGGTGGGCGACGGCGCGGTGGGGCTGCTGGGGATCCTGGCGGCCAGGCGGCTGGGCGCGGAGCGGATCATCGCGATGTCGCGCCACGCGGACCGGCAGGCGCTGGCTCGGAGGTTCGGCGCGACCGACGTCGTCGAGGAGCGCGGTGAGGCGGGCGTCGCGCGGATGAGGGAACTCACTGGCGGCTACGGCGCGCACTCGACGATCGAGGCGGTCGGCACCCAGGAGTCCATGATGCAGGCGATCCACTCTACGCGCCCGGGGGGTCACGTCGGCTACGTGGGCGTCGCCCACGGGGTCGAGCTGGACGGCATGGACCTGTTCTTCTCCACCGTGAGCCTGCTGGGCGGTCCGGCGCCGGTGCGCCGGTTCCTGCCCGAGCTGATCGACCTGATCATGACCGACCAGATCGACCCGGGAGCGGTCTTCGACCTCACCCTGCCCATCGAGGAGGCCGCCGAGGGGTACCGGGCGATGGACGAGCGCCGCGCCACCAAGGTGCTCTTGACCCTTTGAGGCAGCCCGCTTCTGGGCGTGACGAGACGATCCACCGGGTCCCGCGCCAGCCACACCAACGCACACGTCGGTGACTGCCTCGCGGGGCCCCTGACAGAGCTTGTCAGTGGCCCCACTCTGATGGCATTGGTGTTCTGATCACTTTGTGCCGTTCACGTGTGCGCGTCGGCCACCCCGGCTGTTCAGAGCCGTCCTTGATTTCCTCTCTGGACGGCCGGGGGATCTCACGTAAGGGGATCCTTTGGGGGACTCATGTCCCTCACCTGCCTACACGGCCACCTCGGCTACCGAGCCGTTGACACAGGGCAAGATCGAACGCCGCCACGGTTGAGTCGGCCTGGAGCGCGGTTCCGGTGTCGCCACCAGCCCGTTTCTCCAGGCCGCTCGCCGAACCCGGCGTACCCGTCTCCGAGTACCGGGCTCTCCACGGCTCCTCATCGGGCTTGTTCTCAGGCTGTGGGCCAGGCACCGGGAATCATGTCGCCCCGGTAGCGGTACCGGATAATCACCGGTGTCCGCGCCAGATTGATCAACTCGATCCCGTCCGCGCTGACCGGCAGCCACGACCCGTGCGGGCCAAGGAGCCAGCTGCGGACGTCCTTCCACGAACAGCGGTGCATCGTCTTGAGCCACATGATCACGCGATGCCAGAGGAAGGACCCCAGCATCCGGAACGTGTGCTGGGCGATGGCATGCCGGAAGTAGGTTGCCCAGCCGTGCATCATCCGGTTGAGTCGGACCAGCACGTCTTTGGGATCAGCCTGTGACGTCCTGCGGGTCAGGGCACGGGTCGTGTCCTTCACCGAGCGGATGGGCCGCGCGGCGAGGGTCTGGCCAAAGCCGGGGGCGTGGCCGAGGGCTACGGGGTGTCCGGTTCCGTGCGGGGGCGGGCCGGTTTCGCGGCGGCCCGGTGGCGGAGGCGGATGCCGACCGCGCTGGCGATGAGTAGTACGGCGCCCGCGACGAGTAGGACACCGGCTGCCGACACCTCACCGTCGGTGAGCTCCCAGACGAGCCGCGGAACCGCGACCGTGGCGGCGAGGACGCCGAACACGAGCGCCGAGCCGGGTCCGCGCGCCGTCGAGTGCCAGAGCGCGAACAGGGTGAACAGGCCCGCCGTGACGGCGAGTTCGGCGACGTGGTTCACCGGCGTTTCCAGCATCAGCGCACCCGTGTAGGAGGTCACCGCGCCGAGCCCGACCGCGGTCCCCTGCTCGCGCAGCACGCCAACCACCGCGAGGGCGATCCCCACCACGCCGAGGAGGAGCAGACCCGCACCGGCTGCCGAGGACGCGGTCTCCCACCCGGTGGAGGAGAATCCGCTCCTGCTGTCCGAGCCGACGATCTCGTAGACCACCTCCTGCACTCCGAAACCGACGAGGAATGCGCTCATGCCCCAAACGGCCACCAGCCCGGGCGCGGAGCGCAGCAGCGCGTAGGCGGTCACGGCAACGGCCAGCCCGGCAGCGGATGCCCAGGTGGCAGCGCTCGGTACGAACTCGGGTGGCAGTGCTTCCTCCATGGCTTCGGCGACGGCGAAGGCCGCGGAGAGCGACGCCAACGCGAACAGGGCGCCACCGATCCGGCGGCGGACCGGGGCGGTCTCCGCAGACCGGAGCAGCAGGGACCGGCCTCCGGCCATGGCGAACCCCGCGCCGACGAGCACGGCGGCGACCACCGCGAGCAGGGTGATCCGCACGCCTACGTCCAAGACGTCCCATGCGGTGGCCATGAACGTGGCCACGGCCGCCAGCACCAGACCGCCGCCGACATAGCCCAATACCTCCGCCCAGCGGCTCTTCGTCTCGGAGCGCCCCTCGGTCGCCTCCAGAGCGGCGACGACCGCGTCGGCCTGCCCGCGGTCGATCACCCCCTGTTCGACCAGCCTGCGCAATGCCTCAGCGTGGTCCCCATCGCGTGCCTCCATCAGGTGCCGCCTTCCCATCGCCTACGTACCGCCCTCTGCCGTCCGCCCCGGCCCCGCGGTGCGGATGCCTTGGTGACTGGGGCCAGCATCACCCATCCCAACGCAAAACGGACGCGCTGTCCTGAGCATGGATACTCAGAGCGCCGTGTGGTCGGGCACAAGGGAGGTCGGGTGGCCGATCAGGGAATCGTGTAGGCACACCTGGTACGCGTGCCCGCGACAGAGAGACCGCGCAGGCGGGCGTCGATCCTCCTCACGTTGATCGCGCACCCGGTCAGCATGGGGGAAGTCGGGTCCGGGCCAGCCCTCGGTAGCGGCTGCGCCGGTTCCCGTACCTCGTGGTCGATGGAGATGGAGCCGTGCCAGAGCTCACCCCGTTCGGGGTTCCAGTGACATCGCACCGCTTCCGGGGGACCCGACACTGGGCGGAGCGGTACCCCAAGGGCTCAGAAGTGACCGGTTCGCGTGTTCTCGAACAGAGTCGTTCAGCCCGGGGAGGACGTCAAGCGTGCGGCCACGAACGGGAAGAGCAGGACCGTGATGGCTCCGGCGGTGACCATGACGGAGGCGACGGTGCCGTCGATGACCCCCGAGGACACCGCGACCTGGGTCACGGCCACGATGATGGGCAGACCCGTCGCCGCGTACAGACCGAGTGCGGCCTGGTCGCCCCTGGCCGTCAACCCGGAGTGCGTCGTGGTCCACCGTTCCCGGAGGAAGACCGGCAGCCCGCGCACCATCAGGATCACGGCGACGAAGCCGAGCAGCAGGGGCCACTGGGCGGCGACGGCGGAAAGGTCGATGCTCATACCGCTGGTCACGAAGAACACCGGGATCAGCAGACTGAATCCGACGATCTCGACCTTGTGCATGATCTCGGCCGCGTGTTCGGGAGCCGTGGCGCTGAGCGCGGCGTTCAGCAGCAGACCCGCCGCGAAGGCGCCCAGGGCGACGTCGAGTTCGAGCACGGCGGTCAGCAGCATGAGCGTCACCAGGACCAGCACGGTGACGCGCAGAGTGGTCTGCATGGTCGTGTTGGAGGCGTCCGCGAAGGCCCTCCTCAGCAGGGGGAGCCGGCTGAAGAAACGCCCGGGGACCATCACCACCGCCACCGCGGCCACGGAGAACAGGACCAGGACCGCGGCGGCCTGCCAGGTGCCCCGGGTGGACAACAGCAGTGACATCGCCACGATCGGCAGGAGCTCACCGTAGGCGCCGTGGACCATGGTGGCCCGCCCCAACGGCGTTCCCATCGCACCGGAGTCCTTGAGGATGGGCAGCAGGGTTCCCAGAGCCGTCGACGTCGAGGCGATCGCCAGCACGATCGCGACATGCACGTCCCCCTCCAACAGGAGCATCCCCGCTCCGAAGCCCAGCAGGGCGCACAGACCCCAGGTCAGGGCGGCGTGCCTGCCCTGCCTGCCGCGCATGTCGGTGGTGTTGACCTCGAAGCCAGCCAACAGGAACAGGAAACCCAGGCCGAGCTCCCGCAGGAAGTGGACCGCTTCGGTCTCGGCGGCCAGCCCCAGGGCGTGCGGGCCGATGATCGTGCCGAACACCAGCAACCAGACCACGTCCGGCACCTTGCGCCGGGTGGCCAACGCCAGTACCGGACCGAGCACCGCCGCCAGGGCGATCCACCACATCGACGCCAGATTGTCCACGAGCATGTGTGTCTCGGCCATCCGGGAATGCTAACGAAGAAGGGGCTGACCTGCTCGGAAGCGGGATCGTCCTTGACCTAACACCTGCCTGGGAGCTGCTTTCCTCCTCGACCGGGTGAGTCGCGGCAGTGATCCCCTCGGCTCCAGCGGGCTTCAACCCGCCGCGGGTGAAGGGGACCGCGGTGGTGCACCCGCCCTCCGCGATGAACCTGAACCGGGTCTCTTTCTGCGTCCGCGGCGGGGTAGTACCGTGACCCGGTGCCCTCACCGAAACATGCCCCCTTCTCCGATTTCACCGACATCGACGCCTTCACCCGCATCCCCAGGATTTCCGCTGTGGCAGCCGGAGGCGACGGTCAGGTGGTCGCCTCGATCGCCGAACCCGACGAGCACGGGTCCAAGCTCAGGTCGGCTCTGTGGGCGCTCGACCCGCAGGGACGGCTTCCGGCCCGCAGACTGACCTTCACCAAGGACGGGGAGAGCGCGCCGCGGTTCGCCCCCGACGGTTCGCTCCTGTTCACCTCGCGTCGTCCGGATCCGGAGGACGAGGCAGAGAAGGGCACCAACGCCGTCTGGCGCCTGCCCGCGCACGGGGAAGCGCACCTGGTCGCCTCGGCCCCCGGCGGCCTCGGCATCGTCGGGATCGCGGACGACGGCTCGATCCTCGCGACGACCAGCGTGCTGGCCGGGGCCACCCTGGACGACGACGCCGAGCGCCGCAAGGCCCGCAAGGACGCCAAGCAGAGCGCCATCTGGCACACCGGCATGCCGATCCGCCACTGGGACCGCGAACTCGGCGACGTCAGCCCGCGCCTGGTGCTCGTCTCCCCCGGAGGAGAGGTCAGCGATCTCACCGAAGACGCCGACACCGTGGCCCTGATCAGCGCTTCGGCCGACCTGTCCCCGGACGGCAGCACCGTCGCGACGACCTGGACCGAACGGGTCCGGGGCGGGCAGACCCGTACCGGTATCGTCCTCATCGACACCGGGACCCGCGAACGCACCACCCTGATGGCCGCCGACGACCACCGGGAGTACGGCTCGCCGCTGTTCTCCCCGGACGGCGCCCGCCTCGTGGTGAAGCGGATCATGGTGTCCACGCCCACCGACACCAGCTACGGCTACCTGGAGATCCACCCGCTGACGGGCGGGGAACCGGTGATCGCCGACCTCGGCGACCTCACGTTCAGGGAGTACGCCTGGAGCCACGACGGCACCCTGCTGGTCGCCGGTGACCTGCACTCCTCCGGGGCGGTGCTGGCCGTCGACCCGCGCACCGCGGAGGTACGGCCCCTGGCGGAGGCCGGCGTGTTCACCTGCCTGGCCCCCGCCCCGGACGGGTCCGTGTACGCGCTGCGCTCCGATGTCACCACCCCGCCGCGGCCGGTCCGGATCACCCCCGGTGGTGAAGTGCGCGAGCTCCCGGCCCCTGGAGCGGTGGCGGCGCTGCCGGGCCGGCTGGAACGGGTGCGAACCGAGGTCGACGGCGTACACGTCGGCGGATGGCTGTGCCTGCCCGACACCGCTGACGAGACCGCACCGGCCCCGACGATGCTGTGGATCCACGGCGGCCCGCACGGTTCCTTCAACGCGTGGTCCTGGCGCTGGTGCCCGTGGCTGGCGGTCGCCCGCGGCTACGCCGTGCTGATGCCCGACCCCGCCATGTCCACCGGCTACGGGCACGCCGGAATGAACCGCGGCTGGCCCCGGCGTCCGGACGTGGTCTTCACGGAGTGCGAGGCACTGCTCGACACCGCGCTGGAGCGCCCGGACCTGGACGGTTCCCGCACAGCGGTGCTCGGCGCCTCCTTCGGCGGCTTCATGGCCAGCTGGATCGCCGGGCACACGGACCGCTTCTCGGCGGTCGTCACCCACGCCGGGTCGTGGGCGATGGGCCAGCAGCACCGCACCACCGACGCGGCCGCGCACAAGATGCGCGTCCACGGCCACGAGGACGAGCAGCCGGAGTGGTACCTGAACAACTCTCCGCACCTGAGCGCGGCGCTGGTGTCCACACCGGTGCTGATCACCCACGGCAACCGGGACTACCGGGTGCCGATCAGCGAGGCCCTGCGGATGTGGTGGGACCTGGTCTCGGCCTGGGACGGCCCGCCGGAGACGATGCCGCACCGGTTCCTACAGCTGACCGGCGAGAACCACGGGGTGCTCACCCCGTCCAACAGCCGCGTGTGGAACGAGACGGTGCTGGCCTTCTGCGACCAGCACGTCCTGGGCGCCGACCCGGTCCCCGACACCCTGCCCTGGTGAGCACCGCTCCGCCCCCGCCGGCCGGGTGCGTGGGTGGAGCGACACCTGCGCGGTGGTGACCGCCGCCGGAGGCGCTGGCCCGGCATGAACCAGGCCCCTCTGTTGTTCTTGACTGTCGGCGGACGACGGGAGGATCGGTCGTGGCGGAAGTTCGGGAAGGCGCGCTGCCGGGCGCGGTGGACGTCGTGGTGGTAGGGGCCGGGCAGGCCGGGCTGTCGGTGGCGTGGCACCTGCGGAGGATGGGGCTCGAACCAGGGGCCGGGTTCGTGGTCCTGGACCGGGGGCCCGACGCGGGCGGGGCCTGGCAGTTCCGCTGGGACGCGCTGCGCCTGGACGACGCGCACAGGGTCCACGACCTGCCAGGGATGCGGGAGACGGGCTTGAGCTTCGCCACCGCGGATGCGTCGAGGCCAGCCCGGGACGTGGTGCGCGACTACTACGAACGCTACGAGCGGTGGTTCGGGCTCAACGTCCTGCGGCCGATCCGGGTCGGCGCGGTCCGTGCGGAGGAGGCGGGGTTTCTCGTCGCGACCGACAAGGGCGACGTGCGGGCGCGGGTGGTGGTCAACGCCAGCGGCACCTGGGCGCGGCCCTTCCGGCCCTACTTCGCCGGGGCCGCGGACTTCCGCGGCGTGCAGATCTCCACCCCGCAGTACCGGGCGGCCGAGGACTTCGCCGGGATGCGGGTGCTGGTGGTCGGCGGGGGCACCTCGGCGGTGGGGTTCCTGCGCGAACTGGAGGGCGTGGCCGCGGGCATGGTCTGGGCCACCCGGCGGCCGGTCGAGTTCACCGACGACCCCGAGGGCGGGGTCCGCGCTGTGCGGCAGGCGGATGAGGCGGCCCGGGCGGGGCTGCCGCTGCCCAGTATCATCCACGGCACCGGGCTGCCCGCCACCCCCGAGAACCTCGCGGCCCGGGACAGGGGTCTCCTGGTGGCCAGGCCCATGTTCAGCGCGATCGACCCCGACGGGGTCCGCTGGGCCGACGGGTCCTTCGAAGCGGTCGACGCCATCATCTGGGCTACCGGGTTCCGGGCCGAACTCACCCACCTGGCGCCGTTGCGGCTGCGCGAGCCCGGCGGCGGAGTCCGGGTGGAGAACGGGCGGTCCACCCGCGAACCGGGCTTGTTCCTGGCCGGGTTCGGTCCACAGGCCAGCACCATCGGCGCCAACCGGGCCGGTCGCACGATCGCCCGCCAGGTGCTGGACGAACTCCGCTCCGAGGCCGGGACACTGACCGGGGCCCCGACCGGGACCGAGGCGGATTGACCACTCTCGGCCACCGGGTTCTCGGGGGCGAAAGACCCTGTGGTGCGCGAGAGGGCCAGGAGTAGAATGTCCGGTTATCGAGTTGGCGGGTGGTACGCCCGTGGCTCGTGTCACGGCCCCCGTCAACGGCCCGCCGCAGGCGGGTTCCTCATCCATGCGGGGTGACCGTCATGACCGCTCACAGCACCGAAACGACCTTGGACCAGGCACGGGCGGAGGAGTTCGCCAACCGCATGGTCGAGGTCCTGGACACCGCGAGCACCTCCCTGCTGATCAGCCTGGGGCACCGGCTCGGGATCTTCGACACCATGGCGGGGCGCGGTGCCATGACCTGTGCGCAGATCGCCGAGGCCGCCCAGCTGAACGAGCGCTACATGCGCGAGTGGTTGGCCGGGGCCACCATGGCCCGCCTGGTCGACTACGACCCGCAGGCCGACACCTACCTGCTGCCGCCCGAACACGCAGCCTGTCTCACCCGTGCGGCCGGGACCGACAACCTCGCCCGGTTCATGGCGGTCGTGCCCCTGCTGGCCTCCGTGGACGAGAAGGTCGAGGACGCCTTCCGCCACGGCGGGGGAGTGCCCTACAGCGCCTACACGCGCTTCCACGAGGTCATGGCCGAGATGAGCGGCGAGGTCGTGGACACCTCCCTGATCAACACCCTCCTGCCGATGATGGACGGCTTGCCCGAGCGCCTGGCCATGGGCATCGACGTGGCCGACATCGGTTGCGGACGCGGGCACGCGGTCAACGTCATGGGGCGCACCTACCCCGACAGCTCCTTCGTCGGCTACGACTTCAACGACGAGGCCCTGGCCTTCGCCCGGGGCGAGGCCGACGCGATGCGGCTGTCCAACGTGCGCTTCGAGTCGCGCGACGTGGCCGACCTCGGGGTCACGGAGGAGTTCGACCTGGTCACGGCGTTCGACAGCATCCACGATCAGGCCCACCCCGCCCAGGTCCTGGCCGCTGCCCACCAGGCGTTGCGCCCTGGCGGCGGTCTCCTGATGGTGGACGTCAGGGCCTCCAGCCACCTGCACGAGAACATGGACATGCCGTTGGGCACCTTCCTGTACACGGTGTCCCTGATGCACTGCATGACCGTGTCGCTGGCCCTGGACGGCGACGGTCTGGGCACCGCCTGGGGCGAGCAGAAGGCCCGCGCGATGCTCGCGGAGGCGGGCTTCGGGGAGGTGCGGGTCATGGAGATCGACACCGACCCCCTCGACTCCTGCTACGTCGCGAAGAAGATGTGAGGGACGCTCGCGTTCCCTTCTCCCGGCGGTGGCCCCGACCAGGCTGGGAACGCCCTGTGGACAACTGCCTTCGGCGTCCGCCCGGGACCTAGGATCGGATGCGGATCCAGTTCCCTGAGCGCCGGAGGTAGCGAGTATGCGGGCCAACAAGCTTCCCACCGAGGAGATCGAACGGGAACCGGCGGCCTTCGCCGACCGGGTCACGGCGGACGGTCGCTTCGGGTTCACCGCGGAGCCGGGCCGCTACCGGCTGATCGTCAGCCGGGCGTGCCCGTGGGCGCACAGGGTGGTGCTGACCCGGCGGCTCATGGGGCTGGAGGAGGCGGTCTCGCTGGCCGTGACCGACCCGGTCCAGGAGATCATCGAGGGCGATCCGCACTGGGTGTTCACCGAACGCACCGGCAGCCTCGGCGACAAGGACCCGGTCCTGGGCATCCACGCCCTGCGCGAGGCCTACCTCGCCCGCGACCCGGAGTACGACGGCGGCGTGGGCGTGCCCGGGCTGGTCGACATCCCCAGCGGGCACCTGCTGTCCAACGACTACAACCAGCTCAGCGTGGACATGGCCACCGAGTGGGGGTCCCACGTCAGGGAGGGAGCGCCGGACCTGTACCCGGCGGCGCTGCGCGAGGAGATCGACGCCGTGAGCGCGGTGGTCTACCAGGACCTCAACAACGGCGTCTACCGCTCCGGGTTCGCCCCTGACCAGCGACGCTACGACCGGGCGGTGGCCGCGGTCTTCGACCGGCTGGACGCCCTGGAGGAGCGCCTCACCGGCCGCCGCTACCTGGTGGGCGACCACATCACCCTGGCCGACCTGCGCCTGTGGCCCACTCTGGTGCGCTTCGACGCGGTCTACCACGGCCACTTCAAGTGCAACCGCCGCAAGCTCGTCGAGTACCCGGCGTTGTGGGCCTACGCGCGCGACCTCTACCAGACCCCGGGGTTCGGGGACACCACCGAGTTCGAGCACATCAGAGCCCACTACTACCGTGTGCACACGGCGTTCAACCCGACCGGAGTGATCGCGATCGGCCCCGACCCCCGCGGCTGGCTCACCGAGCACGGCCGCGAGACGCTCGGCGGCAGCCCCTTCGGCGAGGGCACCCCGCCCGGCCCGGTCCCGACCGACGAACGCCTCCGACCCCTGGCCGAACAGGACCGCCCGGCCGGAGACGACTGGTCCGTCCCGAAGAGCTGAGCGTGCGGTCCGTCGAAGGCGGCAGCTCAGAGGAGCATCGTGTGTTCGCGTAGCAGGCGCACGGTTTCGGTGACGGCCGGTCGGCGGGAGGTGCCCTCGCGCCAGAGGGCCGAGACCCCGCGCACCGGGGTGGGTTCCAGGGGCTTGACCACCAGGGTGTCGGGAACGGAACCCCGGCCCAGGCGGGGGACGATCGCGATGCCCAGACCGACCTCGACCAGGGCGATCTGGGTCTGGTACTCGGCCACGAAGTGCGCGACATCCGGTTCGGCGCGGACCGGGCGCAACGTGCGCATCAGCCAGTCGTGGCAGACCGTCCCGGGCGGTTGGCAGATCCAGCGGGCCGCGGCCACGTCCTTCCGGTTCAGCACCGGCAGCGCGGCGAGGGGGTGATCGCGGGGCAGGACGACGTCGCACCGGTCCTCGCCGAGCACGGTGCGCACCACCCCGTCGGGGACGGTCATCGGCGCGATGTCCCAGTCGTGCACGACGGCCAGGTCCACGGTTCCCTGCGCGACCATGTGCGGGGTGGCGTGCGGATCCTCCTCGACCACCCGCAGATCCAGGTCGGGGTACCTGCGGGTGAGCTCGGCCAGGGGGCGGGGGAGCAGACCGCGGGCCGCAGTGGAGAAGGCGGCTACGGTCAGCCTTCCCGAAGGCCTGCCGCGCTGTTCCTCCAGCGCCACCTCGGCGGTCTCCATGATGGCGAGCATCCGGGCAGTCCTGTCCACGAGCATGCCCGCGGCGTCGGTGAGCACCACCCCGCGCCCCTGGCGTTCCAGGAGCGGGGTGCCGGTCTCCCGTTCGAGTTTGGTGACCTGCTGGGAGACGGCCGAGGGCGTGTAGCCGAGTGCCTTGGCCGCGGCGCTGACCGAACCGTGCACGTGAACCGCGTGCAGGGCCCGGAGCCGGGAGAGGTCGAGCACGGGAACTCCTTCCGGGCGGCGGGACCGTAGGCGAATTCTTAAGCAGTGCTGAAACCAACCTAGTAGGAGGTTTCGCTGGTGCTAAAGCCGGGGCGACGCCATGATCGGTTCCATGCCTCTGCGTCACTCCCTTCTCGCCGTGCTTGTCGCGGCCGTGTGGGGGGTCAACTTCGTCGTGATCGAAGTCGGCCTCGACCACTTCCCGCCGCTGCTGTTCTCCGCCCTGCGGTTCCTGGCGGCCGCCCTGCCCGCGGTCTTCTTCGTACGCCGCCCCGGGGTCGCGTTCGGCTGGATCGTCCTGGTGGGGCTGGTGCTGGGGGTGGCCAAGTTCGGGCTGGTCTTCACCGGCATGGACCTCGGCATGCCCGCCGGGCTGACCTCGCTGGTCCTCCAGGTCCAGGCGGTGTTCACCGCCTTCTTCGCGGTGCTCTTCCTGCGGGAGAGCCTGCGCCCAGTCCGCTACCTCGGGATGGGCGTCGCCCTGTGCGGAATTGGGGTCGCCGCCTACGACCACGGCGGCTCGGGGCCGCTGACCGCGTTCGCGCTGGTCGTGGCGGCCGCGGCGTTCTGGGGACTGTCCAACGTGATCACCCGCAGGGCGGCCCCACCGGACGCGCTGAGCTGGATGGTCTGGGTCAGCGTGGTGCCACCGCTGCCGTTGTTCGCGCTGTCCCTGCTGGTGGAAGGGCCTGAGGCGGGGCTGGCCGCGGTGCGGGGTCTGGACCTGGCCGGGGTGGGCGCGATCCTCTTCGTGGCCTGGGCGGCCACGGTGTTCGGCTTCGGTGCCTGGGGGTACCTGCTGCGGCAGAACGAGGCCTCCGCCGTGGCGCCCTACTCGCTGCTGGTGCCGGTGTTCGGGATGGCCTCGGCGGCCCTGTTCCTCGGTGAGGCCGTTAGCCCGCTGAGCCTGGTGGCCGCGCTGCTCCTGGTGGGCGGGGTGGCGCTCACGGCGCTGGGCGGACGATCGAGCAAGGCGGTGGGTGCGGGCTCCCCGGAACCTGCGGGGAACCCGCGCTGAGCCAGCGGTGTTGAGCGGACTGCCGGACTGCCGGACTGCCGGACTGCGCTAGCGAGCCGGGTGGTGGGCGGCGACCAGGAGTTCGACGTTGCGGTCCTGGGGACCGCCGTAGTTGGCCGGGTCGGCGTACAGGTCGTTCACGGACAGCTCCCGGTACAGCGAGGCCAGACCCTCCACGGAGAAGTCGCCGTGGTCCACCTGGTAGGGGCTGTCGGCCTCCAACAGGGTGGTGAACAGCGACATCGTGCCGTCCGCGTTGTCCACGATCTCGATGCTGCGGGCCAGCTGCGGGTGGTCGATGTGCGAGGCGGTGTTGATCTCCCAGAACCCGCGCTCCGGGACGCGGGAGGTGTGCGCCCGCACCCTGTTGTAGTGGGTGTGGCCGTTCACCCAGGCCAGGACGTTGGGGTAACGCTTGAGCATGGCCACCAGGATCTCGCCGGTGTAGCGGAGTTCGGCCGGGCGACGCCGGTCCGGCAGCGGGTTGTTCATCGTGCCACTGGTGTGGTGGCTGAACAGCACGAACAGCTCGTCGGTCACCTGCTGGGTGCGTCGGCGGCCGAGCAGGTCGTAGTAGACCGAGCTGGACGCGCGCAGGGTCCTCTCCAGCCAGTCGTACTGCCGCTTGCCGATGGAACCGTTGGCCAGCCCCGCGAGCGTGGTCGTGTCCATACTGATCCCGGTGACGCCCTCGGCGATCGGGAAGGTGTAGAAGCAGTCCACTCCGTCCGCGTTGTCCTCGGTGTAGCCGTGCCCGACCGGCCCGGGGCCGGTGTTGGCCTCCGCCAGGTGGGCGGCGACGAAACCCGCGGTGTCGAAGGGCCTGCGCCGCTCGTCCGGGGTGACGGTGGAGGTCAGCGCGGCGGTGGACATCGTGTCGGCGTCGTCGGGGTTCTCGACCTCGTCGGGGATGTCGCCGAGCTGGTCCTCCTCGGTCATGGCCTCGGCCATCTGCTCGGTGACGTCGTCGTCGGCGAACATCAGCTTGCGGTCGCCGACGTAGACGTCGCCCAGGGTGCGAGCGGGCAGGGTCCCCGCCGGGGTGTTGTCGTGGTTGCCGATGGTGCAGTACCAGGGCACGTCCAGCCCAGGGCTGTGGAATTCGGCCGTGGCGGCGGCCAGGTAACCGGGCAGGTGGGGGAAGCCGCCCCGGTCCTTGTAGCGGTCCGGGCTCTGGCTCTCCGGCTGCCAGTACAGCCCGGAGCCGCAGTTCTGCACGCCCTCGAACCGCCCGGGGTCACCGGTGTCCGGTGTGAGCGAGCCCCCGTTGAGGATCGTCATGAGCCAGTCGAGCTCGATCTCCTCGTGGTTGTCGGTGTTGTCGCCCGTGGTCATCATGAAGTCGAAGGGGCGGCCGGTCACCGGGCCGTTCCGGAGCGAGTTCACCCTCTTGACCAGCGCCGAAGCGCCCACCATGGCGAGCGCCTCCTGCGGCCGGTGCGCGCTGGAACCGATGATGGGGTGGGTGTACTCGAACCGCACCGGGCTCTGCACGTCCAGCACGTGCAGGTCGGTGAACTGCACGAAGGCGGCCAGCGGCTCGCGCCGTTCGTCGCGACCGGACTGGGCGGGGACCAGGTCCTCGCGGACCTCCAGCGGCCAGCCGGGTCCGGCGGTGAGCAGCTGGTAGCCGTCGCCGACGGGGGAGGCGACCTGGGCGAAGGTGGTGCCCTCGGGGTCGGTGATCCGGTCGAGGGTCTGCCGGATGAGCTTGTCGTGGGTCGCGGCGGAGACGGGGAGAGCGGGCGGACCGAGGGCGAACCCGAGGCCTGCGGAGGCGGTGAGGAATCCGCGCCGGTTGAGGGAAGCCATGGGTGGCGGCGTCCTTTCGGCCCTGCCGGGGGCCTGTGAGGAGAGCGGGGGCGCCGTCATTAAAGGCCTGAGTCAGGGCAGGGGGCAACGGGGGAGCGGCCACCGGTGTCGGCCCCGGTGCGGTGCGGCCTGAGGCGGGGTGGGTACGATCACCAGTTCGGCTCGTTCCGGTCACCGCTCCCGCGACGATGCCCTACCGAGAGTGATCGTCCGGCGTCCGCGCGTACGTCGGCGGCGTGTGGCGGGCTGTTCTCCTGGGCCGTGATGAACCGTCATAAAGGTGAGTGCTTCTCACGTTTGGCCGGATGCGGCCAATGCCGTCCCGGGTGCGACTCGGGCCTCAGGTGAGGAAGCCCCGGATGAGGGCCTCGCTGCCCTCCAGGTGTTCGCGTACCGCGCGCACCGCCGCCTCGGGGTCGGCGTCCCGGACCGCCTGGACCATCTCCCGGTGCTGGATGTTGCTGTGCTCCAGGTTGCGCACCAGCATGGGCATGGCGTCAAGCAGGTCGTTCACGCGCATCCGCACCTCGGTGAGGGATCGGGTGAGCGAGGCGGAACCGGTGAGTTCGGCCAGGGTCAGGTGCAGGACCGTGTCCAGGCGCCGGTAGTCCGCCACCTCGGCCGCCTCCACCGCCGCCAGCCGCTCGGTGAGCAGCCGGTCCTGCTCGGGGGTGAGCCCCTTCTCGGCCAGCACCACGGCCGCCCCGGTCTCCAGGGCCCGGCGGTGGGTGAACAGGTCGTCCAGGTCGGTGCCGGTGTCCCGCAGGACCCGCTGGGCCTCGCTCCGGCTCGGTTTGGGACGCACGTACGTGACGAAGGCGCCGCCGAACCGCCCGCGCCTGGACTCCACGTACCCGGCCTCCTGGAGGGCGCGCAGGGAGTCGCGGAGGATGACCCGGCTGACCCCGAGCCGCGCGGCGAGTTCGCGCTCGGCGGGAAAGCGCTCCCCGTGCCCGACCACACCCAACCGGATCGCGGACAGCAGCCGCTCCACCGTCTCCTCGAACGGGTTCCCGGTGCGCACGGGGCGGAACACGGCCTGGGCCGCGACCCCGGTCAGGCCGCCGTCCGCGGCCGGACCGCTGTCTGAATGGTGCATTTTTGTTCCTTTTCCCTTTCCTGTCGGTGATACGCGGACAGGTCTATCCCGATCAGGCAAACCATTGACAGCTCCGGAGGGCTCCTGGTTGCATGTTCCACCATTGGTCTGAAGTCGAACCATACTCCCAGACGTCATGACGCTGACAAGGAGCACCAGGTGCGAACGAACGGCAGCCTCCCCCCACTGTCGCTGGACCAACTCAGAATCGAGGCCGCCTCCGGCGAGGTCGACACCGTCCTGGTCGCCTTCACCGACATGGAGGGCCGCCTCCAGGGCAAACGGCTCTCCGCCCGCTACTTCCTGGAGGAGACCCTCGAGCACGGCACGGAGGGCTGCAACTACCTGCTCGCCGTGGACGTGGACATGAACACCGTCGACGGGTACGCCATGTCCTCCTGGGAGACCGGCTACGGCGACTTCGTGATGGCACCGGACCTGTCCACCCTGCGGCGCACCCCCTGGGCCGAGGGTGCGGTCATGGTCACCGCCGACCTCACCTGGCACGACGGCAGCCCGGTCGCGGCCTCGCCCCGCCAAGTCCTGGACCACCAGCGCCAACGCCTCGCCGAACACGGCTGGCAGGCCTACGCGGGCACCGAACTCGAGTTCGTGGTCTACCGTGACACCTACGAACAGGCCTGGAACAGCGCCTACCGCGACCTCACCCCCGCCAACCAGTACAACGTCGACTACTCGGTCCTGGGCGGCGCACGCGTCGAACCCCTGCTGCGCCGCGTCCGCAACGAGATGACCGGCGCCGGACTGTACGTGGAGTCGGCCAAGGGCGAGTGCAACCTCGGCCAGCACGAGATCGCCTTCCGCTACGACGAGGTCCAGCGCACCTGCGACCAGCACAGCGTCTACAAGAACGGCGCCAAGGAGATCGCCGCGCAGGAGGGCATGTCGCTCACCTTTATGGCCAAACCCAACGACCGCGAGGGCAACTCCTGCCACATCCACCTCTCACTGCGCGACGACGACGGAACCCCCGTCATGGCCGAGGGGCGGGGGCTGTCGGAGACCGGCCGCCACTTCCTGGGCGGCCAGCTCGCCGCGCTGCGCGAGCTCACCCTGCTGCTGGCGCCCAACATCAACTCCTACAAGCGCTTCGTCCCGGGCAGTTTCGCGCCCACCACCGTCGCCTGGGGCCACGACAACCGCACCTGCGCGCTGCGGGTGGTCGGCCACGGGCCCTCGCTGCGGGTGGAGAACCGGGTCCCCGGCGGCGATGTGAACCCCTACCTGGCCAGCGCCGCCATGGTCGCGGCCGGACTGCACGGGGTCGAGCACGGCATCGAACCGGGCGAGCCACTCACCGGCAACGCCTACACCTCGGGCCTGCCCACCGTCCCCACCACCCTGCGCGAGGCCCTGGAACTGTGGGAGGGCAGCGCGCTGGCCCGCGAGGCCTTCGGCGAGGAGGTCGTCGCCCACTACGCCAACCGCGCCCGCGTCGAACTGGCGGCCTTCGACGCCGCCGTCACCGACTGGGAGATGTTCCGCGGCTTCGAGCGGATGTAGCGGATCCAGATGACAGGGAGGGACACCCGGTGAACACCGACGAGAGCACGCCGCCCGAGCGGCCGAAGCAGTTCGCACAAGAAGGGCAGCGCGAGCAGAAGGTGGTCGACCCGGCCAGCGGGCAGGTGGTGGCCACCGTCCCCCTGGCCTCCGAGGCCGAGACCGACGCCGCCGTCGCCCGCGCCGCCGCGGCCTTCCCCGCCTGGCGCGACACCCCGCCGGGCGAACGCGCCCGGCTGCTGCGCGCCGTGGCCGAGCGCATCGACGCCCACACCGAGGAGCTCGCCCAGCTGGAGGTCGCCAACGCCGGGCACCCCGTCGGCCAGGCCCGCTGGGAGGCGGGCAACGCCAGGGACGTGTTCACCTACTTCTCGGCCGCACCCGAGCGCGCCACCGGACGGCAGATCCCCGTCCCCGGCGGCTGGAGCGTCACCTTCGCCGACCCCCTCGGCGTGGTCGGCGTCATCGTCCCCTGGAACTTCCCGATGCCGGTCCTGTCCTGGGGCACCGCACCCGCCCTGGCCGCGGGCAACACCGTCATCGTCAAACCCGCCGAACTCACCCCGCTCACCGCCCTGCGCATCGGCGAACTCGCCCGGGAAGCGGGGCTGCCCGACGGAGTCCTGCAGGTCCTGCCCGGCACCGGGCCGGTGGCCGGAGCGCGCCTGGTCCGCCACCCCGACGTCGCCAAGATCGTCTTCACCGGCTCCACCCGGGTGGGCAAGGGCATCATGGCGGCGGCCGCCGACGACCTCACCCGCCTCACCCTCGAACTCGGCGGCAAGAGCGCCAACATCGTCTTCGCCGACGCCGACCTGGACAAGGCCGCGGCCGCCGCGCCCATTGCCGCCTTCGACAACGCCGGACAGGACTGCTGTGCCCGCTCCCGCCTGCTCGTCCAGGCCGACGTGTACGAACGCTTCCTGGAACTCCTGCGCCCGGCCGTCGAGGGGATCACCGTCGGCGACCCCCGCGACCCCGACACCGAGATGGGTCCGCTGATCAGCGCCGCCCAGCGCGACCGCGTCGCCGCCTACGTGGACGGCGCCACCGTCCTCTTCCAGGGGAGCGCGCCCCGGGGACCCGGTTTCTGGTTCCCGCCCACCGTGCTCGCCACCCACGACCCGGCCGAACCCGCCTTCCGCGAGGAGATCTTCGGCCCGGTCCTGTCCGTACTGCCCTTCGAGACCGAGGCCGACGCGGTACGCATCGCCAACGACACCGAGTTCGGGCTGGCCGGATCGGTCTGGACCCGCGACGTCGGCCGTGCCCTGCGGGTCTCCCGCGCCGTCCGCGCCGGAAATCTGTCGGTGAACTCGCACTCGGCCGTGCGCTACTGGACGCCCTTCGGCGGGATGGGCCAGTCCGGCCTGGGCCGTGAACTGGGCCCCGACGCACTGGACGCCTTCACCGAGACCAGGACCGTCTTCCTCTCCGACGACACCTGACGGGCCCACCGGACCGACCGCCCCACGGCCCACCCGAGGTGCCCACTTCTGACAGACCCCGTCTGGCGGATCCATCTCTGAGCTGGAGGAACACCATGCAGCGATTCCAGGACCGCGTCGCCGTCATCACCGGGGCGGCGGGCGGTATCGGCCGTGCCACCGCGCTCCGCCTTTCGGAGGAGGGCGCCACCGTCGTCGCCGTCGACCTCGACGAGGAGGGCGGCAAGAGCGTGGCCGAGGCCACCGGAGGCGGGTTCATCCGCGCCGACGTCACCGACGAAGCCGCGGTCGAAGCCCTCTTCGCCCGGGTCAAGGCCGAGTACGGCAGCGTGGACGTGGCCTTCAACAACGCCGGGATCTCACCTCCCGACGACGATTCCATCCTCACCACCAGCCTCGACGCCTGGCGGCGGGTCCAGGAGGTCAACCTCACCTCCGTGTACCTGTGCTGCAAGTACGCCCTGCCGCACATGCGCGCACAGGGCAAGGGGGCGATCGTCAACACCGCGTCGTTCGTCGCCACCATGGGTGCCGCCACCTCCCAGGTGTCCTACACCGCGAGCAAGGGCGGGGTGCTCGCGCTCAGCCGCGAACTGGGCGTGCAGTTCGCCCGCGAGGGCATCCGGGTGAACGCGCTCTCTCCGGGGCCGGTGGACACACCCCTGCTGCGGGAACTGTTCGCCAAGGACCCCGAACGCGCCGCCCGCCGCCTGGTCCACGTCCCGCTGGGCCGTTTCGCCGACGCCACCGAGATCGCCGCCGCGGTGGCCTTCCTGGCCAGTGACGACGCCTCGTTCGTCACCGCCTCCAACTTCCTCGTGGACGGCGGTATCTCCGGCGCCTACGTCACCCCGATCTAGGCTCGTCCCAGGCCCGCCGCCGCCCCGAACCCGGCGAACCCCGACCCCCGCCCCGAAGGAGGCCGCTCTCATGCCACCGGTCGTCGGCATCACCGCCTACGCGGAACAGGTCCGCTGGGGCGAGGCCTGGGACCTGCCCGCCACTCTGCTGCCCCAGCACTACGTGGACTCCGTCGCCGCAGCCGGGGCTGTGCCCCTCCTGCTGCCGCCGGTCGCGGGGATCACCGGGGCGCTGGACCGGCTGGACGGGCTGCTGCTGGCCGGGGGCGGCGACATCGACCCCGGCCGCTACGGAGCTCCGACCGGAACGCACACCGCCGGGGTTCAGGCGGGTCGCGACACCGCCGAGGTGGACCTGCTGGCCGGAGCGCTCGCCCGGGGCCTGCCGGTCCTGGGGGTGTGCCGGGGTATGCAGCTGCTCAACGTCTGCCGCGGCGGCACCCTCAACCAGCACGTGCCCGACGTGGTGGGCCACACCGGGCACCGCCAGCGCACCGGGATCTTCGACACCCACCCGGTCACCGTCGCCGAGTACTCCCGCACCGCCCGGGTGCTGGGCCGCACCATGCTCGACGTGCCCACCTACCACCACCAGTCCGTCGCCGCTCTGGGCCGCAACGTCTCCGCCACCGCCTGGGCCGAGGACGGCACGGTCGAGGCGATCGAGTACACGGACGTGTTCAACGTGCTCGGCGTGCAGTGGCACCCGGAGATGGGCACCGACCCCACCCTTTTCACCTGGCTCACCGAACGTGCAGGTGAAGGAGCCAGCGACCACTGAGCCTTCAGAGTCGCCGGGCCGACCCGCCTTCGCAGCCACTCTCAGCATCCCGATGCCTCACTCTGGGTGACTGGCTGTTAGGTTGACCGGCGGCATGTCGGATATCAGCGGAAAGTGAAGTGGCCCGGGTGGCGGAGGAGAAGGAGCACGGACGCGTGCGGAGCGCGTTGGTGTGGATCGGGGCCGGGCTGCTGCTCGGGTCCGCGGTGTGGGCGCTGGCCACAGCTTTCGCGATCGGTGAAGGACTGCTGGAGGAGGTGGGCGGCTGGTGGATCGCCGCCGTCGTCATCGCCTGCTTCGTGCTGGCGTTCGGGATCCGCTGGCAGGAACACCCCCACGTATACGTGAGCGATCACAGCACCGTGCTGTACCGGTGCTGGATGGTTCTATTCTGCCTCGCAGGGCTGGCCCTGCTCGGGCTCTACTCCCTGGCCGACCCCTTCAGGTTCTTCGGTTCGGTCCCGCTGTTCGACACCCTGTCACCGTTCGTGCACCTGTGGCTGGCGATGTGCGCCTTCGCTCTGGGAGCCGTGTTCATGCTGCTCTCGTGGCGGGTCCCCAACCCGAGGCCGTTCGGGCGGAGCATGACCCTGCTCGGCGCCGGTGCGCTGGCGGTGGTCGTCCTCGGGGGCGCGATCGTTCTGGTCGTTCCCCGGGAACAGCACCGGGTGGCCGACGAGCTCGGTGAGCCCGCCCCGGTCCCGGCCGAGGTTTCCCAGGTCGGCTGGGAGTGGCAGCCGCCGCAGGGCGCCTCAGTAGTCGAGGTGCGTGTGGGAAGCCACGGGCCGCTGGCCCTCCTCCGGGACGGGGTCGTGTCACTGGACGGTGAGACCGGCGAGGTGCTGTGGTCCTACCGGCGCCCCCACGACCCGGTCCATGACGTGTGGCGCGACGATGGCGGCGTGTTCGTGAGCTACGAGACCCGAGCCGCCTGGGGTGACTCCGGACAGCTGGTGACGGTGCGGCTGGACGGGCAGACCGGAGAGAAGCTCGGGGAGGTCGCCGCCGACCGCCCGGCCGAGTACAGCCCGCCGTTCCGCGAGCGCGCCACCGCGGTGAACGAAGCTCTGTCGCTGCCCGAGGAGTGCGTGGTCTCGCGGGACGTGGAGAGTTACGGCAACACCCTGGTCGCCTTGGTCGGATGCCTGGTTGACGTCGACACGGAGACCCTCGAGAGGGTGATCTACTCCGGGGACCCCTTCGCGTGGCCGGAGATCGAGGTGGACGTCATGGTCGTCGCGGTTGATCAGCTTGAGGAGCGTGAACTCTGGCGGGTGGAATGGCCCGATCCATCTGAGGGCGAAGACAGGCAGCTTCGGCTGGCCAAGGTTCCGGGGCCCGCCGGGTCGCAGCAGGTTCTGGTGAAAGAGCGGCATGAGGAGCAGGGCACACTCCTGGACCTGGGCACCGGGGAGGAATTGGTGGCCCTACCGGAGAGCCTGATGGCGAGTGATGACCTCATCGGGGTGGCGTACGCCGACACGGACGGCGCCGTGATCACTGAGTCCACCACCAGACGGCACGGTGACCAGGATGGTTCCTTCACATCGCAGACCACGTTCCACCGGGTGGACGCCGAGGGGGAACCCACCGGCACGGCCGTGGTCGAGGGAGGCTACCTGAAACCCAGCATCGGTACCTCCGCCATTCTTCTGCTTGAGGAGTCCCTGGCCATCACCTGGGAGGGGAAGGTGGCGATCGCGCCGTTCGGAGAGACCATCAGCTGGGACGAAGTAGCCCTGCCCACCGCTGAGGCCGCGCCCGTCACCGAGGCTGATGTGGATCTGACCCTGACCGCTGCCCCGGGCGCGGTTGTGCTCGTCGGAGACAGGATCACGGCCCTGGTGCCCTGACCCGGGGTCGGAGCTCCTGGCCCATGTGGTTGCACGTTGCTCCGAGGTGAAGGACCCCGTTAGGGGACCTGACCCGGTGACGGTGGGGAGGTTCCGAGCTGCGGCGTGTCCCGGCACTGCTAGGTTCTGCGGCGGTATGGCGGATATCGCACGAAGGACGGAACGGTGACTGGGGAGAGGAAGCTCGGACAACTGAGCGGAATTCTGGGGTGGGCCGGGGGCGGGTTGCTGGTCGGGGGTCTGCTGTGGGCGGTAGCGACCGGCGTGGTCGCCGGGGGAGGGCTGCTCGGGAAGGCCGACGGCTGGTGGGTGCTGTCCGTCCTGATCGCTCTGCTCGTCCTCGTGCGCGGGGTCGCCTGGCGGCGCCGCGAAACGGCTCCCGACACCGGGCGGCACGTGTTCTGGATGTGCCCGGCGGTCGGGATCGGGCTGCTGGCGTCCCTGCTCGCCTTCCCCCGGGACGCCTTCGAGGCCACCACCCCCGGCCCCTGGGCGTTCGCGCCCGCGCCGTACGCCGTGCACCTGTGGTTGGTGACCTGCGCGATCACCGTGGGATGCGCGCTGATGGCCGCCAGCGGGCGCAAACCCGACCCGAAACCGTTCCGCCGGGCGTTCCCCGCCCTGTTGACCGGGACGGCGGCCGTGGCTCTGGCGGGGGTTTTGGTCGCGCGGTTCTTGGTCCCCTGGGTGCCGCACCAGGTCGCCGATGAACTCGGTGAACCCGCTCCGTTCCCGGCCGAGGTCTCCCAGACGAGTTGGGAGTGGCAGGCACCGATGGGAACCAAGGTCAGGGGCGTACTTCCGGGCAGTCACGGGCCGCTCGCCCTTCTCTACGACGGGGCCGTGGCCCTGGACGGCGAGACCGGCGCGGAGCTGTGGTCCTACCGGCACCCGCACGACCGGGTCGGGGACGTGTGGGCCGAGGACGGCCAGGTCAACGTGCGTCACCGAGTCGGCACCGACGAATCGAGCGGCGAGGACCGGTGGGAGACGGTCGTGCTGGACGCCGGGACGGGGGAGGTCCTCGACGAGAACTCGGATGCGGAGGTTCCCCCGACCGGCTGGTTGAACGAGCACGGCCGGACACTCGTCAGTGACGTGCTGGACCTGCCCGACCACTGCGAGGTCGTGGACGCCCGAAGCTACGGACACTGGCTGCTGGGCGTGTTCGGCTGTCTGGAGGGCGAGGACAGCGGCGCCCAGAGCAGCAACCCCTTCGAAGGGGAGAGCAACGAAACCACTGCCGCCGTCGTGGCCGTCGACCCCCTGACAGAGACCGAACTCTGGCGCGCGGAGTGGACGGCTCCTCCTTCGGCCCCGGAACCCCGCCTGGCCGAGGCCCCGGGCGGTGCGGCTGGTCCGTCGGTGGTCGTGCGCGACGGCTACGAGGGGCGGCTCACGGTCCTGGACCCGGCGACAGGTGAGGAACTCGTCGCTCAACCCGAGGAACTGGTGGGCGGAGCGGACCCGGCGGAGGCGGCGTATGCCGACACGAACGGAGCCGTCTTCGCGGTGAACAGCGGTCACCTGGAGACGACGTTCCACCGGGTGGACCCCGCAGGGGAGATCACCGAAACGGCGGTGGTCGAGGAGGCCTACTTCTTTGGCCAGGTCGGCTCCCCGATGATCGCGGTGCTCGACGACGCCCTGGTGATCGTGCGGCATACGGATACGGCGAGTGCGGCCAAGGAGGTCGTGGTCGCGCCCTTCGGCGAGACCACCCGGTGGAGTGACGGGGTCGTGCACCGGACCGAACGCGAGGGTGACGCTGCCCTGACCGCTGTCCCGGGTGCGGTCGTGCTCCTTACCGAGAACGACGGGTCCGAGCTCGTGACGGCCCTGGTCCCCTGACCCACCCGCGGCAGACCCTCGGGACACTGCTAGCTTTTCGTGGCGGAAATTGGCCTTTCGGTCACGAGATCACGGAGTGGTAGGCGGTGCGGGGTGGCGCGCGAGCGGCGCATGGAGAAGGCCCTGTCCTGGGTCGGGGCGGGCACGGTCGCGGGGGCGCTGCTCCTGGCAGCGGTGACCGTGGCCCTGCACTGGGCGGGGCAGGACACCGCGGTGTTCCAGGAAGCCGGGCTGGCCTGGTTCTGGGTCTGTGTGCTCGGCGGGTTCGTCCTGGTGCTCGGGGTGCGCTGGAAGAACGCGCGTGCCGGTGAACCAGCGGATGCGGAGAGCGGCTGGGACTACGCCCTGTGCCTGGCCGGGGCAGCGGCCCTCACCGCCCTCATCGCGGGCAACGGCGTGCTCCTGGGCGCGGACGCTCCTGGAATCGGCGCGCTCTCCCTGATCGAGCTGAGGATGGCGGTCGTGGTCTGCGCTGTCCCCCTGGGTGTGCTGCTCATGCTGACCGTCGTGCGCCGACCGCTCCTACCGCCCCGAAGCCGCTCTCTGCCGCCCTTCGCCGCGGGCGTGCTTGCCGTTGCGTTGGTCGGGGTGACCGTGCCGCTGCTCCTCGTCGATGAGGAGGAGGGCGGTGTACGGCACGTCGTCGCCGAGGACCTGCCGGGGGTGGCGGCATTCCCTGACCGGGTCAACCGGTCCGGGTGGATCTGGGAACCCGAGCAGTCGGGCACGATCGACCGGATCGTTCGGGGGGCTCACGGCCCCCTCGTGGTCCTCAGCGACGGTGTGGTGTCCCTGGACGGGACCGACGGCACGGAGATCTGGTCGTACCGTGAGCCCGCTGCCAGGGACGCCACGGTCTGGGTGGGAAACGGACACGTGCTCTTCACCCGAGTTCCGGAGCGGGACGAGGATGCCGCGGAACAGGGCGAGGACGCACCCGAAGAGCGGGCCACCCGGGTGTTCGACGTGGTCAACGGTGCACTGGTCACCGAGTTCAGCGCAGACACAGGTGAGGCTTCGGAAAGCAGTGCTCGTGCTCTCGTGGGCTGGTCGGACGGTGTCCGCGTGCATTCCGACCGGCGCGATGGCGTCGAGCGGGACGAGGCGCCCGGGGTGAGCGCCTGGGACGCGGAGTCCGGCGAGGAACTGTGGTACCGGAACCCGGCCCCCGAACCGGGGATGGCCTGTGCGGGTGAGCCGCCCCGGGTACGCGCGGAGACGGTCGTGTACGCCGTGGCCTGTGTCCGCGAGGAGGATCTCACCGGCAGTACATGGGAGATCGAATCCCTTATCCGTGACGAGGAACCCGACAAGCGGTTCAGGGTGGTCTCCGTGGATCTGCGTACCGGTGAGGAGCAGTGGAGCTACGAGCTGGAGGGGGAGGAGGTCTTCGTCCCCGACCGGCCGTGGGCGGCCCCGGGGGCGGACGGCCGGGGCAGTGTCCTCGCCGTGCAGGGCTACTACTCGTCCGACCCCGTCCTCCTGCTGGACCCGGGGAGCGGAGAGGAACTCATGTACCTGAGCGAGGACATGGTCGAGGCGGAGGAGGGTCTTTCCCGGGAGGCGGTCATCGACGTTGACGGCAGCGGCATCACCATGCTGTTCTCCCGGTCGGGCGAGGGGGTCGAGGTCGGCCGCATCGATCCGGACGGCAACCGCACACCGCTGATCGGAGCGGGTGGTGCCTACGCCAGTCGTTACAGCCACAGGGCTGTACTGCCGGAGCAGGTGGTGTTCACCACTGACGAATCCGAAAGGGCCGGGGACCGGGCCCAGGTCAGCGTGGCCTCGCACGGGGAGCTGTTCGGTGAGGGACTGCGCAACCGGATCGTTCTGGGAAGCCGGGCAGACGTGGGACAGCTCGTGGCTGTCCGCGGTGGGGTCGCCGTCCTACTGACCGAGCCGCGCCACCAGGGTGCGCGGGTGGAAGGTCTGGTGCCGTGATGCGTTGGATCAGTGCGGACACGCTCTGGCGGCTGATCTCCTGGGCGGGCACCGGGGCAGTCCTAGGCGGGGTGCTCGCGTTGGTGGGAGCCGCGTTGCTGAGCCCCGCGGAGCGCTGGGGTGAGACTTCTCCGCTGCTTCACTGGGGGCTGGGCGGCGCGATCGTTCTGCTCACCGCTGCCTGGGCTCTGCCCGGCGGTGAGCACAGGCCCGGGTCGGGGTGGGACCGTCGCCCTGGTGAGGGTTCGGGTCCGCTCCGTGCGGCGGCCGTCCTTGTGGGGTGCCTGGCGGTGCTGGTGGCCCTGCGGGAGGTCCCGGGCGCCCGGACTCCGGTTCGCGCGTCGGGGGAGGGGGAACCGCTGCCGGACGTCCTGGTGGACTTCGGGGCTGTCTCCCACCTGTGGTACCTGTCCGCGCTCACGCTGCTGGCGGGCGCACTGATGCTCGCCGTCGCCGGGCGCCCCGAACCGCTCCGGCCAGCTTCCGGTCGGCCCCGGATACAGGCGGTATCGGCTGGGCTGGCCCCGGCCGTCGCCCTCGCGGTGCTCGCCGTCCCCCCGGTCTGGGACCGGGACCCTTCCGTGCACACCCTCGCCGAACCGCTCGCCTCGGCCGAGGCGGCAGCTTCGGTCCACGGTGACGAGGTCACCTGGGTTTGGGAGCACCCCGAAGCGGGATCGGCGGGTGAGATCTCCGTGGCCGCGACGGACACCGGGGCGCTGATCCACGGCCCTCGGGGCGTGTGGGCCCTGGACAGCCGGGACGGCAGCGAACGCTGGCGGTTCCAGCCGGTCGGTGAGGTTCTGTGGTCCGAGCCCACCCCCGACGGCGAACGCGTGGCGGTGCTGTACCGAGACGAGACCGGAGCGGACCACGAGCAGCGGTCCGTGGCGGTGCTGGCCGCCGACACCGGTCGGCCGGTCGGTTATCACCGGATCCGAGACGAGGCGGACCGGGTTCTCCTGACCGACCGAGCTTTCCTGCAGGTGGAGGAGAGCGGCCGCTTCACCCTCCGGGACCATGAATCCGGGGAGGCGAACCGCTACCAGAGAGACAGGGGATGTGTACAGACCGGTGCTCCGGTCATCGCGGATGCCAGGATCCTGGTCCCCGAGGAGTGTCCCCCGGACGAGGACGACGCCGAGTCGGCAGAGGAGGAGTCCCACCAACTGCGAGTACTGACCGAGGCGGGTGGCACCTACGGCAGACGCGAGATCCCCGGTCCTGTGGAACAGGTGCTCTCCGCCCCCGACGGCTGGGCCGTGGTGGTCCACTACGGCGGTGACGACCCGGGGGTGCTGGCCGTCCGCAGCAGGAACAGGGGTGTGACCGCTGAGAACCTGCCCACCGAACCCGGCCGGGTGGTTCCTGTCAACGGTGAGCTGCTGATGTACACCGAGACCGACGAGGACACCGACCAGGTCGAGTACCGCCTGGAGCGGCCGGTGGTCGGCGAACCGGGCGGAGACATCCCCGACACCGAGACCGTGGACAGCCTCGTGTTCGCCACTCCGGCCCCCGTTCCGGAGAGTGTCGCGGTCAGCCCCGAGCTGTTCGCCGGGGTCCGCGCGGAGGGGCCCGACGGGAACGAACCGGCCGTCCTGCTCGTCGGCGCCTGGGGTGCCGACGGCATCGAGGTCCCGCTGGACTCGGCTGCCGAGGGCCTGGCCCCGGACGGCTCGACCTTCGGAGTGGCGCTGGCCCCGCACGCGATCGTGGTGTCCGGCTTCTCCGTCGGGGACCGCGCCCAGGTCATCGGTGTGGGTTCCGGTTCCGTGAGCTGACTCCCGCCTTGACCCCTGAGCTGCCCTGGTCTGAACGGCCCCGCCGATGCGGTAAGGTTTTACCTGTTGGCGGGGGCGGAAACGCCGCCGCTCAGCGGACGGGACGTAGCGCAGTTTGGTAGCGCACTTGACTGGGGGTCAAGGGGTCGTGGGTTCAAATCCCGCCGTCCCGACAGAGCAGTAGCGGTTCATAGAGGGGTCCACCATCTGGTGGGCCCCTTTCTGCGTCTCGGGTGGGGTGGAGCCGGGGCGTGTGGGATGTTGTCCCGCGTCGTGCGGGATCTCCTTCATCGTGGCCGTCGCGGAACGGCGCGACACCAGGTCGCTGTCCTGACACGGCTCCGCCGCTGCCGCGCTGCGCCGTTCGAGCCCGTTGGGGATGGTCGGGATACCTTGCGGCCTCCGTTTCGTCTCCACGTCGTGGAGATGGCGCGACCGCCTTCACCCTTGTGGCCGCAGGTGATTCACGCTTGGCCGGGCTTCGTGCCGAGCGGTGCGTACGAGTCGCTGATACAGGGGTTCCGCGCCTCGGTGCGGAGCGTGCGCGGCGGTTCGGTGACGGGTCGCCTCCCAACGGGCCCTTCGTCGTGTGTACGCGGGCCCGGTCTTCGGTGCTCCGCGCCCCAGACCCCGTCCCTGCTCTGACTTCCCACCGCGGGCACCGCCCGGGTTCCCGTTGGTATCCGGCTTTCACCCCTACCCCCTGGGGGTGTCGTACTGCTAGCATTTGGGTATGAAAATCATTTTCATTGAGGTGGATCGATGAGCGATGGCACGCTGACCCGACCGGGAACCCCCGTCCTCGGTCGCCGGGCCCTCCTGCGCGGTTCCCTCGGTCTGGCCGCGGCGGCGGCGCTCCCCCTGACGGCGTGTTCGGGCGACGAGGGGGCTACCGACGGCAGGCTCCGGATGGGAGTGGCCGGAGCCGCGCTGGAGACGCTCAACGTCCCGGTCGCCTCGGCCATCTCCGACTACGTCACGATGTTCGCCCTCTTCGACCCACTCGTGGTCCTGCGCGGCGAGGACGTGGTCATGCGCCTGGCGGAGGAGATCGAGGCCAACGACGACGCCACCGAGTACACCGTCCGGATCCGCGAGGGCGTGGAGTTCCACGACGGCCGCCCCCTCACGGCCGAGGACGTCCGCTACAGCCTGGCCCTGCTCGCCGACCCCGAGGAGAGCCCCAACTACGCCCAGTTCTACGCGGACCTGGACCGGGACGGCCTGGAGGTCCTCGACCCGCTCACTCTCCGGGTCCCCCTCACGCGTCCCCGCGCCGACTTCGTCGAGGCCGGGCTCGCGACCTTCTCCCTGGTCTTCCCCGACGGAACCACCGGGGAGGCGTGGGAGGAGGGCATCGGCTCGGGGCCCTACCGGCTCGCCTCCACCGGCTCCGGCGGCCGGGTGCTGGAACGCAACGACGCCTACTGGGACGAGCCCGCGGTGCTCGACGAGGTCGAGATCGTCTCCATCAACGACGCCGAGACCCGGATGAACGCCCTGCGCGGCGGCCAGATCGACTACGCGCACGCCGTCAGCCCGGCCAACGCGGCCGCGGCCGACGACTCCATCGAGATCGTCCGCGGCGGCACCTCCGACTCCGGCTTCCTCGCCCTGCACATGAACACCACCCTGGAGCCCTTCGACGACCCGGACGTGCGGCTCGCCGTCAAGCTCCTGGTCGACCGCCAGGCGATGGTCGACACGGTCCTCCACGGCCAGGGAACCGTCGGCAACGACCTCGTCGGCCAGGGGCTGGCCGACTTCGCCGACGACGTGCCCCAGCGCGAACGCGATGTCGAGCAGGCCCGGGAACTGCTGGAGTCGGCCGGGGTCAGCGAGGTCACCCTGCGAGTCGCCGAGCTCGTCCCCGGCATGACCGCGGCGGCGGAACTGCTGGTGGAGCAGGCCGACGAGGCGGGGCTGACCGTGCGGCTCGACGAGGTGGCAGCCGACACCTACTTCGCTGACATGGAGACCCTCATGTCGACCCCGTTCCAGTCCCTGTACTGGGCGAACCGTCCGGCGGCCACGCACGTCGCGGGCTTCACCGGCGAACGGGGCGGGTTCAACGTCACCGGGCTCTCCGGCGGAGAGTACGACGAGATGCTCGACGCCATGCAGGCCACCGTGGACGACGACGAGCGCCGGGAGGCCCTGGCGGCGATCCAGCACTACCTGTGGGAGCAGGGTGGCGACGTCGTCTGGGGCTTCGCCGAACAACTCGACGCCACCGTGCCCGGTGTCTCCGGCATCGAGTACACCCAGGCCCTGCCACGGCTCGACCGCCTGTCGATGTCGTGAGCGCGCGCCGCACCGGGATCTCGGTCGCCCGCCGCCTGCCGGGAATCGTCCTCCTGCTGCTGGCGGTGAGCGCGGCGCTCTTCTGGTCGGTCGAGGTCCTGCCCGGGGACCCGGCCAGCCAGGCCCTGGGCGCCCAGGCCGACCCCGAACGCGTGGCCGCGCTGCGCGAGCGGCTCGGCCTTGACCGCCCGGTCGGCGTGCGTTACCTCGACTGGCTCTCCGGCGTCCTCACCGGGGACCTGGGCGAGAGCGCGGTCACCGGCCTGCCGGTGGCCCCGCTCGTCGCCGACCGCGCGGCCCGCAGCCTGGTCCTGGGCGCGAGTGCCCTGCTGGTCGTGGTCCTGGTGGCCGTCCCAGCGGGCGTCGCGGCGGGCGCCCGCCCCGGCGCGCTCCGCGATCGGGCGGCCTCGCTCGGCGCGCTGCTGGTGCTCTCGGTCCCCGAGTTCGTCCTGGCCGCGCTTGTGGTGAGCGTCCTGGCCCACGGACTGGGCTGGTTTCCGCCGGTGTCCCTGGTCGGTGACGGGTTCGGGGCCCTGACCGAGCCCGACAAGCTCGTCCTGCCGACACTGACCCTGGCCGCCGTGGCCGGCGCCTTCGTCCTGCGCCTGACCCGCGCGGCCGTGGCCGAGGCCGCCGGAGCACCGCACGTGGAGGCCGCGCGCCTGGCCGGGGTGCCCGAACACCGGGTCCTGGCCCGCCACCTGCTGCCCTCGGTGCGCGGGCCCGTCGCCCAGGCCGTGGCCCTGGCGGTTCCGTACACGGTCGGCGGCGCGCTCGTCGTGGAGGCGGCCTTCGGCTATCCCGGCCTGGGCGCCCTGACCGCCGAGGCGATCGGGCGCAGGGACGCCGCGGTGGTCAGCGGGGCGGGCATCGTCCTGGCGGGCGCGGCGGCCCTCGGCTTCCTCGTCGCCGAACTCGCTGGCGCGGCGTCCCCGGACCGGGCACCACAGCGAACGGGGGCGCTCCGATGACCCCGGCCTCACGGACACGTTCCCGGACCCTGGCCCGGACGACCGACGCGGCCGGCTGGGTGCTCCTGTGCCTGCCCGGAGGGCTCGCCCTGGCGGCGGCCTTTCTCGGCCCCCTGGCGGTCGGCCCCGGGGAGACCAGTTCCCAGGGCCGTCCCTTCCAACCGCCCGGCGACGGGCTGCCCCTGGGCACCGACCACCTGGGCCGCGACGTGTGGGCGGTCCTGCTCGACGCCGGACCCGCGCTCATCCTGCTGCCGTTGGCCGCCACCGCTCTGAGTACCCTGCTCGGCACCGTCCTGGGCCTGCTCACCGGCTGGTACGGGGGACACCTCAGCTCCCTCGTCCTGCGTTCGGGCGAACTCCTGCTCGTGGTCCCGCCACTACTGGTCACCCTGCTGGCCGCAAACGCCGCGTCGGGCCCCACCGTCCTGGTTGTGGTCATCGCCCTGGTCGGCACCCCCGCCACCTTGCGCTTCACCCGAGCCGCGACGCTCACCGCCGTCTCGCGCGGCCACGTCGAGCACGCGGTGGCCCTGGGCGAGCGCACACCGGTCGTCCTCGTGCGCGACGTGCTGCCCACCATCGCGGCGCCGGTCCTGGCCGACGCGGGGCTGCGACTGGTGAGCGCGGTCTACGTGGTGGCCTCGATCGGCTTCCTCGGGTTCGGCGGCCCGACCCTCGGAGACAGCTGGGCGCGCATGACCGCCGACAACCTGGCGGGAGTCCCACTCAACCCGTGGGCGCTCGCGGCACCGGCCGCGTGCGTGGTCGCCCTCGCCGTCTCCGTGAACCTCATCGCCGACCGGTGCGCCGACCGATTCAGGAGGGGAATGTGACAGCCGAGACACTGGTCGTGGAGAACCTCTCGGTCACCGACCCGGCCGGGGCGCCCGTGTTGTCCGGAGTCGGACTGCGACTCTCGGCGGGTGAGCGACTCGCGGTCGTGGGGGAGTCGGGGGCGGGCAAGTCGACGCTCGGCCTGGCCGCCCTGGGCGTGGTCCGGCCGGGGCTGCGCAGGGCCCACGGAAGCGTGCGCGTGGCGGGCGAGGACGTCTTCGCGCTCTCCGAGCGGGCCCGGCGGCGGCTGCGCCGCACCACCACCGCCTGGCTCAGCCAGGACCCGGCGTCCGCGCTCACCCCCACGATGGCGGTGCGCAAGCTGATCGCCGAGCAGCTCGGCCGCGCCTCACGCGCCGAGGTCGCCGAACGGCTCCGTGCCCTGGACCTGCCCGACGACGCCGCCTTCCAGGACCGCCTGCCGCACCAGCTCTCCGGCGGCCAGCAGCGTCGGGTGGCGCTGGCCCGTGCCCTGGCCGCGAGCCCCCGCCTGGTGGTCCTCGACGAACCCACCGCGGGCCTGGACCCGGCGGCCGCCCGCACCCTCGTCACCGAGGTAGGGCGGCTCCAGCGCGAACTCGGCTTCGCGCTGCTGGCCATCACCCACGACCTGGGGCTCATGGCACGCGAGTGCGACGAGGTGCTCGTGTTGGACGGCGGGCGCGTGGCCGACCGCGGACCGGACGCCCTCGTCCGGATCAGGGCGGACACCGGGGCCGAACCCACCCCGCGCGCGTTTGTGACGGACCGTCGCGAGCCCGCGTCCGGCCAGCACGCACCGGCGCCCGGCATCGACGGTCCCGAGTCCGGCCGCATGGACACGCGTCCCCTGCTGAGGGTCGAGTCCCTCGCCGTGGGCCACGGCGCCGGGGACCTGCTGCGCGGTGTGGACTTCGAGGTCGCGGCGGGAGAGGCCGTCGCCCTCGTCGGCCCCAGCGGGTCCGGCAAGAGCACCCTCGCCCGATGCCTGGCCGGGCTGCACCCGCCCTCCTCGGGCACCGTGGCCCTGGACGGGCGCGTGCTGGCTCCCCGGGCCCGGCGCCGTACCCCCGACCAGCGCGCCCACCTCCAGCTGGTGGGCCAGGACCCCTTGGGAGCATTGCACCCGCGCCGGTCGGTGCGCTCCTCGATCAGCGGCCCCGCACGCCTGCTGCGCGGCTTGTCCCGGGCCGCGGCGGACGAGGAGGCCATCGCCCTGCTCGACCTCGTCGGACTTCCGGTCGGTCTGGGCGATCGACGGCCGCGTGAACTCTCCGGCGGCCAGTGCCAGCGCGTCGTCCTGGCCCGCGCCCTGGCCGTCCGCCCGCGCCTGCTCGTGTGCGACGAGGTCACCTCCGCGCTGGACCGTGCCACCGCGCGCGAGGTGACCGGGCTCATCGACGAGCTGCGCACGCACCGGGGCCTGGCGGTCCTGCACGTCACCCACGACCCCGACGTCGTCCGGAGCGGCTGTGACCGGGTCCTCGCCCTCTCCGACGGCACCGTCGCCGACCGGGACCGGGAACCCGCGGCGCCCACCGCCGTCGGCGCACCGGCACCACCACCCTGACCGCGAACGACACAAGGAGGCGACCCATGAGCGTCGATGCCACCACCGAGGAGCCGAGCGCGCAGGAGCGGCCACCGCCCGACGAGACCGCGCGGGAGGAGGAGCCGTCCGACTCCGTGGCCCAACGGGTCGCTGCCCTGCTGCCCTTCGCCCGCGAGGACCGTGCGAGCTACGTGCTCTCCGCCGTGCTCGCGACCGCGGGCACCCTGGCCCTGCTCGGGCAGTTCTACGTCATCTACCTCGCCATCGACGGCGTCGTCGCTGACGAGGCCACCGGCCCCGGCATGTACGCACTGGCCGGTGCCGTTCTGGCCCTGCTCGTCGCGCACCACGTCCTCATGGCAGTGTCCACCCTCATCTCACACCGGGCGGCCTTCCGAACCCTGTACCGCCTCCGCCTGCGGATCGGCCGGCGCCTGGGCCGCGTGCCGCTCGGGCGGGTGACGGGGCGGCGCTCCGGGGAGATCCAGCGGACACTGTCGGAGGACGTCGAACGCCTGGAGTCCTTCCTCGCCCACGCCATCCCCGAACTCGTCGCGGCCCTGGTCGTGGTCGCCGTGACCACGGTGTGGATGTTCGCCGTCGACTGGCGCATGGCCCTCGCGGCCGCGGCCTGCCTGGCCCTGGCCGTGACGCTGTCCGGCCGTGCGGTGCACGGCAGCCAGGCGCTCATGGGCGGCTACATGGCGGCCATGTCGCGCATGAACGGATCGATCGTCGAGCTGGTCCGGGCCATGCCGGTCGTGCGGACCTTCAACCGCACCGGCGACACCTTCGCCGAGGCCCGGGACGCCATCCGGGGGGCGGCCGACTACCAGGCGCGCTGGGGACTGCGGTTCCTCCCGCTCTTCACAGGGTTCTTCACCCTGGCCGCCGCGCCCGCCGTGACCATCGTCCCGGTGGGGCTACTGCTGTGGACCAACGGATCGATCTCCACGACCGACCTCCTCTTCTTCTTCGTCATCGGGCTCGGTTACGGCGGCCCCGTGACCAAGCTCCTGAACTTCACCGCCCAGCTGACCCAGCTCAGCTACGGCGCCCGCCTGGTCACGGACCTGGAGGAGGCCGAGGTGCTCCCCGAGCGCGAGCGGGTACCCGGGCCCGGTGACGGCACGGTGGAGTTCGACGGCGTCGGCTTCCGCTACGAGGGAGCCGGCACCGAGGCACTCACCGACGTGAGCTTCCGTGCCAGCCCCGGCACGGTCACCGCGCTCGTCGGCCCCTCCGGCGCGGGCAAGAGCACCGTCGCCAAGCTGTTGTGCCGTTTCTTCGACACCGACACGGGTACCGTCCGCGTCGGCGGCGACGACGTGCGCGACCTGCCCTTCTCCGCCCTGATGAGCCGGGTCTCCTTCGTCTTCCAGGACACCTTCCTGTTCGATGACACCGTCGCAGCCAACCTGCGCGTCGCCGACCCCGACGCCGACGGCGCCAGGCTGGAGGACGTCTGCCGCCGCGCCCGGGCGCACGAGTTCGTCGCCGACCTCCCCGAGGGCTACGAGACCCGTGTGGGTGAGCAGGGCTCCCGGCTCTCCGGCGGGCAGCGACAGCGCCTGGCCATCGCCCGCGCCCTGCTCAAGGACACCGACGTCATCGTCCTGGACGAGGCCACCGCCTTCATCGACCCCGAGAACGAGGTCGCCGTCCAGGAGGCCGTCGAGGCCCTGGTGCACGACCGCACGGTGATCGTGGTCGCGCACCGGCTCTCCACCATCACCGGCGCTGACCAGATCCTGGTCGTGGACGGGGGCCGGATCGTCGAGCGGGGCCGCCACGACGACCTGGTCGCGGCCGACGCCCTGTACGCGCGGATGTGGCGGGCCTTCGAGGCCACCGAGTCCATCGCCCTGGGCGAGGCCGTCCACGGCGCGCCGACCGAACCGATCCAACCGACCGCCCCCAACGGACAGGAGGACGTATGAGCATCGCGGCCCCGCCCCGGAAGGCCCCGTCGGCCCAGGCGGGAGAGAGCTTCTACACCGGCACCCTGGGCACGCTCTGGAAACTGTTCGGGTCCTACCGGTCCTCCTTCGCGGCCGCCCTGGGACTGCGCGTACTGGCCTCGCTCGCGGCGGCCGTGCCCGTGGTCACCCTGGTGTGGGTCATCGAACTCGTCCGTACTGAGGCTCTCACCGGGCCCGTGGCGGGGCTCGCGGCAGGCGCGGTCGTCGCCGGAGCCGGCGCCCAGTACCTCTTCGGTTACCTCAGCAACCGCCTGGCGTGGACCGGTACCTTCCACGCCGTGGGGGCCGCACGGGAACGAACCCTCGAACACGTGCAGAGCCTGCCGGTCGGCGAGGTCCGCTCGGCGGGGGTCGGCGAGGTCTCCACCGTGCTGACCTCCGACATGGACGCGGTGACCGACTACGCGCACTCCGCGCTTCCCCAGGCCTTCAGCGCCGTCTCCCTGCCGGCCTTCGTCTTCGCGGGACTGCTCCTGGTCGACGCGCCGATGGCGGCTGCCGTCGCGGTCAGCGTCGTCGTGGCGGTCCCGCTCTACCGGTGGACCTCGCGGCACTTCGGACGGCACGCGCTCGAACGGGGCGACCTGCTGGCCGCCGCCAACGGCCGCATCGCCGAGTACGTCCAGGGCCTGCCGGTCGTGCGCTCCTTCGACCACACCGGCGAGCGCATGGGCTGGTTCCGGCAGGCGGTGGAGGACGTGCGGGAGGTCAACGACCGCATGGCCACACGCCTGGTGCCCGTCACGCTGGTCGCGATGGGGGTGGTCCAGCTCGGCACACCGCTGACCATCGCCGCGCTGTCCTACTGGTACTTCGGGGGACGGCTCGACGCGGGCACCGTCCTGGTCTTCCTGGTCCTGGTCCTGCGCGTGTACACGCCCCTGCTGGAGGTGGCGGGCAGTGTCGAGCGGTCGCGGCTGGCCGACGCGGCGCTGCGCCGGATCGGCCGGGTCCGTGACATGGCCGTGCAGGAGACGCCGGAGCGGGAGCACACGGCCGTGGGGGAGCCGACGGTGGCCTTCGAGGGCGTCTCGTTCTCCTACTCACCTGGCGAACCGGTCCTGCGGGAGGTCTCCCTCGAGGTCCCGGCGCGCACCATGACGGCGGTCGTGGGGCCCTCCGGGGCGGGCAAGAGCACCCTGTTGTCGCTGGTCGCCCGCTTCTGGGACGTCGACTCCGGAACGGTGCGGGTCGGCGGGGCCGATGTGCGCGACCTGACGCGCGAACAGCTCTTCGGCGCCTTCACGATCGTCTTTCAGGACCCCTACCTGTTCCAGGGGACCGTCCGCGACAACATCGCGTTCGGCCGTCCCGACGCCGACGAAGCGGCGGTGGAGGAGGCGGCGCGCCGGGCGCGCGCCCACGACTTCATCACTGCCCTTCCCCAGGGCTACGACACCCCGGTGGGGGAGGGCGGGGCCACCCTGTCCGGGGGTGAGCGCCAGCGCGTGTCGATCGCCCGGGCCATCGTCAAGGACGCGCCCATCGTCCTGCTCGACGAGGCCACCGCTGCGCTGGACCCGATCAACGAGCGCGACGTGCAGGGCGCGTTCGCCGAGCTCGTACGCGACCGCACCGTGCTGGTCGTGGCGCATCGCCTCAACACGATCCGCTCAGCCGACCAGATCCTCGTGCTGGACGGCGGCCGGGTGGTCGAGCGCGGCGGCCACGACGAGCTGCTCGCGGCTCGGGGGCGGTACGCGGACCTGTGGTCGCAGCGGGAGCGGGCGGCCCGGTGGAGGCTGGGCCGTAGGGGCTGACCAGGGACGCGACTGGTCTGCGGCGGTGTCTGGGGCGACTCCCGGCGCCGCCGCTTCGTGTTGTTCGTCCCGAAATTCCCTGGTTCCCCCTTGACCATCCCGTGACTTTATCCTTAGGATGCAAAATGATAATCATTTTCAATACAAGGTGGTGTGATGCCCGATCAGCTCGCCTTCCCCCGCTCCGACAGCCTCAACGGCCCGGGCGGTACTCCGCCCGCCACCGTCGCCGACATGCGGGCCCAGATCTGCGAACTGACCGGACTGCCCAGCGAGGAGGTCGGTGACGACACCGACCTGCTGACCCTCGGCATGGACTCGATCTTCGTCATCCGCATGGCCGCCCTCATGCGGCGCTACGGCGTCCGCGTCGGCTACCGTGACCTCGCCGAGGCCCCCACACCGGCCGCGTGGTGGGCCCTCGCCCGGCAGGGCTCTGAGCAGGCCGGCCCCACCGGCCCCCGGCCCTCGGCGGACGTCGACCCCGACGCCCCCTTCCCTCTGGCCGTCATGCAGCACGCCTTCTGGGTCGGCCGTGACCCGGCCCAGGACCTCGGCGGCGTGGCCGCGCACCTGTACACCGAGCTCGACGCCCCCGGTCCCGACGGCGTAGACCCCCGGCGCCTGGAGGGGGCCGTCCGGCACCTGGTCCGCAGACACGGCATGCTCCGGGTGGTGATCGGCGCCGACGGCACCCAGCGCATCACCGAGGAGGGCCACTGGCCCGGCCTGACCGTCCACGACCTGCGCGGCCTGTCCGACGACGAGACCGACGCGCGCTTGGCGGAGATCCGCTCCGGCCTGTCCCACCGGATCATGGACATCGGCGCCGGGGAGGTCTTCGACGTCCAGCTCACCCTCCTGGGATCCGGCGCCACCCGCCTGCACGTCAACCTCGACATGGTCGCCGCGGACGCCTTCAGCCTGCGCACCCTGCTCGCCGACCTCCTGCACCACTACGAGCTCTCCGAGCAGCCCCTCCCCGAGATCTCCTACGGCTACCCCCACTACCTCGCCGACCGCGCCCAGGTCCGGCACGAGCGCCGGGAGGAGGCCAGGCAGTGGTGGCTCGACCGCCTCGACGACCTGCCCGGCGCACCCGAGCTCCCCGTGCGCTCCGACCGGGGGAGCACGCCCACGGTCACCCGGCGCCACCGACTGCTCACCCCCGAGGAGAAGCAGACTCTGCGCGGGCGTGCCCGCGCCCGGGGACTCACCCCCTCCATCGCTCTGGCCACCGCCTTCGCCGAGATCGTCGGCGCCTGGAGCGCCACCGACCGCTTCATCCTCAACCTGCCGGTCTTCGACCGCGAACCGCTGCACGAGGACGTCGACCGCCTGATCGGCGACTTCTCCAGCTCCGTCATGCTCGACGTCGACCTGTCCGCGCCCGCCTCCTTCGCCGAGCGCGCCCACGGCCTCCAGGACCGGCTGCGGGAGGCGTCGAGCCACGCCGAGTACACCGGCGTGGAGGTCCTGCGGGACATGAGCCGCGCCGCGGGGGGAGAACGCGTGCTCGCCCCCGTCGTCTACACCAGCGCGCTCGACCTGGGCGACCTGTTCAGCCCGCAGGTGCGGCGCGTCTTCGGGGAGCCGTCCTGGATCATCTCCCAGGGGCCCCAAGTGTGGCTGGACGCCCAGGTCACCGAGTTCAACGGAGGCGTCCTGGTCAACTGGGACGCACGTGACTCCGTCTTCCCGCCCGGCCTGCTGGACGCCATGTTCGACGCGTTCACCGCGTTGATGGACCGCCTCCTGACCACCGACGACGCCTGGACCGAGCAGGTGCCGGTCGAGCTGACCGCGGGCCAGAGCCGCGCCCGCGCCCTGGTGGGGGCCGCCGGTCCCGGCGCCACCGCCGAACCCGCGCCCGTGACCGAGTCCGCTCCGGCTCCTGCCGCCGCCGCCCGGGCCGTGCCCCTGCACGAGCGGTTCTTCGCCCTGGCCCGGGCCGAACCGGGCCGCACCGCCCTGATGTGGGACTTCGACGGCTCGATGACCTACGGTGAGCTCTCACTGCGCGCCCGCCGCCTGGCCTGTCTCCTGCGCGAGCGCGGGGTCGGCCCGGGCGACAGCGTCGGCGTCACCCTGCCCAAGAGCCCGGACCAGGCCGTCGCCGTGCTCGGCATCCTCGCCACCGGGGCCGCCTACGTGCCCTCGGGCGTGGAGGTACCGCCCGCCCGCCGTGCCCAGGTCCACCGCGCGGCCGGAGCCGCGCTCGTCGTCACCGACGAGGCGACCGCCGCCGGGGAGGGGCCCGAGGGCCTGTCGGCGGTGACCGTGGCCGACTCCGCGGACCACGAACCGCTGCCGGACCCGCTCCCCGCCGACCCCGAGTCCGTCATGTACGTGATCTTCACGTCCGGCTCCACGGGCGTTCCCAAGGGCGTGGCGGTCCCGCACCGGGCGGTCGCCAACACCGTCGACGGCGTCCAAGCGCTCTTCGACGTGGGCCCCGACGACCGCACGATCGCGCTGTCGGCGCTCGACTTCGACCTGTCCGCCTACGACCTGTTCGCCTTCCTCGCCTGCGGCGGCGGCGTCGTGGTCCCCGACCAGGCCCAGCGCAGGGACGCCGCGGCCTGGGCCGGACTCGTCCGCCACTGGGACGTCACCGTCCTGAGCTGCGTTCCCGCCCTGCTCGACATGCTCATCGTCGCCGGGGCCGAGGACGGCTTGGGCGACACCCTGCGTCTGGTCATGCTCGGCGGCGACTGGGTGACCGTGGACCTGCCGTCGCGTCTGCGCGCACTCGCCCCCGGCTGCCGCTTCGCGGGACTGGGAGGGATGACCGAGGCCGCCATCCACGCCACCGTGTGCGAGGTCGGCGAGGTCGACCCCGACTGGCGCGCGGTCCCCTACGGGCGGCCCCTGCCCGGCGTCACCTGCCGCGTGGCCGACTCCACCGGACGGGACCGCCCCGACTGGGTGCCCGGCGAACTGTGGGTCGGCGGACGGGGACTGGCCCACGGCTACCGGGGCGACCCGGAGCGCACCGCCGAGAAGTTCGTCGAGTACGACGGCCAGCGCTGGTACCGCACCGGCGACATGGCCCGCTACCGGCCCGACGGGACGATCGAGTTCCTCGGCCGCGCCGACCACCAGGTCAAGATCCGCGGCCACCGCATCGAACTCGGCGAGATCGAGTCGCTGCTCGCCCAGCACCCCCGGGTGGACCGGGCGATCGCCACCGTCGTCGAGCACGCCTCGCGCCAGCTGGCCGCGGCCGTGGTCGCGGACGAGGCCACCGAACCGGCCGAACTGCGCGCCTGGCTGGCCGAGCGGGTCCCGGGCTACATGGTGCCCGAGCACCTCGTCGTGCTGGACGCCTTCCCCATCACCTCCAACGGCAAGACCGACCGCAAGGCCCTCAGCCGGGTGCTCCAGGAACGGGGCGGTGGCGGTGACGCGTTCGAGGAGCCCGTCGGAGCGATCGAGCACGCCCTGGCCCGCCTGTGGCGCGACCTCCTGGACGCGCCGCGCGTGGGCCGCGACGACGGCTTCTTCGTCCTGGGCGGTGACAGCCTGCTCGCCACCCGCCTGATGCGCCGGCTCGGCGAGGCCGGACTGACGGGAGCCGAGCTCGTCGACCTCTTCCGCCGGCCTGTCCTGAAGGACTTCGCCGCACTCCTGGCCCCCGGCACCGCCGAGGCCCGCCCCGAGCTCCACGCCGACACGGAGCGGCGGCATGAGCCCTTCCCCCTCACCGACGTGCAGCGCGCCTTCTGGATCGGCCGCGACGAGCGGCTCCCCCTCGGCGGTGTCGGATCGCACTTCTACCTGGAATTCGACGGGGAGGACGTGGACACCGACCGCCTGGAACGGGCGTGGAACCGCCTCGTGAACCGGCACGAGATGCTGCGCGCGGTCATCGGCCCCGACGGCACCCAGCGCATCCTGCCCGAGGTCCCCGAGTACCGCATCGCCGTCACCGAGGCGGGCGACCGGCCAGAGACTGCCCTGCACCGGGCGCGCCAGTCCCGTTCGCACCACGTCGCCGACACCTCGGCCTGGCCGCTCTTCGACATCCGTGCGGTGCGCTACAAGCTCGGCCGACAGCACCGTACCCGGCTCCTGGTCGGGCTGGACAGCATCGTCATGGACGGCCGCAGCATCATGGTCCTGTACTCGGAGTGGGACCGCCTCCACCGCGACCCGGACGCGGAGCTGCCCCCGATCGGCTTGTCCTTCCGCGACTACGTGCTCCAGGCCGAACCCGACCCCGCCCGCCGCGAACGCGCCGAGGCGTACTGGCGCGAACGCGTCGGCGAGCTGCCGCCCGCGCCCGGCCTGCCCCTGGCCAAGGACCCCGCCAGCGTCCACGCACCCGTGTTCACCCGTCTGCACCACCGCGTCGACACCGATCGCTGGGAGGCGCTCAGGAACCGGGCCCGCGAACACGGGCTCACCCCCAGCGTGGTGCTGCTGGCCTGCTACACGGAGGTGCTGGCGCGCTGGAGCGCCGAGCGCGACCTGACGGTGAACCTCACCCTGTTCGACCGGCGCGACGTGCACCCCGACATCGACCGCGTCGTCGGCGACTTCGCCTCGCTACTGCTCGTGGGCCACGGCTCCGAGCCGGGGGAGGGCTTCGCCGACACCGCCCGGCGCCTGCAGGAGCGCCAAGCCCAGGACCTGTCCCACCGCGAGGCCTCGGGTGTGTGGATCCTGCGCGAACTGGCCCGGCGTTCCGGCGCTGCCTCCGCCGCCATGCCCGTGGTGTTCACCAGCGTCCTGGGCGTCGGCGACGACGAGGTGTCCCTCGACCTGTCGGAGGACTTCCCCGACCAGGTCTACGGCCTCACCCAGACGCCCCAGGTCTGGCTGGACAACAAGGTGGCGTCCGCTGGCGGCGGAGTCACCGTCGACTGGGACGCCGTGGACCAGCTCTTCCCCGAGGGGGTGCTCGACGCGATGTTCGACGACTACGTCGCCCTGGTCGAGCGCCTGGCCGACGCCGACACCGACTGGTCGGCGCCCGTGCCCGCGCTGCCGCCCTCCTGGCGCGAGCTGCGCGACGAGGCCCACGAGGCCGCACGCACCGTCCCGGCCCCGCGGCCCGCGGCTCCCGCGGAGCGAACCGGCGATCCCGACGCCCTGACTCCGGTCGAGCACTCCGTCGCCCGGATCTGGGCGGACCTGCTGGGAGTGGAGGGCGTGGGCCGCGACGACGGCTTCTTCGCCCTGGGCGGCGACAGCATCCTCGCGACCCGCCTCATGAGCAGGATGCGGGCCGAGGGGCTGGAGGGCGCCGAACTGGCCCGGCTGTTCATCGACCCGACCCTGGGCGGGTTCGCCGCCACCGTCACCCGCGGAGAGGCCGACCACGGCCCCGTCCTGCGCGCCGACCCCGAGCGGCGGCACGAGCCCTTCCCCCTCACCGACGTGCAGGCCGCCTACTGGCTCGGCCGGTCCGAGGACTTCGCGCTCGGCGGGATCGGCGCCCAGCTCTACAACGAGTACGAGTGGGACGGCCTGGACACCGACCGGCTGGAACGAGCGTGGAATCAGCTGATCGCCCGGCATGAGATGCTGCGCGCCGTCGTCTCACCCGACGGCACCCAGCGGATCCTGCCCGAGGTCCCCGAGTACCGCATCCCCGTCACCGACGCCGGGGACGACCTCGACGCCGCCCTGGAGGACGTCCGGGAGCGGATGTGCGGGCACGCCATCGACGCCGCCGCCTGGCCCCTGTTCGACATCCGGGTGGTCCGTGCGGCGGACGGCCGCGCCCACGTGGCCGTGGCCTTCGACAACCTCGTCACCGACGGGCTGAGCATCCTGGTGCTGTTCTCCGAGTGGCACCGGCTCTACGAGGACCCCGACGTCGAACTGCCCCCCGTCGGCGTCTCCTTCCGCGACTACGTCCTCAGCGCGGCGCCCACCCCCGAGGCACTGGAGGGGGCCCTGGCCTATTGGCGGGGACGCATGGCGCAACTGCCGCCCGGCCCCCGGCTCCCGCTGCGCACGACACCCGAGAGCGTGGGCCGACCCCGGTTCACCCGCCGTGAGGCGCGCCTGGACTCCCGCACCTGGAAGGCGGTCCGGGAGAAGGCCCGCGAACACGGGCTCACCCCCAGCGTGGTGCTGCTGGCCTGCTACACGGAGGTGCTGGGACGGTGGAGCGCCGAGCGCGACCTGACGGTGAACCTCACCCTGTTCGACCGGCGCGACGTGCACCCCGACATCGACCGCGTCGTCGGCGACTTCACCTCGCTGCTCCTGGTCGCCGACCGCCCCGAGCAGGGCGAGAGCCGTCTCGGCCGCGCCCGCAGGCTCCAGGAACAGGTCTGGCGCGACCTCGACCACCAGGACGTCTCCGCGGTACGGGTCCTGCGTGAACTCGCCAAGGAGAACGCCGGTCCGGCCGAGCCCGTCCCGGTCGTGTTCACCAGCATGCTCGGTGTGGACGACGACCTGGCGCGCTCCGTGCGCTGGCCCGATCTGACCCGGTCGCAGACCCCGCAGGTGTGGCTCGACCACCAGGTGATCGAGCTGCCCGACGGGCTGCTGCTGAGCTGGGACTCGGTGGACGAGCTGTTCCCGGAAGGGACGGTCGAGGCCATGCTGGAGGCCTACCACCGCCTCCTGGCGGAGCTGGCCGACGCCGACTGGGACGCGCCAGCCCCCGAAGGGCTCCCCGAACCCCAGCGGGCCGTCCGCGCGCGGGTCAACGACACCGCCGGACCCGACCCGCGCACCGTGCACTCCGGCCTGCTGCACGGCGGCTTCTTCGACCAGGCCGAACGCGACCCCGACCGCCCCGCCCTGCTGTGGGGTGAGGACGGGGCGATGGCCTACGGGGAGCTGGCGCGCTGGACCCTGCGGATCGCGGCCCTGCTCGCCGACCACGGGGTGCGCCCGGGTGACCCGGTCGCGGTGAGCCTGCCCAAGGGCCCGGCCCAGGTCGCCGCCCTGCTCGGCGTCCTCGCCGCGGGAGGGGCCTACGTGCCCGTCGCCGTGGACCAGCCGTCCGTGCGGAGGAAACGCATACTGGCCACCGCGGATGCCGCCGTCCTACTGCACGACGGCACCGCGGAACCGGGCGGCGGGGACGGTGGCGGCTCCGCCCCCACCCCCGTCGACGTCGCCGACGCCGAGCGGTGCCGGCCCCTGGACGCACCCGTGCCGACACGGCCCGACGCCCTGGCCTACGTCATCTTCACGTCCGGCTCCACCGGTGAGCCCAAGGGAGTGGAAATCACCCACGAGAGCGCCGTCAACACCCTCGACGACGTCCTCTCCCGCTACGGCGTGACCGGCCGGGACCGTGTGCTCGCGGTGTCGGCCGCCGACTTCGACCTGTCCGTCTTCGACGTCTTTGGCCTGCTCTCCGCAGGCGGCGGCGTCGCCCTGATCGAAGAGGAGGACCGCCGTGACCCGCAACGATGGCTGGAGCTGGCGCACCGCCACGGCGTGACGGTCTGGAACTCGGTCCCCGCCGTGCTCGACATGCTCCTGACCGCCGCCGAGAGCGGCCCCGGCTTGCCGAAGGCACTGCGGCTCGCCCTCGTCTCCGGCGACTGGGTCGGCGTGGACCTACCCGGACGCCTGGCCGAGGCCACCTCCGGACACTGCCGCCTCATCGCCCTGGGCGGCGCCACGGAGGCCTCCATTTGGTCCAACGCCTTCGACACCGCTGACCTTGCCCCGGAGTGGACCTCCGTCCCCTACGGACACCCGCTGCGCAACCAGCGTTTCCGTGTCACCGACGGCCAGGGCTGTGACCGTCCCGACTGGGTGACCGGTGAGTTGTGGATCGGCGGCACCGGCGTGGCCCGCGGTTACCGCGGCGACCCGGAGCTGACCGCGGCCAGATTCGTCGAACACGACGGCCTGCGCTGGTACCGGACCGGAGACCTGGGCCGGTACTGGCCGGACGGGACCCTGGAGTTCCTCGGACGCCAGGACGGCCAGGTCAAGATCCGCGGCCACCGCGTGGAGCTCGGCGAGATCGAGGCCGCCGCGGCCGCGCACCCGGCCGTGGCCAGGGCGGTGTGCGTCGCGGTCGGCGACCGCGACTCCAAGCGCCTGGTCGCGTTCGTCCAGCCGGACGGACCCGCGGGCGCGACGGTGCTGGCCGAACTGCCCGGCTTCCTCGCCGACCGGCTCCCGGCCCACGCCGTTCCCGACATCGTGCCCGTGGCCGACCTCCCATTGACCGACAACGGCAAGGTCGACCGGGCCCAGCTCGTCGAACGCGCCGGACCAGCGCAGCCGCCACGGCCGGCCGAACCGCCCCGGACCGAGACCGAACACGCGCTCGCCGACGTGTGGGGCCAGGTCCTGGGCCGCGCACCGGCCGGCCGCACCGACAACTTTTTCACCCTCGGCGGGGACTCGCTGGCGGCCACTCGCCTGATCCAGCAGGCCGACCGCGCCTTCGGAACCACGCTCCGGCTGCGCGCGTTCTTCGCCGACCCCACGGTCGCGGCCATGGCCGAGGAGATCGACCACCAACGGAACTCGGCCGACGCCGAGGAAGGGGCACTGTGAACGTCAGCGCACTGGTAGGAGAACTCCAGCAGCTGGGCGTACGCCTGTGGGCCGACGAGGGCACACTGCGCTTCCGCGCGCCCAGGGGCGTGCTCACCGAGGAGCGGCGGGACCAGCTCACCCAGCACAAGGCGGCCCTCCTGGAGTACCTGGCCCGGGACCCGCTGGAGGGCTCCCTGGTCCCGGACCCCGAGCACCGCCACGACCCCTTCCCCCTCACCCAGGTGCAGTCCTCCTACCTGCTCGGACGCCACCAGGCTTACGCCTACGGCGGCGTGGCCTGCGTCAGCTACCTGGAGATCGCCTTCCCCGGGATCGACCCCGGGCGCCTCGCCGACGCCTGGCGCGTGCTCGTGCGCCGCCACGACATGCTGCGCGCCGTCGTGCACGGCGACGGCCACCAGCGTGTCCTGCCCGAAGTCCCCGACTACGACGTCCCGGTGAGCGACCTGCGCGGTGCCACGCCTGAACGGGTCCGGGAGCACCTGGACGCCCAGCGCGACCAACTCACCGGCCGCCTGGGCGAGACCGACCAGTGGCCGCTGTTCGCCCTGCGCGTCACCCGCACCGACGACGACGCCGTCCTGCACCTGGCGGTGGAGCTCCTGGTCATCGACGCCGCCAGCCTGCGCACACTCCTGGCCGAGCTTGACGCCCTCGTACGCGGTGCGGACACCGGGCGCGCCGCCCCCGGCGAGCAGGACCCCACCTTCCGCGACTACGTGCTCGCCGAGCAGGGCGCGCGCGGCGGCCCGCACCACGAACGCGACCGCGACTACTGGATGGCGCGGTTGGACGAGCTGCCGTCCGCACCGGACCTGCCCACCGCCGACGGCCTCGCCCCGACCGGGCCCGTGCGCTTCGACCGCCTCCACCGCCACCTGTCCGAAACCGACTTGGCGGGGTTGCGCGAGCGGGCCGCCGCCCACGGCGTGACCCCCTCCGCCGCGGTGCTCGGAGCCTACGCCGAGACCGTCGGCCGGTGGAGCCGCCACCGGCGGTTCACCCTCAACCTCCCGCTGTTCAACCGCTTGCCGCTGCACGAGCGGGTCAACTCCCTGATCGGCGACTTCACCTCCGTGAACCTGCTCGCCGTCGACCTGGACAAGGCGGACACCTTCACCGACCGGGTCCGCCTGATCTCCGACCGCCTCTTCGACGACCTCGACCACCGGTTGTTCACCGGCGTGGACGTGTTGTCCGAGCTGACCCGCCGCCAGGGCTCGCCCGCGCTCATGCCGGTGGTGTTCACCAGCACACTCGGGATGGACGCGGGCGCGGAGGCCGAACGCCCCCTGGGCCGGATCCTGCGCGGCCTCACGCAGACACCGCAGGTCTGGCTCGACTGCCAGGTGACCGAACACGAGGGCGGACTCCTACTCGGCTGGGACGTACGCCGGGGCGTGTTCGAGCAGGGCCTGGCCGAGGCCGCCTTCGGGGCCTTCGCCGACCTCGTGGCGCGGCTGGCCACTGGGGACGAGGCGTGGCGGGCGCGTTACCCCGTCGCGCTGCCCGCAGCACAGCGCGACCGCCGCCGACGTGCCAACGACACCCGCGCCGAACGGGTCGAGCGGCTGCTGCACACGCCGGTCCTGGCCCGTGCGGAGACCGACCCCGGCGCGCCCGCCGTGGTCGCCGGCGCCGGCGTGCTCACCTTCGCGGAACTGGCCGCGCGCGCCACCACCACCGCCGGGCTGCTGCGCGAGGCCGGATGCGTTCCGGGCGAGCGGGTCGCCGTCGTGATGGAAAAGAGCCCCGACCAGGTCGTCGCCGTGCTCGCGATCCTGCTCACCGGGGGCGTCTACCTGCCTTGCGACTCGGCCTGGCCCACCGCCCGGCGCGACCGGGTCCTGGGCGACGCCGGGGTACGCCTGGCCCTGACACGGGAGGCGGACGAGGCCGACCGTGACCTGCCCGCCGGTGTGTGCTCCGTACGCGCCGACACCGCGCCGGGGCGGACACCCGCCGCCCCGGACACTCTCACCGAGGTGCCCGCCCCGGGCACGGATCCGGGCGACCCCGCCTACGTCATCTACACCTCCGGCTCCACCGGCTCGCCCAAGGGCGTAGTGATCAGCCACCGGGCCGCCGCCAACACCGTCGACGACGTCAACCGCCGCTTCGGAGTCGGCCCCGGCGACCGCGTGTGCGGCATCGCTGAACTCGGCTTCGACCTGTCGGTGTGGGACGTCTTCGGCGTCCTCAGCGCGGGCGGCACCCTCGTCCTGCCCGACCCCGACCGACGGGGTGACCCCTCCCACTGGGCGCACCTGGTCCGGGAACACCGGATCACCCTGTGGAACACCGTTCCGGCCCAGCTCCAGATGCTTCAGGACTACCTGGACACCGCCCCGGACGCCGACGCGTCCTCGCTGCGGCTGGCCCTGCTCTCCGGCGACTGGATCCCCGTCGACCTGCCCGACCGTGTCCGCGCCCACCTGCCCGGACTCCGGATCGTCAGCCTCGGAGGGGCGACCGAGGCCGCCATCTGGTCCATCTGGCACCCGATCGGTCAGGTCGACCCGGCCTGGCGCAGCATCCCCTACGGCACCCCGCTGGAGAACCAGACCTTCCACGTCCTCGACGACACTCTCCAGGACCGCCCCGAGCTTGTACCCGGCGAACTCCACATCGGCGGAACCGGCCTGGCCGAGGGCTACCTCGGCGACGAGCGGCGCACCGCCGAGCGCTTCATCACCCATCCCGTCACCGGGCAGCGCCTGTACCGCACCGGAGACCTGGGCCGCTACCGCTCCGACGGCAGCATCGAGTTCCTCGGCCGAGAGGACACCCAGGTCAAGATCCGCGGCCACCGCGTGGAGCTCGGTGAGATCGAGGCCGCACTGCGCGCACACCCCGCGGTCGCCGACGCCGCGGTGCTGGCCGACGGCGATCGCGGAGCCGCCCGCCTGGCGGGCTTCGCCGAGGCTCTGGTGAGCGCGCCGGGCGCCTGCGGTCTTCCCGACACCGCCCCCGTCCTGTCCGCCGCGCGAGCGGCGGCCGACCGGGTGGAGGCCGAGATCGACAGTGACGACTTCACCGCCCTGATGCGCGCGGTCGACGAGGTCGCCGTCACTGCGATGGCCGCACGGCTGCGCGCTGACGGTCTCTTCACCGACCCGGAGGCCGGACACGACATTCCCGCCATCGCCGAGGCCACCGGCGTCGCGGCCTCCCAGAGCGGGCTGCTGCGCAGGTGGATGGGGGCGCTCGTGCACGCGGGCGCCGTTTCCCTCGACGAGGCCACCGGCCGCTACCGCGGGCTCGTGGACGCCGACGCGCCGGCCGTCGAACGCGCCTGGGAGCGGGTCTTCGACCTGAACGAGCAGGTGGGTTACGGCAAGGAGACCCTGGACTACATCCGCACGTGCGCCGACCGGCTGGACGAGCTCGTCCGGGGCACCCTGGACGTACGTGAGCTGCTGTTCCCCGACGGCCGCGTCGGTGCGGCGGGCGCGGTCTACCGCGACAACCTCGTCGGGCACAGTGTGCACCGGATCGTCATCGACAGCGTCCGGGCCATCGCCGGGCAGCAGGGGAACCGGCGGCTGCGCGTCCTGGAGGTCGGGGCGGGTATCGGCGGCACGAGCACCGAGTTGATCCCCGCGCTCGCCGAGTTCGAACCCGACTACCGGTTCACCGACCTGTCGGAGTTCTTCCTCGGCGAGGCGCGCACCGCCTTCGCCGCCTACCCCTGGGTCCGCTACGGCCGTTTCGACATCAACGCCGACGCGCGCTCCCAGGGCACCCCTCCCAACAGCGCCGACGTCATCCTGTGCGCCAACGTGCTGCACAACTCCCGGAACGCGGGGGAGGTGCTCGCCCGCCTGCGCGAGGTCCTGGCCCCCGGCGGGTGGCTGGTTTTCCTGGAACCCACCAAGCAGCACAACTACCCGTTGCTGGTGTCCATGGAGTTCGAGTTCTTCAGCGAGCTCACCCGCTTCACCGACCTGCGTCAGGACACCGACCAGGCGTTCCTCACCCGGGACCAGTGGATGGGGCTGCTCACGGAGGCGGGCGCGGACGAGGCGGTGTGCCTGCCGCCTGCCGACCACGCCCTGTCCTCCTCCGGCCAGGGGGTCTTCGTGGCGCGTTTCAACACCGACCGCCACCTCACCACCACCGAGGACCTCGCGGCCCACCTGTCAGAACAGGTTCCCGCACACATGGTGCCCGCCCACCTGGAACTGGTCGACGCCCTGCCTCGCTCGGCCAACGGCAAGACCGACCGGGCCGCGCTGGCCGGCTGGCTACCCGACCGCGACGGCGCGGGCGAGCCCGAGGAGGTTGAGGAACCCGCCGACGACCTGGAACAGCGCATCGCGGACCTGTGGTCCGAGATGCTCGGGGCCGAGCGGGTCGGGCGCGACCAGGACTTTTACTCCCTGGGCGGGGACTCCCTCCTGCTCTCGCGCATGGTGGGCCGACTCAGGGAACGCGAACCGGAGGCCGCGGCGCTGGAGTGGCAGGAGCTGCTGCGCCAGATGCTGCGCGACGCCACCATCCGGGGCCTTGCCGACCACCTGCGTGCGACCCGGGGCACCGTACCGGGCGCCCCACGGGAAGCACCGTCACCCCTGATCCGCCTCACTCCGCGCACCGCGCGCGCCGATGGCGCGGCGGCGGCACCCCTGGTGCTCGTGCACGGCGGCACCGGCACCCTCCAGCCCTACAGCCCGCTCCTGCCGCACCTGCGGTCGCTGTACCCGGGCGACCTGATCGGGCTGGAGATCGAGGACATGGACCGCTACCTGGACCTGCCCCCCGAAACGGTCGTCGACCGGCTCGCAGCCGACTACACCCGGGAGCTGCTGCGCACCGGAGACCGGTTCCGCATCGCCGGTTACTGCGTCGGCGGGCTCCTGGCCGCCGAGGTCGCGCGTGGCCTCACCGAGGCGGGCGCCACCGTCGAGGACCTGACCGTCATCAGCTCCTACCAGCCGCCCGCCGTCCACGACGAGTCGATGGTCGAGTACGTCTTCGCCCTGTCCGTGGGTGCGGACCTGGCCGCGGCCGGACTGCCTGCCGACGCCGACCGGTGCGCCGCCGCTATTCGCTCCGTACTGGAGCGCACACCCGACCGGATACCGGCCGGGGCTCTGGCCGCCCTGGACGGCCCCCACGAGGCCGTGGGCGCCGCCTTCCGCGCCCACGAGAGCCGTGATTCGGACGAGCGCCTGTCGGCTCTGCACCGCGCCGCCACCGGGGGAGGGGCCTACAACTCCGGCCGCCACTCCCTGGAGGAGTTCACCCGCTACTTCGGCGTGTTCCGCCAGAGCATGCACGCGGTGTCGCGGCACCGCCCCGCCCCCTACGCCGGGCGGGTGACGCTGCTGCGCAACAGCGAGTCCTCCACCCTGCTCCCCGGGACCCGCGCCGACGTCGCCGCGTTCTGGCAGGGCGTCTGCGTGGGCGGACCGACCGTCCACGACATCCCCGGCGACCACTTCGGATGCGTGTCGGCCGAGCACGCGCCCGACCTGGGCGCCCGCCTGGCCGGTGCGTCCGTGCCCGGAGGCGGCCAGTGACCGGCCCGGGCACCGTCGCGGTGCTGGGCGCCACCGGAATCGTGGGCCGGGCCGCACTGGACCTGCTCCGCCGGCTGGGGGTCACCGACCTGCGCGCCGGGGCGCGCGACCCCGAACGGCTCCGGCTGGTCGCCGCGGAGACCGGGGCCCGAGCGGTCCCGGCCGACGCCGACGACCCGGCCTCGCTCGCCGCTTTCTGCGAGGGCGCCCGCCTGGTGCTCAACTGCGCGGGCCCCTCCTACCTCCTGCTGGACCGGGTGGCGCGGGCCGCGCTCGGCGCGGGCGCCGACTACGTCGACGTGTCCGGCGACGGACCCGCCCACCGCCTTCTCGGCGGGACCGACCTCCTCGAAGGGGGACGCGTCGCCGTCCTGTCCGCCGGGATGCTCCCCGGCCTGGCCAACCTCGTCCCCGCCCACCTGGGCGGCGACGACCTGTCCGGGGCCCGGCTGCGCGTGTACGCCGGGGGTATCGAACGGTTCAGCCCCGCCGCGGCCGGCGACCTGGTGCTCTCGGTGGACGGCGCCGACGGCACCGGAGGCGACCACTGGTACGGCGAGGCCCTGGCCGCCTGGCGCGGCGGGCGCCGCGTCCCGCGCGCCCTGTCGGCGGAGGAGGACACCGAGGTCCCCTACTTCCCGGGGCGGGTCACGGTGATGCCTTACCTCACCGCGGACTGCGAACGGCTGGCACGGTCGGCAGGCCTGGCCTCCCTGGAGTGGTTCAACGTCTTCACCGGCCCCCAGTTGCGGCCCGCGCTGGGACGCCTGCGCGGACACGTCTCCAGGGACCCCGCAGCCCTGGCCGCGGCGGTGGAACAGGTCCGGGCCGCCGGGGAGCTCGACCTCGGGCACAACAACCCCTACTACCTCATGGCCTTCACCCTCACCACGCCCGAGGTCACCCGCACGGCGGTGCTGCGCACTCCGAGCAGCTTCCGCCTGACCGCCGCCACGGCCGTCCTGGCTGCGCGGTCCGTGCTCGACGGAGCGGTGCCGCCGGGCCTCCACTTCGCCGACGAGGTCCTCGACCCGGGACCGACCCTGCACGGCGCCCGGCGGCTGGGCACCCTGCCCCTGCTGGACGTCCACGACCACGACGGCGGCGACCACGCCCTCCCGATCGAGGAAGGAAGCCTTTGACCACCCAACCCGACCGCCCCAGGACCGTCGTGTGCGGCACATCCTTCGGCCGTGTCTACCTCCAGGCGGTGCACGAGGCACCCGACCTCGAACTGTCCGGAATCCTGTCCCGCGGCAGCGCGGCCTCCCGCGACCTGGCCGACTCCTACGGGGTCCCCTCCTACACCGACGTGGACGAACTGCCCGACGACACCGACATCGCCTGCGTGGTCGTCCGCGCCTCGGTGGCGGGCGGCGCGGGCTCCGAACTCTCCCGGCGCCTCCTCGGCCGGGGCGTCCACGTCCTTCAGGAACACCTGCTCCACCCCGAGGAGCTGGTCGCGTGCCTGCGTGCCTCCCACGAGTCCAAGGCACGCTTTCGGGTCAACGCCTTCTACCCGCACCTGGCGGCCGTCCGCCGCTTCCTTGACGCGGCCCGCCTGCTCCGCGAGAGGCAGCGGCCCCTGTTCGTCGACGCCGCAGCCGGAGGCCAGGTCCTCTACCCCCTGATCGACGTCATGGGCCGCGCCCTCGGCGGGTTCCGGCCCTGGCGGTTCGCCGATCCCGACCCCGTCCCGGCGGACCTGGAGGCGCTGTCCGACACCGCTGCCCCCTACACCCACCTGCACGGGGTCGTCGGCGGCACACCGGTGTCCCTGCGGGTGCAGAACCAGATCGCCCCCTCCGACCCCGACAACCACGCCCTGCTCCTGCACCGGCTCTCCGTCGCTTTCGAGGGCGGCGTGCTCACCCTGGCCGACACCCACGGGCCCGTGCTGTGGAGCCCGCGCATGCACAGCGAACGCGACGGCACCGGTCGGCTCATCATGGCCGGCCCCGGCACCGAGCGCCTCGCCGTGCCCAGCACCGAACCGCTGGGTCCCGCCTCCGGGCCCGCCTACCACGACGTGTTCGACCAGGAATGGCCCGGCGCGGTGCGCACCGCCCTGGGTGAGCTGCGCGCCGACGCCGACGACCCCGTCCGCGCCGCGGCGGCCGACCAGTGGGCGCTGACCGTGACCGACGTCTGGCACGACGTCTCCGGCCGGATCGGCCCGCCCGTGCTCCTGGACCCGCCGACCCCCGAACCGGTGCCCCTGCCCGACCTGTTCGCGGAGCGGGCCGCGCAGACGGCACCGGAAGGGAGCCGGGTATGAGCCCCCGTACCGACCGGTGGCTGCGCTGCCACCGGCCCCGCCCCTCGGCCGCGCTCACCCTGGTGTGCTTCCCCCACGCGGGCGGCTCGGCGAGCGCCTACCGGGCCTGGCCCGACCTCCTCGGCCCCGGGGTCGAGGTGCACGCGGTGCAGTACCCCGGCCGCGAGGACCGCCTCACCGAACCCCTCGTGGACCGCATGGACACCACCGTCGACCGCGTCACCACCGAGATCGCGCCGCTGACCGCGCGCCCCTACGCCCTCTTCGGCCACAGCATGGGCGGCGCGGTCGCCTACGAGACCGCCCTGCGCCTGCGCGACCTGGGCTTCGCGCAGCCCGAGCACCTGTTCGTCTCGGGCCGCCAGCCGCCCGAGCACCACCGCCATGGGGACCTGCACACCCGCGGCGAACAGGCGATGGCCGAGGAGATCGTCCGGCTCAACCCCGACAGCGCCGCGCTGCTGGAGGACCGCGAGCTCGCCGCGATCGTCCTGCCGGCCATGGGCAACGACTACAAGCTGATCGAGACCTACGCGCCGCGCCGGGCCGCCCCGCTCGACTGCCCGATCACCGCCCTGGTCGGCGACAAGGACACCGAACTGACCACGGCCCAGGCCCGCGACTGGGCCCACCGCACCCGGGGAGAGGGGTGCACCGTGGAGCTTCCCGGCGACCACTTCTACCTCGTCGAGCACCGCGCCGCCGTCACCGGCATCGTGGCCGACGCCCTGGGGCGGCCGATCCGATGACCCCCGCCGAACCGAAGGACCAGCCGTTGGCACCGACCAGCACCAGATTCCGCGTCCCCACCGACCCGATCACCCGCCTCCGGAGCCGCCTCGGCCAGATCAGCGACCTCAAGGACTTCTCCACCGACCCCTACTCCGCCATGGACCGGCTCCACGACCGCAACGGCCCGGTGTCCTGGGTCGGCACCGGCCCGATCCGGTTCGCCCTGCTGCTCGGACCGGAGGCCAACGAGTTCGTGCTGGGCAACACCGACCTGTTCAGCTGGAGCCGGGCCTTCGAGGGCCTGGTGCCGCTGGCGGGCCCCGGAGCGCTCCTGGTCAACGACGGCGAGCGGCACCGCCGCCTGCGGAGCCTGGTCCAGCCCGCGTTCACCGCCCGCGCGGTCCACGCCCACGTGGCCACGGTGCGCGCGCACGTCGACCGGGTGGTCGACACCTGGGAACGCGCGGACGTGGTCGAGGTGAGCGGGGCCTTCCGGACCGCGCTGCGCCGCGCGACGATCCAGAGCCTGTTCGGCTCCCGCGCCGTCGCCGACGACGCCCCGCTCCAGGCCCGGCTCCAGACTGTCCACGAGGCCATCGACACCTCCTCCCTTGTGCGCCGGGTACAGAGCCTGGGACTGCCGTCCTGGAAGCGCGCCCTGGCCGCGCGCGCCCACGTACAGAGCTGGGTGGCCGGGGAGATCGCCCGCTACCGGGAGGCTGGCGGCGACCCCGAGCGCCACGTGCTGGGCACGCTGCTGCGGAGCCGGGACGCGGACGGTGCCGGCCTGACCGAGGACGAGCTCTCCGACCAGCTGATCAGTCTCCTGGAGGCGGGCGCTGAGACCACCTCCTCCGCCTTCGTCTGGACGCTCTACGAGGCCCTGGCGGACCGGCGGGTGTGGGAGGCCCTCGCCGAGGAGGTGCGCGAGCACGCCCCGGAGGGGGAGGAGCTCGGGGCGGAGCACGTGGAGCGCATGGACCTGTTGGACCGGGTGGTCCGCGAGACCCTGCGCCTGCACCCGGCCACCGTCGTCGCCTCACGGATGACCGCCACGCCGTTCCGCTTCGGCGGCCACGGCTTCGGCCCGGGATCGAAGATCGTCTTCAGCCCCTACCACACACACCGGCTCGCCTCGGTGTGGACCGACCCCCTGCGCTTCGACCCCGGCCGCTGGGACCCCTCGGGCGACGGCTACCGCAAACCGCGCCCGCACGAGTACCTGCCCTTCGGCGGCGGCCCGCACCGGTGCGTCGGCGCCGCCTTCGCCACCCTCGCGGTCAAGACCGCGATCGCCCAGGTCGTCCGGCGCGCTGACCTGTGGCTCGCCCGCAAGGGCGCCCACCCCTCCGGCCTGATCGGGATGCGCCCCAAGGAGGGGCTCACCGTCCTGGTGACCGGCACGCACGAGGCGAACAAGGACGAGGAGGCGACGGTATGACGGCCGACATGGTGCACTGGCCCGAAGAGGACGCCCGCACCTACCGGGCCGCCGGGTACTGGAGGGGCGAGACCTACGCCGACCTCCTCACCCGGCTCGCCGACGAACACGGCGACCGGACCGCGGTGGTCGACGAGCGCGTCCGGCTGAGCTACCTGGAGCTGGACGCGCGGGCGGTGCGCGTCGCCCACGGGTTGATCGGTTTGGGCATCGGTGCCGGGGACAGGGTGCTGGTCCAGCTGCCCAACCGCGCCGAGTTCCTCGTCCTGTGGTTCGCACTGGCCAAGATCGGCGCGGTGGCCGTGCACACCCAGCCCGGCCACCGGCACGCCGAACTGACCCACCTGGCCCGCCTCAGCGAGGCGTCCGCGTACGTCATCCCCGACACCCACGCGCGCTTCGACCACCGAGACCTCGCCGAGACCGTACGCGGGGCCGCCCCGTCACTGCGCCACGTGATCGTGGTCGGTGACCCGGGGGAGCACGGCTTCACCGCCTACTCCGACCTGGAGGGCGCCCGCCCGGCCGAGCCGCTCCCGCCCCACGGGGCCCGGTCCGAGGACATGGCGCTGCTACTGCTCTCGGGCGGCACCACCGGCCTGCCCAAGCTCATCCCGCGAACCCACGACGACTACCTCTACAACGCGCGAGCCGCGGGCGAGGTGTGCGGGCTCGGCCCCGAAACCGTCTACCTCGCGGTTCTGCCCGTGGCGTTCAACTACACGATGAACTGCCCCGGGGTGCTGGGCGCGCTCGCCGTCGGCGGCACCGTCGTAATGGCGCCCGACCCGGACCCGGCGCTGTGCCAGTCCCTCGTCGAGGCCGAGGGGGTGACCGTCACCTCCATCAATCCCCAGCTCGCCCCGCTGTGGCTGGAGGAGGCGGCCGCCGGGGCCGCCGACCTGTCCACATTGCAGATCCTGCAGGTGGGCAGCGCGCGCCTGGCGGACGACGTCGCCAAGCGGATGGTCGCCGAGCTGGACTGCACGGTTCAGCAGATCTTCGGCATGGCTGAGGGGCTGATCTGCCTCACCCGGCCCACCGACCCGCCGGAGATCGTCACCACCACCCAGGGCCGCCCGATCTCCGAGGCGGACGAGGTGCGCGTCGTCGACGAGGACGGCGCCGAAGTCCCTGAGGGCGAGGTCGGCGAGCTGCTCACCCGCGGCCCCTACACCCTGCGCGGCTACTACCGCGCGGCCGAGCACAACGCCAGGAGCTTCACCGCCGACGGCTTCTACCGCACCGGCGACCGGGTCCGCCGCGTTCCGACGGGCCACCTGATCGTGGCCGGGCGCAGCAAGGACCAGATCAACCGGGCCGGGGAGAAGATCGCGGCCACCGAGGTCGAGGGGCACCTGGCCGCCCACCCGACGATCCGTTCCGCCGCCCTGGTGCCTGCGCCCGACCCCGTGCTCGGTGAGCGCTCGGTCGCCTTCGTCGAGACCACCGGACAGGGCACACCGACCCGCCGCGACCTCGTCGGCTTCCTCGCCGAGCGCGGACTGGCCGCCTACAAGGTGCCGGACGAGGTACGCGCGCTCGACGCCATGCCGCTCACCCCGGTCGGGAAGGCGGACAAGAAGGCGCTCGCCGCGCTCCTGGAGAAGACAGCGGAAGGAGCTGCCCGATGAACGCCGATCCGACGGGTACCACTGGGCGGCCCACCCGCTTGGACGCCCTGTTGTCCGCCGCCGCACGCGAGTACCCCGACCGCCCCGCCGTCAGCGACGGCGACCGCGTCTCCACCTACGCGGAACTGGACGCACTGGTCGCAGACCTGGCCGGGGCCCTGGCCGGCGCGGGGGTACGCGAGGGCGACCACGTCGGCGTGTACCAGCACAGGGGCCTGGACGCCGTCGCGGTGATCCACGCCCTGCTGCGCCTGGGTGCCGTCGCCGCACCGCTGGAGGTCACCGACCCCGTCGAGCGCACGGCGCGCATGGCCGACGCCGGACTGGCCCTCCTGGTCGCCTCACCCGCGACCGCCGCCGCGGCCGAGCGTGTGCGCGCGTGTGCCGAGCGGGCAGGTGGCGGACCCGTTCGGGAGGCCGCCGGATTCCCCGTCGTGCCCCTGGACACCCCCGGGGCGCCCGCCCCGCGCACCCCCGGCGGGGGCTACCTGCTGTTCACGTCGGGCAGCACCGGCCGCCCCAAGGGTGTGCTGCTGTCCCACGGTAACGTGCGGTACTTCGCCGACTGGGCGGTCGGTGAACTCGGTATCGGCCCCGGGGACCGCATCGGCGCGCAGGCCTCGCTCACCTTCGACCTGAGCACCCTCGACCTCTTCGGCGGAGCCCTGGCCGGAGCGTGCGTGTGCGTCATGCCCGAGGAATACAAGGCCTTCCCCCGGGACGCGGTCGACTGGCTCGGCCGGGAACGGATCACCGTCCTGTACGCCGTGCCGACCCTGTACACGGCCATGCTGGAGCGGGGCGGGATCGCCGAGCGGCCCCCGCGCGACCTGCGGCTGGCCGTGTTCGCGGGCGAGCCCTTCCCCCTGGCGGCCCTGCGCCGCTACACCGGCCTCCTCGACGGCGCGGCCTTCTACAACCTGTACGGCCCCACCGAGACCAACGTGTGCACCTTCCAGCGGCTGCCGCCGGACTGGACGGAGAAGGACGGGACCCCGATCGGCACGGCCCTGCCGGGAACCCGTGTCGAGCTGGTCGACGACTCCGGCGCGGTCGCGGCGGACGAGGGCGAGATCGCGGTGGCCGGACCCTCCGTCCTCAGCGGATACCTCGACGGCCGCCGAGCACACCCCGCCACGGTGCCGCTGGTGTGCGGCGACGGGGTGGCCCGGCAGGCCTACCTGACCGGGGACCTGGCCTGCCGGGACGACGCGGGCCGCCTCCACCTGCGTGGCCGCCGCGACCACCAGGTCAAACGGAGCGGCCACCGGATCGACCTGGGCGAGATCGAGGCCGTCGTGGGCGGGCTCGACCAGGTCCGGGCGTGCGCGGCCACGTGGACACCGGGCGGGCCCGGCGGCGGACGCATCATGCTCCACGTCGAGGCCCGGGCCCCCGAGACCGAGGTGGAGCGGTCCGTGCGCGCCGCCCTGCCCGTTGCCATGACCCCCGACCAGATCGTGTTCACCGGCGCCCTGCCGCTGAATTCCCGGGGCAAGACCGACCGCCAGGCCCTGGCCGCGGTCCCAACGACGAGGAAGTGATCAGGTGGACGACGTCCAAGCCCTGTGCGCGGAGATCCGCGACGCCGTCAGCGAGTCCCACGCCGTAGCGGACGGGGAGATCGGACCGGACACGCCCCTGCTGGTGTCCGGACTGCTCGACTCGCTGACCATCATGCGGATCGTCAGCCGGGTCGAGAAGCGACTGGGCATCGCCTTCCCCGAAGAGGCGGTGGTGGCGGCGAACTTCCGCACGCCCGCCGCCCTGTGGAAGGCGGTCGAGGAGGTCCGCGGCGCCGGCGCCGGGAGCGTGTGGTGACAGACGACGTACTGGTGCAGAGCCCGGAGATCGAGGCGGCGGTGGCCGACGCCTCGAAGAGGGCCGCGTTCGCTCTCGAGAGCTGCCGGGGCGTCGGTTACCGTGACCGGTGGCGGGCCCTGACCGACGCCATCGCGGCGGGCGGGGACGCCGAAGGGCTCGGCCCCGTCACCCGCGAGGTCGCCGCCCTGGAGGGGGTGGGCCGGGCCGGGGTCGGGGCCGGGCTGACCTACGCGCTCACCTCCCAGAGGTTCGGCTTGCAGGCACCGCTGCGGTCTATCCTGACCCCCGGGCAGTGGCGCGCCCTCGGAGACGTGGAGGGCGGGGCGGCCCTGCTGTGCCACGCGCTTACCGAAGAAGGGGGCGGCAGCGACCCGCTGTCGATGGCCACACGCGCCGAACCGCTCGCCGACGGCGGGTACGTGCTCACCGGACGCAAGGCCTACGTCACCGCCGCGCCGGTCGCCGACACCGCGCTCGTCTTCGCCCGTACCTCCGAGGGCGGGCACCCGTTCGTGCTCACCCCGTTCCTGGTCGACCTGTCGGCGCCCGGGGTCAGCAGGAGCGAGCCCTTCGCCAAGACCGCGCTCGTGGAGGTGCCCATGGGGGCACTGGACTTCGACCGGGTGCGGCTCGGACCGCGAACCCTGGTCGGACGCGAGGGCGCGGGCCTGGCCGTGCTCAACGCCACGACGGCCTGGGAGCGGGCCCTGCTCCCCGCCTACGCGCTGGGGCCGATGCGGCGCGTCCTGGACCGCACCGTCGAGTGGGCCCGCACCCGGCGCCACTTCGGCCGTCGGATGGGGGAGAGCCACCTGGTCGCCGCCCGCGTGGCCGACATGGCCCTGGCCCTGATGCGCTCCCGCAGGCTCGTCTACGCGATGGCCGCACGCCTGGACGCGGGCGAGAGCCCGGCCGCGGTCGGCGTCGAGGCCGCGCTGACCAAGATCTCCGTGGCCGAGGACCACCAGGCCTTCACTCGGTGGGCCGCGATGCTCGGCGGCGCGCGCTCCTTCGTCGAGGAATCCGGACTCACCGCGGACCTGGCCACCCCCATGGCGGCCTCCGTCTACGCCGGCCCCGACGACTTGCTGCGCGTCTCCGTCGCCCGCGGGCTCGGGCTGCCCGTCGAGAACTGACCGAAGGACGAGGGAACGCACATGACCACCACCGATGTAGCGGCCGAGGACCGGATCAGGGCCGCCGCCGAAGGGCTGGCTCCCGGAGCTGCCGACATCGACCAGGGCCGGGCCGATCCGCGCGCGGCCTACACGACCCTGCGCGAGGCCGGGATGCTCGCTCTCCTGGTTCCCCGATCCGCGGGAGGGGAGGGGATGACCTTCCTGGAGTACACGCGCGCCCTGGAGACCCTGGCCACCGGCGACGGCTCGGTGGCGCTCGGGTTCAACATGCACAACGTCGCCATCGGCGGCCTGTGCGAGTCGGCCGGGGCCGAACTGCCCGCCGCCGCGGCGCGGTTCCGGGACTGGGTGTTCGACGAGGTGGTCGAGCACGGGCGCATGTTCGCCTCGGCCGTCTCCGAACCGGGGACGGGGGCCAGGCTCCGCGGAATCCGGGCGACCTACCGCCGGACGCCGACCGGGTTCGTCATCGACGGCACCAAGTCCTTCGTCTCCCTGTCGGGTGTCGCCGACCACTACGTGGTGACCGCCCGCCCGCAGGACTCCGAACACGCTGATGAGGTCTCCCACTTCGTGGTGTCACGCGACCAGCCGGGGGTGTCGTTCGGCGGTTACTGGGAGGGCGCCGCGCTGAACGCCACCGCGACCGCCGCGATGACGCTGACCGGAGTGGAGGTGGGCCGGGAGCGGCTCTTCCTCGGTGTGGAGGGGATGTCCCTGTTCAAGCTGGTGCGTGAGCCGCACTGGATGGCGGCTGGGTACGCGGGCGCTTACCTGGGCATGTGCGAGGCGATCCGCGAGGAGGTGGTCGCCCACGTCGCGGGGGACGAACGCCGCCGTGCCTCGGAGGCCGTTCGCGCCGAGGTGGGCCGGCTGTGCGTGGCGGTCGACGCCGCCCGGGCTCTGGTGTACGAGGCGGCCCGGCGCGTCGACGAGCGCAGGGGCACTGTGGGGGCCAACACCGCGGTGCACGCGGCCAAGTACGCCGTCGGGGAGCTCGGCCCCCGCCTGGCGGCCGACGCCGTCCGCATCTGCGGTTCCGCCGCGCTGCGGCGGGGCGGCGCACTGGAGCGCCTGCAGCGGGAGACCGCGTTCTGCTCGGTGATGCCCGCCAAACCGGACGCGTGCCTGGACTACGTGGGCAGGGCCGCGCTGGGGTACGACATGTTCGACGCCGACGGCCTGGACTGGTGAACGAACCGCAACGGAGGAGGGGATGACGGGTGCCGCGCGCGACTCTGTCGGAGGGCTCGGTCGAGTTCCGGGTGGTCGGGGGCGAACCCGGGCCGGGCAGCCTGGTCTTCCTGCACGAGGGACTGGGGTGCGCTGCCACGTGGTCGCGGCTGCCGGAACGCGTGGCGCGGGCCACGGGCCGCACGGCCGTGGTGTACTCCCGCCTGGGGTACGGCGGGTCGGAGCCGCTGCGCGTACCGCGCAGTGCCGACTACCTGCACGAGGAGGCCCACCGGGCGCTCCCGGAGTTCGCCGCCGGGCTCGGTATCGAGCGGCCGGTCCTGGTCGGGCACAGTGACGGCGCGTCCATCGCCCTGCTCCACGCCGCGCGGTACCCCGTGGCCGGGCTGGTGGCGATGGCCCCGCACGTGTTCGTCGAGCCGGAGACCGTAGAGGGTGTCTCCTCGGCGGTGTCGGCCTTCGACGAGGGCCGCCTGGCACGCAAGCTCGCCCTGTACCACGACGACCCCGAGGGCGTGTTCCGGTCCTGGTCGGGAGTGTGGCTGTCGCCGGGGTTCCGCGACTGGAACATCGAGGAGGAGCTGTCGGACGTCGACTGCCCCGTCCTGCTCGTCCAGGGTGAGCACGACCGGTACGGCACCGCGGCCCAGCTCCGCGCCATCGAGGCCGGGGCCCGCGGCCCGGTCCACCGGGTAGAGGTCCCCGACTGCGGTCACGCCCCTCACCTGGAACACCCCGACACCACCGCCGAGGAGGTCAACGCCTTCGTCTCTGGTCTGGAGAAGCAGCCGGGCGTGTGAGCCTGGGCCGCGTCGTGCCTGGTTACGGCGCCCTGTTCGCGAACCGTCACCCCTACAGGCTCCATCCTGCCCGCGCGTGAGTGACTGTTGGGCAACCGGTCGGCCGCACGTTTTGGCGGGGCGGCGCGGTTAGTGGTGCTGCGGACTCAGGGTCGGATCAGCGCGTTGCCGACCTTGCGGCCCGAGTCCGCCCGCCGGTAGGCCTGCGCGATCTCCTCGATCGGGTCGATCCGATCCGTGACCGGGGTGAGGTTGCCCTCGGCCACCAGCCCCAGCAGGAACGCGAAGTCCTCGGGGCGCTCCGGCGCGGCACCCGCTCGGACGTTGCCGCGGGCCCCGACCAGCTCCCACAGCCCGGCCGCGGCCAGGAGCAGCACTCCGCCGCCGTTGAGCAGTCTGCGTCCGGAGGTGGGGGAGAGGTTGCCGACGGTGTCCAGGACGACGTCGAACCGGTCGGTCAGGGAGGCAAGGTCGGTGCTCGTGTAGTCGACGGTGTGCTCGGCGCCCAGCTCGGTGACCAGGGCCAGGTTGGGTGTGCTCGTCACCCCGGTGACCCGCGCGCCGAAATGCCTGGCGAGCTGAACGGCGTTGGTGCCCACCGCCCCCGACGCCCCGTTGACCAGCACCGAGGCGCCCGGTTTCAGTGCGGCCTTGTCCCGCAGGAAGAACAGCGCGGTGGTCCCGCCGAACAGCACCCCGGCCGCGTCCTCGTGGCTCACCCCGGCAGGCTTGGGCACGGCCCTTGCAGCCGCGACCACCACGTACTCGGCGTGCGCGCCCATCCCCGGCCCGGTCATGCCGCACACCTCGTCCCCGGGGGAGAGATCGGTGACCCCCGCGCCGACGGCGTCCACGGTCCCGGAGAACACGTTGCCCAGCACCTTACGCCGCGGGCCGCGTACCCCGAACATCAGCCGGGCCAGCGGGCCGAACCCCTTGGGGAAGCGGGCGCCGCGGATCCGGGCGTCCCCCGCGGTGACCGCCGTGACGGCCACTCGCACGCGCACCTGCCCGGTCCGTGGTTCGGGGGTGGGTGACTCGACGAGGCGGACCACGTCCGGAGCCCCGTACCTCTCGACGATCGCAGCCTTCATGGGAGCTCCCTTACACATGTAAGTCACCTGTTCTGGAAAACGGTACCCTTACAGGTGTAAGTCCACAAGAGTCGGTGAGGTGAAAATGGTCGAGCGCCCAGCGCTGAACCGTGAGTGCGTGGTCGAGGCGGCGATCGCGGTCGCCGATCGCGGCGGGCTGACCGGGGTGAGCATGCGCAGTGTCGGCCGGGAACTGGGGGTGGAGGCGATGTCGCTCTACCACCACGTCTCCGGTAAGGAAGCCCTGCTCGACGCGATGGTGGACTGGATCTTCGCCCGCATCGAACCCCCAAGCGCCGGACAGCCCTGGCGGCAGGCGATGGAGGCCCGGTGCGCCTCGGCCCGCGCCGTGCTCGCCCGGCATCCGTGGGCGCTGGGGCTGATGGAGTCCCGCAGCTCCCCGGGCCCGGCGCTGCTGCACCACCACGACGCGGTACTGGGGTGCCTGCGCGCCAACGGATTTCCGGTGCGCCTGGCGGCCCACGCCTACTCGGCGCTCGACTCCTACGTCTACGGGTTCGTGCTGACCGAACTGCACCTGCCCTTCGCCCCAGGCGAGGGCGCCGAGGAGTTCACCGCGGAGCTCGCACCGCCCCCGGACGTCTACCCCCACCTGGCGGAGTTCGTCGCCGAGCTGGTGGCCGGCCGGGAATACGCCTACGGCGACGAGTTCCCCTACGGGCTGGCGCTCGTCCTCGACCAGCTGGAGCAACGGCTCGCCGACCAGGTTTCCTAGCCAGAATTCCTGGTCAGAGTCCCTCAGCTGTGGAGAACACGGGCCGGTCGCCCTGGACAGCCGGACCGGGGAGGAACTGTGGACCTACCGCTTCCCGCACCCCGGGGTCGGGCCGGGGTACGCCAACCAGTGGAACAACGGTGAGCGGGTGCGGACCGACGAAGAGCTGGCGTACGTCGAGCACCACGACGACATCACCCCCGAAGGGCCCCGGGCGGTCGCGCTGGATGCGCGCACCGGTGAGGTGGTCGAGGGCGAACACCCCGGCTTGGCGCAGGTACGAGCCGACACCGAACAGTGGCGTGCGGAGGCTAGCTCGGCCTGGTCACAGGTGGTGGGGGACGGCCCGGACTGCCATCAGGCGCCGAGCCGCCCGTTCGACGACCTGATGGTCGCACTGCTGCCCTGACCCACACCTGCCCTGCGGTGGGGCCGGTGTCTGCGGCTGTGCCGGTCGGTCCGCCGTTCTCCTCAGCCCTCGGCGGGCAACGCGTCGGCGCGCACCATCACGCAGTCGAACTCCAGCACCCGCCCGGTGCTCTCCTCCCGGGTGACCGGGTACATGCCGGTGATCTCGAAACCGTCCGCCTCATAGGTCCGGATCGCCTCATCCATACGCGGCATGCCCTCGTAGATCTGTATCAGCGCCACCTCTGACTGCATCCCGACGAATTCCCGGATACGCTCGCCCGCCCCAGCGTAGGCCTCCAGGTCGAAGCCCTGGGTGTCGAGCTTCAGGTAGGGGCGCGGGTCGGCGATACCGGCGAGGGCCTCGTCGAGGAGTCCGTCGAGGCGGCGCAGGATGACCTCCTGGGTCCGGGTCTTGCGGAACCGCTTGTACCGGGTGTCGCCGAACTCGGTTGGCCCCAGCATCGAACTCATGGAGCCGTGCACGACGTTGATGCTGTCTGTGCGGTCCTCCCGGCCCAGGGCGAACGGGCGCACCCACCAGTCCGGGTCGTCCTCGGTGACCTGCCGCAGCTTGTCGGCCACGGCGGCGACCGGCTCGAAGGAGACGATGCGGCCCCGGTAGCCGTGCGCGCGCAGCTGCTGACCGTACTGTCCGATGTTGGCACCCACGTCGAAGACGCAGTTCACCCGGTAGTGGCGCAGCAGCGAGGCGATGTGCCGCGCGCCCAGGTACTCCTGGGCCTTCTTGTGCAGCGCGAGCTCCGCCGCCGGGGGCATGTCCCGTGCCACGGACAGCGTCGCGCCGGGGCCGAGCGGCACGGGTTCGGGGACGGCCGCCGACAGGCCCGCGGAACCGGAAGTGTCCCTGGTCACGGCCCAGGAGCGCTTGTCGCTCCGCGAGACCCGGTAGTCGCCGCGGCGTTCGAGGACCACGGCCCCGGGCCCGAGATCGTGCACGTTGACGTTGAACTTCGTGAGGAGTCTGAGCAGACGTCGCCGTAGCGTTGCCATGCCCCCAACGTAACCACGAACACGCCGAAAGCAACAGATCGCCGATCTGGTCGCGGCAGCGGCCGTGGCCCTGATAGCGGTGGCGGCAGTGGTGGTGGCCACCGGCTCGGCGGGCTCATCCGCGGTCGAGGGCGTGGACGAGGGGCGCGGGGATCAGGGTCGGGTCCAGCGCCTCCACGAGCACCCGGCCGTACCGGATCTCGCGCCCGCTGGTGGTGCCCAGGAAGCGGCGCAGCCGCTGGTCGGCGGGGCGGCCGTGCTGCGCGGGCTCGCTTCGGTGGCACTGCCCGTGTGCTCCGCCCCCGGCCTTCAGCGGACCACAGCCAATACCTACTCCCTAGTACCGCGCCACCCCGGGCTTCCACAGGGTCGCCCGTTCCACTACGTAGACCTCCAGGTTGCTGATGCTCGCCCCGCACTCGGCATGGCGTTCGGTGGTGACCAGCGCGGAGGCGATGAGTTCGGCCCGGTGCCGCTCCTCGGCCTCGGTGTCGCCCACCGGGATCACCTGCCGGACGTGATGGCACCGCGCCTGGCCCTCGGCATGGACCAGCCCCACCACATACGTGCGCTTCCAGCGCCGCAGCGCGGCCTGGCGCGGGATCACGTACCGATAGCGGCAGCGCACCCGGCTGCCGTCGGGCAGCCCGGCCTCCGCCTGGTAGGTGATCGACCACCAGTTCTCGGCTACTGGCACGACCGGCGCGTGCATGGCCCGCGCCCATGCCTCCAGGGCCGACCGGTTCTTGGCCTCGATGGTGGCGGCGTCGCCCACGGCGCCCCCTGAACTGTTGAACGGGCCCCGGGCACCCCCTTGCCCTGCCCGGGGCTCTGACATTGGGTAACTCTAGGTAGTTGTCAAGATCCGAGGGGTACAGAATGTATCCCCTGCGCCTTGGTTCCCACCGGTGCTTCCCAGGAGTAGATGCCCGGTCCGGTCAGGACAGCAAACCGATCCGTAGGGCCAGCCCACCCGCCCGGTCCCGGCGCCGTGCCTGGCGTGACTCCAGTTCCTCCAGCACCATCCGCCGGGCGAAGCCGTTGTACCGGATCGTCTCCGGGGCGGCCTCGTGCGCCGCCTCCAGCACCCGCATGGCCTCCCCCGGCTGCCCCGCCAGATGATGGGCGCGGGCCTGCTCGATCCGGTGCCGGGCCCTGCGCGGCCGCGACGGGATCGCCTCCGCCGGGGCTCGTTCGGCCTGGCGCACCGCCTCGTGACCACCGCGCAGCTCCACCGCCACGGTCACCGCGTGCGCGCCCAGCACCGGTCGGGAGAACGAGGTCACCGGATGGTAGTAGGACGCGGGCAGACGTTCGGCCGCCCGGCGCGCGCTGTCCCAGTGCCGCCACGCCGTTCCGGCCTCCCCGCGCCGCGCCGCCGTGTACCCCGCCTCGAAGCGCAGCGAGCCCCAGACCGCCAGCACGTCCCGGTTCCCGTCCGGCAGGTGCCGGACCAGATGGCGGCTGGCATCCTCGGTGACCGCGTCGGCGGCCTCCCAGTCGCCCGCGTCCCGGTGCGCCTGGGCCAGCAGCCAGGCGGCCACCCCCAGCGCGTGCGGGTCCTCGGCCTCCTGTGCGGCCACCATGCCGCGCTCGGCCACCCGCCACAGCAGACTCTGCGCGGGCTGGTAGGCGATGAAGAACTGCGCGAGCGAGCACACCTCTGACAGCACCGACTGCGCCGAGGCCCGTGCGGCCCCGTCCTCGGCCTGGCGCACCGCCCGCTGCGCGTCCTCGAACAGCCCGGGCAACAACCGGCCCACCACCTCCCGGTGGTTGGGTGCCGAGTGCCGGGCCCGCCAGGCCCCGGCCAGCCGGGCACGCAACTCTTCTGTCGGTGGGGAGGGCCGGTCGTCCCACCCAGGCAGGGCGTTGACCGCCGCCCGCACCCTCGGCAGCAGGGTGTGCCCCGGACCCGTGAACAGCTCCACCGGAACGGACTGCTCACCGGTGAGCTCGGCGAGGTCGCGGATCCGCAGCGCCTCGACCAGGCGCAGCAGGATCGGGAGTTTCGGAGTGCCCAGACGACCGGTCTCCACGGCCTTGACCCACGAGGCCGAGCGGCCCACCAGCCCGCCCAACACCTCCCTGGTCAGGCCGCGCCTGGTGCGGTTCAGTCTGAGACGGGTACCGAAGGAGACCTCGACCTCGTGTGGGTCCGGGGTGCCGTCCACGGGCATCGCGCTGCCGTCCTTCCCTGGGGAGACGCGGAGTCCAGGGTACGAGGGCACCTCCTACTCCGGGGCGGGAACGGCCGAACCTCCTCCTGTCGAGCCCCTTCCGCCTCCCATCCTTCCTTCGAACCCCCTCTGGCCTGTGCTGATGCCTCTTTCAGGCCTCCGGCGGGTGAGAGGACCGGCCAGCGGACGAAGAGGAAATCCGCGCGGCCTGCTCGCGGCGCGGCCTGCTCGCGGCGCGGCCCGCTTGCCGCGCGGCAAGCGCCTGGTCAGGTAACGACAGCGGCACCTGGCCCGGTCTGCAGGAGGATCGGGGACACGGCGAACCCGTGGCGGGTGTAGGCGGAGACCGCCCGGTCGCTGGAGTGGACGGTCACCCGCTCCACCCCGAGTTCTCGGGCCAGTTCCAGCACCGCCTCGACCAGCTGACCGCCCAGGCCGCCGCCGCGCAGCTCCGGGCGCACGTACACGCACTGCATGTCAGCCGAGGCCCGCTCGAACGATCGCGGCTGCGGCACGCGCGGGGTGATAGCCAGCCAGGCCATGCCGACGACCGACCCGTCCAGGGCCGCGACGAAGCAGTGGTGGGAGCCCTGGTGTTGTTTGCCCCAGTCCACGAACCGGGGTACGAACTCGTCGAGCGTCAGGTCGGGGGTGCCGCGGTTCTCCTGTTCCCACAACCACCGGAGTTCGGCGACGGCGTGCAGGTCCTCGGGGCCGGCGGTGCGGATGACGACATCGTTCATGCCCCGATTGTGCAGCAGCGGCCCGGAACGGTCACCGGGATTTCCCAGTGCCCGAAGACTCCGAACTCGAGGGCTCCGGACACTGAGGAGCTCTTTGAACCCGAAGGCTCCGGACACGGCGGAGCCCCCGGACCGTTTGGCTCCGAGGGCTCCAGCGGTTCCTCAGCCGCGGTACTCCGACGCACGGTCCTCGGCCGCCGCCACCATCTGTTCCTGCCGGGCACGGACCGCGGGCCGCTCCGGGTGCGCCACCCGGCTCAGTTCGTTGCGGCGGCCGTGGCGGTTGGCCAGGGCCACCGCAGACGAACGGCGGATGCCCAGCTCCTCGCCCTGTTCGGCCAAGGACTGGCGTACTCGGCCGCGGTAGGCGTGCCGCGCCACGAAGTACACGAGCACGGCGGCCAGGAACACGGCCAGGGTCTTGACGAGGATCCCGAGGAGGTTCCCCATCAGCGGTGAGTCGAAGAACCAGTGCACGCCCATCGCCAACAGCAGCAGGAGCAGCGCACCCACCCCCCGGCGGGCTCCGGGCCGCCAGGCCGCGGCGGCCAGCAGGCCGATCGCGGTACCCGCCACGGCCGACATCGCCCAGTGCGAACCCAACCCGGTGAGGCCGACCCGCAGGAAGAGCGTCTGGACCACCGAGGCCATCCCCTCCGTGGCCCCCTGCATGGTGATCATGTTGAGCGCGTAGGTGAGGTCCTCCACCAGCTGAAACCCCAGCCCCACCAGGGCACCCATGATGAAACCGTCGATCGGTCCGCGCACCGCGCGCGGGGCGATGACCGCGATCAGCACGACCCCGGTGACCTTGAGCAGCTCCTCGTTGATCGGCGCGGTCAGCGCCGCACCCCAGGCGGAGCCGAACTCCAGGCCACCGGCCCGGGACCACGCGGATATCAGCTGGTGGTTGGCGACCAGTGCCAGCCCGATCGCTCCGGTCATGCCCCAGATCAGGGCCAGTAACGAGAACGTCAGGCTCGGGGCCCGGACCGGGCGGATACGGCGCAGGATCCAGAACCCGAGTACCCCCACCCCGGCGAGCAGGATCATCGAGACCACGGCTTCGGCGGTGAAGACCCGGATCGCCCCGGTGAAGTTCAGCAGGGTGTAGCCGAAACCGCCCAGGCAGAGCACTCCGAAGAGCACCATGGCGACCAGGCTCGGCAGACGTTGTGTGCGTGGCGGTTCCGGGGCCGTTCTCTGCGCGGGCAGGCGTTCGGTGCCCTCGTTGCCCTGTCCGGACTCCCGGGGGGTGGGCACCTGGCCGCCAGCGGTGGACGGAACGCGGGGTTCGGGGTGCGCATGGCTCATGAGGTGCCTCCGGAGGACCGGTCGAACCGGAGCGACTGGAGCAGTTTCTCCGCGTCGGCGAGTTCGGTTTGGCTGGCGTTGGCGCCGAAGACCTGTGCCTCCACCGCGAAGTCCTCGCGCGGGGCGGGGAAGACGGTCGCCGAACCGGTGTGCTGCCGGATGTGCATGTCGCCGGTGAGCCCCTCCGCGCCGCTCTCCGACGTGATGGGTTTCGGTTCGCCCAGAGCCGCCGAGGCGTCACTGACCCGGACGATGTCGCGCATGCCCTCCCACAGTTCGCTGGCGGTGGCGCTCTCCACCGGTTGCACCACGCTCACAATGAGGTTCACCGGCCCCTTGGTGAAGAGGTACTGCTGCCCCTGGGAGCTGGAGCCCGCATCGAGCTCCCAGCCGTCGTCGAAGGTCACCGAGGCCTCGTGAGTTTCGCTGGACCCGAGCATCATGCTCTGGCCCTCGGCTATCTCCTCGGTCTTGGGCAGAGCCGAGTTCACCAGCGCCCACCCCCCGGTCAGTACCGCGACCACTACCGCGGTGACCCCCAACGGGAACCAGTTGCTCCGCGGCCCCCGCGGTCTGGCATGGCGCAGCTGCGCGCTCTCCTCCGCCATCGTGCCCCCACCCCTGTGTTCGTCTGAACGACATGTCTGTGCAACAGCGAAACACCCAAAGAAGGGCGTAAGGTCGAAAAAAGGGATACTTGGCGCATGTTTGCGGTGATTTCACCCGGGCCGGGGGTAGTGCGACCAGCACTTTGCCTCCGAAACAGCGGTGGGTCCGCTCCGCGGTCGTCGGGGGAGCCCCGGCGGTCCTCGAAAAGCGCCCGGTACGCGTTGGCCGAAGGCGGCCCCCGTCAGCGGGCTTTGCTCCCTTGGCGGGGAAGTCCACCCGTGAGGGGATGCCATCCCAGCGTGATGGCCTACCGACGGAAGAGCACGGGAAACCGATGCCGAAGCAGCCCACCGATCCCCTCGACGCGGATCGCTCCTCACTTAGCCACCGGATCCGCTACGCGTTGCGCCCCCCGGGCGGATCGGGCCCTACGTGCTCCGCTCCGCGCGCGACCTGCGACTCCGCCTCATCCACCGCGACCACGTCTCCTACTACCGCGCGGTGATGGCCTCCGACGCCGCACGCGGCCTCCAGCACAAACTGCCGCACCTGACCCTCACCCAGGACCTGACCTTCGACTTCCTCCCCGAAGGCGCCTTCGACGTCGTCCACGCGCACAGCGTCTTCTCGCACTCGCCCCTGGAGGTGATCGACGAGTGCCTGGCCCACGTGGGCAGGGTGCTCGCCCGGGGCGGGTTCTTCGATTTCACCTTCGACCGCACGGAGGGGGCCGAACACCACGTGCTGCGGGAGGACTTCTACTACCGCGCCGAGACCCTGATCGACCTCGCTGCCGAGCACGGGCTGCGGGCACGCTTCATGGAGGACTGGGAGGAGCGACCGCACGGCCAGTCCAAGATCCGGGTCACCGCCCCGGACTGATCCTTCACCCTGGGCGGAGGTTGTGGACGCATCGGGTCACCACGAGGCCTGTCCGGTCGCGATTCGGTCGCAGGTGGGTCTTTGTTCAGTTTCTCGTATGTGATCGTGTCATCCGGGCGAGTGACTCGCGGGTCAGGACAGTGTGGCCTCCGAACGCCATCCCCCGGTCACGACTCAGGGGCGGAACCGGTCCAGAGCCGAGGCGCGCCACCAACCGAAAGGATGTCCATGTCCTTGGCAGCACGCGCCAAGCGCACCGCTGAACGCCTGCTCCCGCCCTCCGTCCGAGCCCGACGGGAGGAGGAGCGCCAAGCCGCCGCGGCCCGGGCCGCCGAGGAGCGCCGACGGGCCAGGACCGCCGCTCGCCGCGCCGCCCTCCTGGCCGAGGACCCCCAGCTGCGCGCCTTCACCGCGCCGCCGGGCGAGACGGACGCGGAGACGGACATGGACAAGGGTGGCGGGCAGGCCCGACCCCAGGAACCGAGCGCACTGCTGGGCCGGGTCGTTCGGCACTTCACCGCCGCCGACGCCTCCGCCCGCAACCTGGACCTGGTCACCGAGGCGCTGCGCAGCGCCGGAATCGACCACTTCATGGTTCCGGGCCGCTCCCCGCTGCGCCACGTCGTGGGCGTGCACCGCTCGGACAAGAAGGCCTTCCTGACCGCCATGCGTGAACTCCACGCGAACAGCGCCGTCTACGCCGTCAAGCCCGGAGCGCAGGGTGTGGCCGCCCACTACTGCGCCTACGTCGACGGCGCCCTGAGCGACGCCGTCAAGTCGGGACTGATCATTCGCTTCGCCGAACAGCTGCTCTCCCCGCGGGGAGATCTGTTCGCCGGGCTCGAGTACGGCTGTGACGTGGAGTTCTGGCGGGACGGCAGCTCCGTGCTGGAGAGCGAACGAGCGGCCCAGGCCCTGGACAGGCTCCGGGTCAAGGTCCCCGTCGAGGCCATGGCGGACGCGCTGCTGGCCCCGCGCCCCAACCGGATCGCGGATGTCCTGCCCCCCGCCGAACGCGTCCCGGCCACCCTCACTGTCCAGGACCGCGAGCTTCCCACCTACCGGCCCTTCTCCCACCGGCGGGCCGAGGAGGTCGCCTTCCCCGTCGACGTGGTCTACACGTGGGTGGACGGCTCCGACCCGGTGCACGCCGACAAGCGGGCCCAGCACCGGGGCCAGCGCTCGGACCTGGCCTCACACGCCGCCAACGTCTCCCGTTACACCGACCACGAGGAACTCCGCTACTCGCTGCGCTCCCTGCAGATGTACGCGCCGTTCGTCCGGAACATCTACGTGGTGACCGACAGCCAGGTCCCCTGCTGGCTGGACGTGAGCCAGCCGGGCATCACGGTGGTCGACCACCGTGACATCTTCACCGATCCCAGCGTTCTGCCGGTCTTCAGCTCACGGGCGATCGAGACCCAGCTGCACCACATCGAGGGCCTCTCCGAGCGCTACCTCTACCTCAACGACGACGTGTTCTTCGCCGGCCCGGTCGGCGCCGAGCACTTCTTCCACGCCAACGGGATCGCCCTGCTGCCGTTCTCCTCGCACCAGATCGGCGTGGGCCCGCCCATCCCGGAGGAGGTGGCGCCCAACTGGGCCGGGAAGAACGCTCGCGAACTCTTCCTGGAGTCCTTCGGCGCGACCATCACCCACAAGATCCGGCACGCCCCCTTCCCGCAGATTCGCGCAGTGCACCGGGAACTGGAGGAGCGGTACCGCGAGGACGTGGAACGCACCGCCGCCTCCCGGTTCCGGCACCCGGACGACATCGCCATGGCCACCACGCTGCACCAGTACTACGCCCTGCTCAGCGGCTACGGGGTGCGCGGTGAGTACCGGACCAGATACGTGGACATCGGCACCGACACCGCGGCTGACCGGCTCGCCGCACTGGCCGCGGGGGATCCGGCGGAGGGGGAGTACGACTTCCTCTGCCTCAACGACTGCGACACCCCGCCCGAACGCCAGGAGGCGGTGAGCCGCATGGTCCGCGACTTCCTGGAGCGCCGCTTCCCCTTCCCCTCCCGCTTCGAGAAGGAGAGCGAACCGGTCGGCGGCCCCGAACCGGAGATCTCCGCAGCCGCCTGACCCGCCCGGCCTGAACTGGTGACTCGTAGGGGACCCGTGCCCGCACGGGCCCCGGTTGTGTCTCGGGGTCAGCGCAGGCGGCGGATGTCGCCTCGAACGCGGTAGAAACCGCCGCTGGTGGAGGTGAGGACCTCACCCACGACGTAGCGGGCGCCCGGGTGCCGGATGTCTTTGGGGAACTGCACCCTCAGCGAGGGGTCGTAGCCGTCGGAGACCACGCGCACGCGCAGTCGGCCGCCCTCGTTCACGCACTCCACGACGATCCCGTCGGCGTCGGAGATCTCGGCCGCGCGAACGGTTTCCAGTTCGGTGGCGGGGGTGACCGCGTCCCAGGCCGGAGCCTTGACGCAGACCGGCTCCGGGACGCTGCCCTGTTCGGCGGCCATGATGGCGGACTCAGACGCGTCGATGCAGGCCAGGGAGCCGTCGGTGGTGACGATGTAGAGCCGGTCCTGGTGGAACTGCATCGAGTAGGCCGAGCCGCACCCCGTCGCCAGCTTCCACAGGCGGCGGCCGTCCCGGGCGAAGCAGTAGACCGAGGAGTGATTGTCACCCGCGAAGACGTAGCGGCCGTCCGGGGAGGCCGCGCAGGAGAAGACAGCGCCGTCGCAGCGGTAGGTCGACCGGTGTTCCCCGTTCTTGCCGATGCGGTCCACGGAGTTGCGGGCGGTGGCGGCGAAGACCTCCCCGCCCTCCTGCCAGCCGAACAGCACCGCGCCGCTGGTCGGCACTGACCAGCGCTCGTCTCCGGTGCGCGCGTCGTACATGGTCACGCCCCGGGAGTGGCCGTGGTAGACACCGGCCTCGTCGTGGCGGACCATCCACGCGGAGTTGCCCGTGCTGCGCCGTGCCCACTGGAACTCGTCCTCGTGGTCAATCACGGTGATCCGGCCCGCGACGTCGGAGACTCCCAGCACGCCGTCGTGGATGTCGAGCCAGTAGATGTCCACGTCCTCGGCGATCTCGTACGCCACGTGCGGGATCTTCGCGCCCAGGTCGTAGACCTTGCCGTCGTCACAGCCCGCGTAGATCCAGAAGTCGTCGGCCACGATGCACTTGACGCCGTCCGGCAGGCCGTAGCGGGCGGTGACCTCGCCCTGGTGGGACAGGGTGTACACGTCTCCCCGCTCGTTGCCGACCCAGCAGCGCTCGTCGTCGACGAAGATGCCGAAGGCGGGACTACCCGAGCGGAACCGCCACAGCACCGGGGCCTGACGCGCGGTCGACCGCTGGCTGACGATGCTCCGCCGGGTCACGGCGCGCCGCTTGCGGACCCCGGCCACCGCCGGCTCGTACCCTTTGCGGCGCTTCTCGGCGATCTTCTTCGCCGCCGTGGCCTCGGCCTTGGCGACCGTGGCGTGGCCCGCGGTGCGGGACTGGCCGGGCTCACCGATCCGCCCGTAGCGGATGGTGACGTCGGTGCCGTCCACGATGACCTCGTAGAACTTGTGCGCGCCGCCGCCTTCTTCCGAAAGTTCCAGGTAGGTGCGGGTGCTGCTGGTGGAGGTCATGGACCGTACCCTTCGGCGATCGGTTCCCGGGCACACCGAAGGAACGGCGGGCACCAGGCAGAGGAGGAGAGGGGGTGCGTGCCTCCGGGGGCGGAGGCCGTGTCGACTGGTTTCCAATCTACGGACCGGTACCGACAATCCAGCGTCTACGCAGTTCAGAAGCGCACTTCGCGGTTCAGGGCCGCACCCCGAAGCCGGCTCTGCGCTCCGCCCCGGTGCCAAGGCCGGAACCGTGTACCGAAGTCAGGTTCCTGTTCTCACGCCGTTCACCGTGCCGACCTTCACAGTGTGGTGGGCATCGGGCCGCCGTTCCACTCGACCGTGTCCGTCAGGGAACGGACCAGGTCCAGGGGTTCCCCGGCCAGGTCCGCCATGGCGCGGTGGAGGTTCATGACGATCCGTTCGGCGTCCGCCCAGCCCGCGAACTCCCCGAGGCCGGTGCTGCGCGCGCACTCCAGAGGGGTGCGGCCCGCGCGGACGGCTTCTCCGGCGGTCTGCAGCACGAACCGGTAGTAGCGCTCGTGGGCGGCCAGGACTCCGTCCAGTTCGCTGCCGGTCAGGACCGGGCCGTGGCCGGGCACCACGTGGTCCGGGGCGAAGGAGCGCACCCACTCCAGGGAGCGCAGCGCCCCGTCGAGCGAGCCCATGAGCACCAGCGGAGTCAGCCCGTGGAAGAGCAGGTCACCGGTGAACAGGACCCGCTCCCCGGGCAGCCAGGCCACCACGTCACCGGGGGTGTGCGCGGTGTACCCCGGGTGGTGCAGGTCCACCCGGCGCCCGCCCAGGTGGAGGGTGAGTTCGCGGTCCAGGGTGAGGGACGGGAGCCTGCGGGTGACCGCGCCCCAGTCGGGGACGGGCTCCCAGACCGGAGGCGGGTTCTCGAACAGGGGGTCCGCGCTGAGCGCCTCGCGCATGGCGGTCTGGCCGATCAGCACGGCGGTGTCGGGGAGCACGCTGTTGCCGTAGGTGTGGTCGCCGTGCTGGTGGGTGTTGACCGCCCAGCGGATCGGTGCGCCTGCCGTGGCGGTGCCGAGCGCGTCCAGGAAGCGGCGGGTGCGGGTCTCGGTCGCGCAGGTGTCCACCACCAGCACCCCGTCCTCACCGGCCACGGCACCCGCGTTGTTGACCCACCAGGTGCCGTCGGGCTGCACCCACGCGTACACCCCGTCGACGATCTCGCTCAACGCCCCGGCCCGTGGCCCGGTCGGTGCGGCCTTTCCCATCGCGGTTTCCTCGCTCACTGTGATCGCCTGTGCCCGATGCGGCAGTAGCCTAGCCCGAGGCCCTGGCGGGAAAGGGCGCTCCACTCGATTTCACTGGTCCAGCAGAGAAAGCATGCACCCGTCCCCAGCGGCTTCGGGAGGTATCAGGGGCCCGACGACCGCCACCACCCGGGCCCACGGCGCCACCTTCACCTTCTGCGCGGCTCGGCCCGGACACCGTCCAGGTATTGGTGCCCCTGACCAGGACCGGCCTGTGGAAAACCGGACTTCGATCACTGCGGGGTGCTAACGTCCCGGACATGGACACCCCCCGATACCTCACGGTTCTCCGCGAGAGCGGGACTCTCCTCGCCGACGCGGCCGAGGACAGACCCCACGCACACGTACCCACCTGTCCCGAGTGGAACGTCGCCGACCTCGTCTGGCATGTCGGCGAGACCCATCACTTCTGGAGATCGATCGCCACCGGAGAGATCAAGGACCCCGACGACGGCTACGTGCAGCCGGAGCGGCCCAAGGACGAGGACCTCCTGCCCTGGTACCGGGAAGGCCTGGCCGAAACGCTCACCGTACTCACCGAGCTCGATCCCGAGGAGCCCCGCTGGACCTGGGCTCCGCAGAAGGACGGCGCGTTCATCCAGAGACGGATGGCCCACGAGACCGCCGTGCACGCCTGGGACGTGCTCAACGCGATCGGCAGCCGTGCGCCCTTACCCGCCGACGTGGCCGCCGACGGGGTGGACGAGTTCCTCTCCTTCTTCCTGGGCCTGGCCGAGATGCTGGGCCTGCCCCGGGAGTCGGTCGGACCGGTCGGGACGGTGCTGTTGAGCGCGACCGACACCGGACACGTCTGGTCGGTGGACCACACCGGTCAGCACTGGCGGGTCAGCCGCAGCGAGACACGGGCCAGTACCGCGGTCGAGGGGACCGCATCCGACCTGCTGCTCGCTCTGTGGCGGCGGATCGGCACCGAAGGCCTCAGTATCACGGGTGACGAGGAGGCCTTCGCGCGCTTCCTCAGAGCCGCCGAAACCGAGTAACCGGCCCGACCCGGGGGAGGGTGCGACAGGCTGGTCAGGTTTCGACAAGACAGAATGCCCGCGGTGAGGGAAGCACCAGGAGACGGGAGCACCTGGGGCAGGAGCGCTGGGGAGAGGCACGCGCCGGTCATGAGGTCCCGCGAACCCCGGCGGTCAGCGGTCGAGGAAGTCCGCGACCGTCCGCACGAAGAAATCCGGGTCGTCCAGCCAGGGGAAGTGGCCGCCGCCCGGCTGCACCGCCAACTCGCCGTCGGCGAACAACTCCGCGATCTGAGCACCCACCCTGGGAATCGGAGCGCTGTCCAGCTCGCCCGCCACCACCAGTACACGGACATCCCACGACTTGGCGATCGCGCGGGCCCCGTCCGGATCGAAGGCGTCCCAGGGCGAGAACAGCCCGGCCGCTTCCCGGTTGGTCTGGGCCACGTCACCGGCCGCGTGCTCGCGGGCGGCCTCGTCCCAGCGTCCGTAGAAGAACGGCATCATCGCGTCCCAGTCCGCGTCCGAGTCCGACCCGGCCATCAGGTTCTGGTACGCCTGGAACGCCTCCTCGTACCAGGGCTCCTCCACCCGCAGGGCGGCCCGCTCGTCGCGGTGCTCGCGGGTGAACTCCACCCCGAGGGGGCGGGCGCGGGCGGTCACCAGGGTGAGGGTTCGGACGCGGTCCGGGTGCGCGAGCGCGTACAGCAGCCCCAGGTCACCGGAGGCGGAGTGGGCGAGTAGGTCCACTCGGTCCAGACCCAGGTGTACGCGCAGGGCCTCGATATCGCCGACCTGCCGGTCGCAGCGGTAGCTGGCCGGGTCCGCGGGTTCGGCGGAGTCACCGGTACCGCGCAGGTCGAGCAGGAACAATCGGCGTCGGCTCGACAGCCCGCCGAGGTCACCCAGGTAGACGGAGGCGCGCATGGGGCCGCCGGGCAGACAGAGCAGGGGTTCGCCCCGGCCTTCGATGCGGTAAGCGAGTTCGGTCCCGTCCGGGGCGGTGAAAGTCGGCATGGCGAGATCCTTGCCCCACCGGGTTCGGTGGGGCAAGTGGTTTGTCCACGTTGGTCCGGCCGCCTCACCAGTCCCATCAGGTCCCGTAGCCACTCTGGTCCTACCGGGCAGAGCGGTCTCAGCCCTTGTCGAGAGGGACGAACACCTTCAGCGCGGCCGGGCGCTTGCGGAAGGCCATCGTCGGCGACCCTTCCATGACCTCGCCGTCCACCGCGAGCAGCCGCGGCTCCTCCGGGATGGCCAGTGCCAGAGACTCGGTCAGCCGTTCGGTGTAGCCGCCACCGGACACCGCTCGGCCGAACAGCACGTCCGCCAGGGCCCGCAGCCGGGGGAACGGCGACCTCGCGCACAGCACTCGCACGTCCAGCTGTCCGTCGTCCAGGGCTTCTCGCAGTCCCGGAACCCGCGCGTGTGTCCGGTACCGGCAGTTGCCCACGAACGCCCACCACACCTTGGCCGGGCGGCCGTCCACCAGCGCCGGGGTGGGCTTGACCTCGCGCAGGTCCCGCCAGAGCGCCAGCGCGAACGCGGGCCACTTGCCGATCCGGCCGGTCCACCGGTCGCGTCGCTCCACCATGCGCGGGTACGAGCCGAACGACGCCGTGTTCAGGAAGATGTTCCCGTCCACCTCGCCCACGTCCACCCGGGCCAGCCGGCGGTCGGCGAAGGCGCGTAGCGCGATCTCCACCGAGGTCAGCCCCAGGGTGCGGGCGAAGTTGTTCAGGGTGCCGTCCGGCAGTACCAGCAGCGGCCGGTCGTGTGCCAGCGCCGCCGTGGCCCCGGCGTTGACGGTTCCGTCACCGCCCGCCACCGCGAGGACCTCGCAGTCGCGCGCCGCCTTGTCCATCACCTCGGGCAGGTCGTCGTCGGCGGACAGCGGCACGATCCGTGCCCGGGGCAGCTGGCGGGCCACCCGGGTGGTGGTGTCGGCGGTGGTCAGGGTGGGCACCCCGGTGTCACCGCCGCGCGGGTTGACCACCACGGTCACCCCGGCGCCCTCGGGGTCCACGGCTGCCTCCCCGGCGGGGATGGTGTTCGCACCAAAGACGAGTTCGGGCCGGGGCGGGATGAGCGCGCGGGCCAGCAGGGCCGCCCCGGCGCCTACGGCCAGTCCGCCGAGTACGTCGCCCGGGTAGTGGACGCCGCTGTGCACTCGGGAGAAGCCCACCGCGCCCGCCATCGCGGACACCAGGACGGAGAGCGGTAGCGGGGCGTCGGCCGCGACCCCGCCCGCGTAGCCGGTCGCGGCGGCGGTGTGCCCGGAGGGGAAGGAGGAGCTGAGGTAGGAACGGTAGGGGAAGCGGGCCTCGGGCACCGCCGAACTGTCCGGTCGGGGGCGCCGTGCCAGGTACTTGATCCCGGTGGCGGCGATGTTGGCGATCCCCGCGGCGGCGATCGCCCGCAGCGCGGTGCGGCGCAGGCGGGGCCCGCCGGTGACCGCGAGCGTGGCCGAGACCAGGACCCACGGCGCCATGTTGTCTGTGCTCTGCACGAACTTGGGCGTGTACCCGTCCAGGACGGGTGTGCCCACCCGGGTCACCCGGTCGTAGACGCGCTTGTCGATCCGTTGGAGCCGCTGGAGCAGTCGCATGGGGCCAGCCTGGTGGTAACCGGGTGAGTTGTCCATAAGGCTCGCTTCGGCCCGGGCGAGGACGCGGTCCGAGCCCGGCTGGAGGTGGTCGACGCGGTCGCCTTCGAGCAGCACACCCGTCTGGTCCTGGAGTTCACCAACCAGAGCGAGGCCGATACCCGGTTCGACCCGGAGACCGGAACCGCCTACCAGGAGCTCCGCCTCGGCGACCCCGACGGTGACCCCGACGGTGATTCGGTCCCCCTGAGCACCTTCCCCTGGCCCACGGTCCAGGGCAACCACCTCCTGCCGGAGGGGCGGATCCACCTGACCGCTCCGCCCGGTCCCAGTACCTCTGCGCCAGGCACTCGGGACGCACTGTTATCTTCGCGGGCACGCGAAGAGTGGGATTTCATCAGAAGGCGGGACACAAGTGAACAGAGAGTCCGAAGGCGGTGCGTGGTACGACTTCAGGCGCATCCGGTCGGCGGGGCGCGGGATGGTGCTGGGAGGCGCGCTCCTCGTTCTGGCCGTGCTTCTGCTGGACTTCTACGAAGCCTTCCGGCCGCTCCGGGTGCCGGAAGAGCTGGTGACCGGCCTGCCCTGGCTCCTGCTCCCTGCCGTGATCATCCTCCTCGTGGGGTTCGTCAGTTACCTGGAGGAACCCGGGGCTTCGGTGACCCCCGAAGAGTTTAGGGACGCCGAGGTTCTCGAGCAGGAACAGACCACCAAGGCCTCGGTAGAGGCCAGGATCCTCGAAGAGCACGATTCCACCGGGAAACCCGTCGGCTGGTGGCCGGTCCTCTGGGCGGTCTTCATCGCACTGGTCATGACCGTGCCCCTGGTCATCTTCTTCCCCACCGAACTGTTCGCCTGGACGGCGGAGGAACCACGGGACCACACGCCCTCGGCCTTCGGCGTCGCCATGCTGCTGGGCTACGCGGCCATGGCCCTCGGCGCCTGGGCCCTGGCAGCGGTTCAGCGTCCGGCCCGGCGCCGGGACAACCGCTCGTTCCGCGTTCCCTTCGTCGCGGCCATGGTGTTGGTGCTCTTCCTGTGGGTCCCGGCGGCGCTGACGACCAACCACCAGGAGGTGATCCACACGATCGCCGAACCGGGCGAGCCCGCCCTGGTCCCAGGAACGGTCACCGAAACCGCGTGGACCTGGGAGGCGCCAGAGGATGACGGTTACCGGCGGGTCGTGGCGGGTGCCCGTGGCCCGGTGATCGTGTTCGAGGACGGAATGACCTCGCTGGACGGTGCGACCGGCGAGGAGCTGTGGACCTACCGGCACTCTCACGGGCTCTGGGACAGAGCGGGCGTCATCGACGGTGGTGAGCGGGCGTTCGTGGAGTACCGGCACTACACCTGGTTCGATTCCGAGAGGAGGGTGGTGCTGCTGGACACCGTCACCGGCGAGATCATCAGTGACTTCAGCATGCCTGCTGGGGATGTCGTCCACGGGTCCACCGTTCAGATCCGGAAAGTCAAGGGCCGCCCAGACGAAGGGCAGCCTGCCTTCTTCGTATACGGGGTCGGGTCCGGTGAGCTCCTCTGGGAGTACAAACCCGAGGGGGAGACCGGGCAGGCCTGCCGACACGAGGACGTGTTTCCCCATCTTGGCCACGTTCTCCTCACCCAGGTCTGTGTGGCGGAGGAAGTGGAGGACGAAGTCCTGTGGGATTTCTGGTTGCGTGAGGAGCACGAGGAGGAACTGGCCGGGGTGCAGGTCGATACCTCCGTCATCGCGCTGGACTCTCTGAGCGGCGATCCGGTATGGGAACGCACCTGGACCGTTGACGTCCTTGACCGGTACGCGTACCCCGCGCACATGGCCCTGGGCGGAGCGCCGATGACTGAAGGGGCACGAAATTCCCTCAGGGTTCTCCTGGGACAAGGGGATCCCGACTACGTGATCGACCCGGCCACGGGAGAGGACGTCGCCGAACCGGCGGCCCACAGGGACCACATGGCCTCCGACACCTCGGTGGTGGTGCACGTACAGCCCCGGTCCGTGACCGGAGATGAACCGCTGATGTTCCGGGAAACGGCTGAGGCGGACGGTGGCGGGGTACTGGAGGCCGAGGTGCCGTCCTACAGCAAGTACACGAGCCAAGCGCTGAGGGGCAGCCTGCTCACTCTCCAACGGGAAGAAGCCTCGGCGGATCCCTTCCTGCTGGTCACCCCGATCGAGGAGGACACCGAGCCCTGGGAGGTCTCCATCGGGCCGGTGCCGGACGGCTGGGTCGACTCCGTGGAGATGCTGCCGACCCCCGGCGCGGTCGTGGTTCGGTTCGATGAAGGAGAGACCTTGTACGGCTTGGTGCCCTGACCGGAACCTGCCTGGGAGCTGAGGGAACCGGGCTTCGGAAGAGGCGACACGTTCTCTGAAGCGGTGTGGCTTTCGCATGTCCGCGTCTCCTCGGGGCATTCCGATAGGGGCGTGGTCCGGCGCCCTCCCTGCGTGCTCAGCTCTGTCGTGTCGGCTGAGGCCCTGCCTCCCGGCCGAGAGGATGCCCGGGGTTCGGAGGGTGTGTGACCGTCCCTGGCCAGGGCCCTGCCCGCGGCCCCCGGGGGCGAGCACGGGGCTCGGCGCCCAGGAAACGGCGATACTCGGGTCTGGCAGGTCTCAGGACTAGGAGCTTTGGCAGGCTCCGGGCTCCGCGTGCTGGGCTCTCCACGGGCTGGGCTCCGTGACCGGGGAGAGGGACGGCTCAGGGGCGACGGCTGGGGAAGAGTCGTCGCCCCCGCGTGCCGTCGCCCGGGTGGCCCTGCTGTGGTTCACCTGTCGCATATTCCGTGTCTGCGGCTTGAGTCGTGTCCGCCGCGCTGGTTGCGCGGGTACCGCTCGAACCGTTCAGGGGCCCGGGGTGCCCACTGGGGTGTATTTAGGTTAGCCTATCCTTGTTTTGCTTGTGGTGGGTGGGTTTTCCGTAACCGAACCCCACTTTCTCTCCAGTACCGGCCCTGTCCCACCGCCAGCGCCCCGCCCCCTTCCTCCCCGAAAGGACTCCCGTGCGGAACACCCCTGGCAGGCAGGCCCGTGACGGCCTCGTCCGGGCCGGGCTCGCCGCCGCCGGGGTCGGCCTGGTCCTGGGCGTCGCCCACCTCCAGAACGCCGACGCCCCCGCCGAAGCCGCCGAACCCGGCCCCGAACCCACGCGCTTCCCCTCGCCTGACCCCTCCGAGGAGCCCGAACAGGTCTTCTACGGCGACTACAACGACGGCGAGTACACCGCACCGGGCTCCTACATCGCGCACGGCGCACCCAACGAGCTCACCGTAACCGTCACCCTGGAGGACAACGCCGTCGCCGGGGTCGAGGTGGTCGGCGCCGCTGAGAGCGGCAACTCCAAGCGCTTCCAGGAGCAGTTCGCCGAGAAGATCCCCGAACTGGTGGTCGGCGTGCCCCTGGACGAGATCGAGGTCGGCAAGGTCTCCGGGTCCTCCCTCACCGGTGACGGCTTCATGGAGGCCCTCAACCAGATCCGGGACGATGCCAAGCTCTGAACAGCGGAGCGGTTCCAGCCGCCTGCCCGGACCCGCTCGACCGTTGGCCGCCCGGCCGTACGGCTGGGACCTGACCGCCATCGGTGCCCGGTGGCGGATCGACACCCCTGAACCGCCCGCCCCCGAACTCACCGCGGCGGTGGCCGCCCTGGTCGCCGACTTCGACCGCGCCTACTCGCGCTTTCGCCCGGACTCCCTGGTCACCCGGTTGGCCCAGACCGGCGGACCGGTGACCTTTCCCGACAGCGTCGTCGGGCTTCTCGACCTCTACGAAACCCTCTTCCACGTCACCGGTGGCGCCGTGAACCCGCTGGTCGGCGCATCCCTGGCCCGGCTCGGCGACGACGCCGACCACACTCTGCGCCAGCACGGGGAGCCGCTCCCCGCACCAGCCCTGGAACGGCTCCGGCGCGAGAACACCACCCTGACCCTGGCCCCTGACAACACGTCTTCGGGAGCCACCGAACCCGCCGACGTCGTGCTGGACTTCGGGGCCGCTGGCAAGGGCTGGCTGGTGGACGAGGTCATCGCGCTGCTGGCCGAACACGGGGTCAGCGGAGCGGTGGTCGACGCCAGCGGTGACCTGCGTGCCCACGGGGCACCGCTCAGGGTCGCCCTCGAACACCCCTGGGATCCCGCCCAGGCGATCGGGATCGTCGAGGTCCGGGACCGGGCGATCGCCGCCTCGGCCACCAACCGCCGCCGGTGGGGCGAGGGTCTGCACCACGTCCTGGACGCCCGCACCGGGGAACCGGTCGAGCGGACCACCGCGACCTGGGCGGTCGCCGACACCGCTGCCCTCGCCGACGGGCTGGCCACCGCCCTGTTCCACACGGAGCCCGAGGAGCTCGCGGCCCGCACCGGCATCCGGTTCGGGCACGTCCGCGTGCTCACCGACGGAACCCTCCAACACGCCCCCGGGCCCCCGGCCACGGAGTCCGACACCCCCGAACACCCCGCACCCACCTGGGAGATCTTCCGATGAGACGCCTGCTGGCCCCGTTCACCGGGCAGGTGACGATGCACCGGCTGGTGTCGGTCGCCCTGGGCTCGATCGCCCTGGCCGCGCTGGTCCAGTCCGCACTCGGCGTCCTCGCCTTCGACCTTGCCGAGGTGACCGTCTCGCTCGCGGTGTCCATGGGCGCGGCCCTGCTCACCGGGTGGCTGGTGCCCAAGGCGCTCGGCGTGCGCCCGCACCTGGAGTCGTCGCTGGTCACCGGATTGATCCTGTTCCTCGTCCTGTGGCCGGAGAGCAGCCTGACCGGGCTGCTCGCGCTCGCGGTGGCCGCCTCACTGGCCACCCTCTCCAAGTACGTGCTGACCTGGCGCGGCAGACACGTCCTCAACCCGGCGGCGTTCGCACTCGTGGTGGTCGGCGTCGCCGGGATCGCCTCCCCGTCCTGGTGGGCGGGGTCCGCGAGCCTGCTGCCGCTGGTGGCGGTCGCCGGTTACCTGGTGGTGCGCCGCCTGGGGGTGTTCTCCTTCGTCGGAGTGTTCCTACTGGTCAGCGGTGGCATCAACCTGTACACGACCGCGGCCTCCGGCATACCCGTGGTCGAGGCGGCGTGGACGGTGCTGGCCTCCTCACCGATGCTGTTCCTGGCGGCGTTCATGCTCACCGAACCGCTCACCACTCCGCCCCGCTGGTGGCAGCGGGTCGCGGTGGCCGCCACCGTGGGTGTCCTGGACGGGGTCGTCTTCACCTTCGGCCCGGTCTACTCCTCGCCGGAGCTGGCCCTGCTCGCGGGCAACCTGCTGGCCTTCGCGTTCGGGCAGCGCCACGGCGTCCGCCTGCGCCTGCTCAGCCGACACGAACCCGCTCCGGGCACCGTCGAGCTGGTCCTGTCCGCCTCCCGGCCGCTGCGCTTCGAGGCGGGCCAGTACCTCGAGCTCTCCCTGCCGCACGCCCGCCCCGACTCCCGGGGCACCCGCAGGATGTTCAGCATCGCCTCACCGCCCGGCAACCCCGACGAGATCTCCCTGGCCATGCGTCTGCCGGAAAACCCGAGCAGCTTCAAACGGGCGGTCACCGCCCTCGAACCCGGCCAGGAGCTGCACGCCACCGGGATCAGCGGCGACTTCGTCCTGCCCTCGGACCCGGCCGCCCCCGTCCTGATGGTGGCGGGCGGAATCGGGGTCACCCCCTTCGCCTCGATGGCCGCCGAACAGCCCGGCCGCGACGCCGTGCTCGTGCACTGCGTCAACGATCCCGCCGACCTCACCCACACCGAGGTCTTCAGCAAGGCCGGAACCCGGGTGGTCATCGTCTGCCCGGATCCCCGGGCCGGGCAGACCGCCTCAGCCGCCGCAACCACCTCGGCAGCCTCGACCTCCCCGGGTACACAGGCCTCCTGGGCCTCCGCGAGTACTCGGACCGCCTCAGCCGCCTTGAATCTTCTGGAGGGCCTCCCCGAGAACGCCGTCTACGGCGGGCCGCACCTGGCCACTGCCCTCGGCGAACACGTTCCCGACCTCGCCGAGCGCACCGCCTACGTGGCGGGCTCCCCGGCCATGGTCACCGCCACCCGCCGCACCCTGCGCCTGCTCGGGGCCCGGAGGGTGAGGGTCGACGCCTTCAGCGGTTACTGAGTCCACGGATGAGCGGGCCCGCCACCCCGGTGGCCAGGACAGGACACGCCCCTTCCAACAGGACCGGTGCTGGTGGCCGGTTCCGGCCCTGTGCACAACGTTTCGGAGGGGTCTCGGAAGAGTAGGTTCCAGGGCGTTCCCCCCTTTCGGAAAGGCGCCCATGTCCACCACCGAGACCCCCGACCAGATCCACGTCGTGGTCCTGCACTCCGAGCAGCCGCTCACCGTCGACCTCGCCGAGCTCCACCCCGACTGCCGGGTCACCGTCCTCACCGATGGCGTCCCGAACGCCGTCAGCGAGGGGACCGAAGCTCCGGACGTCGTGTCCATGCCGCGCTCCGAGTGGGCCGACCAGCTCGCCCGGTGGGCCAGGGGCGGGGAGGTCGACGTGGTGAGCAGGGACGAGAGCCTTCAGGACGTGTGCGCCGAACTCCGCTCCGGACTCGGGCTGCCCCTGAACCCCACGGTCCGCACAGGTCACGCGGCCCCCGCTGACCGCTGAACCCTGGCCCCTCTCGAAGCCCGCAGGTCCCTCCTGACCGCTTGCTCCACCGCTGCTAGGTTGTCGATCGCACAACGGACAGTCGGCAATCAGGCACGCAAAGCGTCCCCACGCGGTCGAAGCGGGAACCTGGGTCGGAGGCGAAGCGAGGAGCGGATCGGGTGGACGGCACGGAGAGTGAGGGCGACCCCGAGCGCACGGGGCATCTGGAGAGCGGAGGCGGGGCACAGGGCGGTGTTCAGACGGACACCGGGCCCCCACAGCCCCCACACCCCCGGCAGCCCTGGCGTGATGCACTCGCCTGGGCCGCGGCAGGCCTTTTCGCGGGCGCCCTTGTGCTCTGCCTGTTCGGCCTGGCCCGGCACCTGGGCCTCTTCGGAGCCGAACTCGTCGGTGAGATTCCCGAGTCAGCCCTCACGTACTGGATCCTGCTGGCGATGGTCGCGGTGGCCGGTCTGGTCCTCCCGCACACCTCCCTGACCGTCCTGGAAGACGAACAGGACCAGGGGGACGCCACGGATGCCCCAGCCGCCCCGGACGCGCAGGATGCCCCAGCTGTCTCATCCGCCCCGGACACCCCATCCACCTCAGCCGCCCCGGAAGCTCAGGAAGCAACGCGCTCCTTCCCCCGGGCGCACACGGTGCTGCTGTCCGTCAGCAGCGGGATCCTGGTCTTCCTCGTCGTGTGGCTCTTCCCCCGCTACCCCCTGACCCCCGCCTCGGGCCGAGCGGTGTCCTCCGAGACGGAGGTCCTGCTGTGGGCCTGCCTCGTGGCGCTGTTCCTGGGCGGACTCCTCTCGCTCGCGGCCCAGCGCCCGCCCCGACGCCCCTTCCTGTCGCTTGTCTCCCTGCCCTGCTTCACCGCTGCGGCACTGGCCGTGGTCGTGGCCGCGACGGTGCTCGGATCGGTCACCCACCCGGAAGTGGTCCACACGGTCGCAGCGGATGACCCGGGCGATCCGCCCTCCGTCCCCGGCAGCGTCAGCGCCAGAGGATGGACCTGGGCGCCCCCGCCCGGGGCGAGCATCTCAAGGGTCGCGGCGGGACCGCGCGGGCCGATCCTGCTGCTCGATGACGGATTCGTCGCCCTGGACGGGGCCACCGGCTCGGAACTGTGGACCTACCGTGAGCTCCACGAGACAGAGCTCGAAACGCGCCTTTTCGAGGGTGCCGCGCTCCTGACCCGCAGCACCGGGAACGGCGCCGCCACGGGCATGCTCCTGGATCCGGCGACCGGCGAGATCATCAGCGAACGGCCCGACCTGGAGGGTCTCCAGACGTATACGCCGACGGTCTCACTCCACGAGTACCTGAGCGATGACGGCACCGAGGGCATCGAGGTGCGGTCGCGCGAACCGGGGCTGACCGGCCCAGCCGACCCCCTGTGGAGCTTCGTCCCGCAGGAAACGGACCTGTTCTGCGAGTTCCAGCCAAGGGCGCGGCCGACAACCGATCCCGACACCGGTGACGGCCTGGTCGTGGCGGCCTACGCCTGTGTGGACCCGGGGGAGTTCGAGGAGAAGACCCTGGAGACCCTCGAACCCCAGCCGATCCGCGGCGACTATCACGGGATTCTCGCCCATGGTGGCTCGGTGGACTCTCTGGTCGCCACCGTCGCCGTCCTCGACCTCTCCACCGGGGAGGAGGTCTGGCGGCGGGACGATCCCGTCCTCCACTCCCAGCACCGCATCGACCTGAAGTCGGGCAGCCGTGCTCTCGCTACCGAAGGCGAGGTCCCCGCACTCGAGCTCTGGTCCGACTACGAGCTGTTCCTGCTCGACCCCCGGACCGGGGAACCCCAGGGCCACCCCGAGGAGGCACGGGACCGCCGCGGTCGCTTCGGCCCGGCCGTGGACCGCGTCCTTCGCGCGGACACCGGGGGAGCGGTCCTCCTCATGCGCGGTGACTACCACGGGAGTGACAGCCCTCGCGAGGTGCTCACCACCGACCCCGACGGCAAGGTCACCGCCCGGGTGACGATCGACGAGAGCGAGCTGGATCAGAGTCACCTGAACCAGGCGGTCGCTCTCGAGGACACGCTGCTGATCCCCTACATGGACGAGGAGACTCGCTTGACGTCGGTGTACGCCGCCCCACTGGCCGCCGGTGATTTCGGTGGGGAGTGGCTGGAGGTCGGATCACCCAGGTATTCCGCCTCCCGTAAGGAACACCGCCTGATCGCGGCCCCGGGGGCCGTGGTCTCCTACGTCACTGGTGACATCACCGAGGTCCACGGCCTGGTGCCCTGAGCACTTGGCGTCCCTCGGCCCTTTCCCGAACCCCGAACGAGAAGAACCCGTGAGCACCTCGCCATCCCACGAAAGCACCGAACCCGGTCAGGACACGAAACGCACCCGTCTGTGGGAGGCGGTGGGATGGCTCGGGGTCGGGATGGTGGTCGGTACCGTTCTGCTGACCTTCCTGGTCGTGTGGCGATGGGAGAACACGGACTTCGGGTTTGCGCTGTTGGTTCCCGTCGAGGGGCGGTGGGTCTGGCAGGTTCCCCTGATGATCGCCGTGATCTTGGCCGTCATCGTGTTCCTCACAGACCGGGAGCAGCCGAACCCCGATCCGGAAGGGCCGGTCACCCCGGGCTTCTTCGAATCGCTGGGGATCATGCTGGTCGCCCTGTTGTTCGTGCTGTGGATGGCCCTGCCCCGTAGCTCGTTCGTGTTCACTTCCTGGCTGTTCGACGAGCAGTACGGAGTCATTGCCGAGGAGGTCGCCTACTGGGGGATCTCCGTCTCGCTCCTGCCCGGGATCGTCCTGCTGCTGGCCTCCCACCGCTGGCCCCGGACCCGGCCGCGGCGCCGTTCTCTGCCTCTGATGGCGGTCGGGGTGGTGCTCGCGATGCTGACCGGGTTCCTGCTGAGCGCGGTGGCCGTGCATCAGCCCACGAGACACTCCTTCCTGGCCGGAGAGGTCGCCGAACCCGCGCCGGTGCCGGACCACGTGAGCCGGGTGGGCTGGACCTGGGAGCCACCCGAGGACATCGAGATCAGGGCGGTGGAGCCGGGCAGCCACGGGCCGATCGTGGCCCTGAGCGACGGAGTCATCGCCCTGGAGGGGCCGACCGGAGAGGAACGGTGGAGTTTCCGGCACCCGCACAGCAGCACCGAATCCACGATCTTCACACATGAGGGGTTGGTGCGGGTGGTGCGTTATCCCCGCCTGCACCAGCTGAGTACAGATGAGGACAGGGTCGCCCTGGTGACCGATCTGGACACGGTCACCGGAGAGATCGTCGAGCAGTCCGTGCGGCCCTTCGGTGATCTGGAGGAACCGGACGATGTCGGGCAGATGCTCGCAAGGACGCCCGACCTGACTCTGTACGCGGAGAAGGCCGGGAGCGACGGGTCGCAACGGATCATAGCCAGGGAGGGTGTCTCCGGGGAGGAACTCTGGACGTACGCGGCCGAGGACGAGATCGGGCGGGTGTGTGAGGAGTCGCTCTGGAGTGCTTCGGGCGGGAGCCTCCTGCACGGCGGCCAGGTTCTCCTGCCGCTCCTGTGCGCTGATTCCGCCGAGTCCCTGGCGAAATCGAAGCGGCGGAGCGGCCTCGACCGAGAGGACTGGACGCTGCACTCGGGCCTTCTGGTGTCACTGGACCCGATGACCGGGGCGCGGAACTGGTCCTACGAGTGGGAGGACATCGCAGGCTACGTGTGGACCAGGTCGGGCGGACCGGTCATGAACGAGGGCGCACATCCCGTGGTCGCGTTCACGGCCTCCTGGGAGAACGACGAGCTTCTGCTGGACCCGCGTGACGGTACGGAGGTCGGGATGGCCCCCGAGCGGATGACCGAGGAGGAGTTCCACGACTTTGACGTCCTGACCGCCGATACCGGGGGCATGGTGATCTGCCGGTACCGGGAGGACGGAACTCTGGAGTTTCAGCGGGTCTCCGCCTCCGGTGATGTCGTCGACGTCGCGGAGATCCCAGGGCATATGAGTGACCCGGACCAGGAATGGGCGTTCTCGTCGCGCACGACGGTACTGGAGCGCGGAGTGGTCCTTCCCGGCCTAGAGGGTGAATACGGCGAAGAAGGGGACTGGAGCGCCAGCTTCGTCCTGACCGCTCCCTTCGGCCAGAGCAACGAGGACAGTGAGGTCGGAGCCTCTCGGCGGATTCCCGTCGAGGACGGCCTGGAACTGCCATGGCAAGACCACAGGTACAGCCACCTGGAACCCCACATGGCCCCGCTCCCGCTTCCGGGAGCGGTCGTCGTCCACACCACCAACGGTGAGGGTACCGACGCTCCGGTCCACGGCCTGGTGCCCTGACCCCTGCCAGCGCCCACCGAACCCTCATCTCCCTCCGTACCCCTGAACGAGAAGATCCCGTGAGCATGACTCCGACGCCTGCGACACCGACCGCCGAAAGTACCACCCCCGAGCCGAAGAAGGAGTTTCCCCATCTGTGGGAGGTAGTGGGCTGGATCGGGGGCGGAATGGTGGTCGGTACCGTCCTGCTGACCTTCCTGGTCCTGTGGCGCTTTGAGGGTGAGGTCTTCGGGATCGGACTACTTGCCCCCGACTACGGGAGCGGGGGCTGGAAGGTGCCCCTGCTCCTGGCCCTGATCGTGGCCTTCACCGTGTTCCGCAGGGACAGAAGCGAGCTGAATCCTGATCCGGTCGGGCCGGTCACCCCCACCTTCTTCATCCTCCTGGGTCTGTCACTGGCGATCCTGCTGCTCGTGCTCCTGGGCAACCTGCCGGTCGGGTCGTTCTCGTTCACCGCCGGGCCGTTGGACGAGCCCTACCTCGTCGATCCCGAAGCGCTCTCCCTCTGGTCGATCTCCGTCGCGCTTCTCTTCGCCCTTGTCCTGCTGTTGCTCTCCCGTCGCTGGCCCCGAACCCTGCCCTGGAAGCGATCTGCCGCCCCGCTCGTGGCCGGTGTGGTGTTGGCGCTGATAGCCGATCCCGCCGTTCGTGCTCTGGCCGAGTACGTTCCGACCGAACACTCCTCGCTAGCTGAGGGCACGACCGGGCCTGCGCCCTTCCCCTCTTCGGTCACGCGGCTGGGTTGGGAGTGGCGGGCACCCGAAGGAGGCGCGGTTCTCGATGTCGAACGCGGACCCCTCGGCCCGGTCGTCGTGCTCAAGGACGGGTTGGTCGGCCTGGACGGTCAGACCGGAGAGGAGCTGTGGAGCTACCGGCGTCCGTTCGGCAACCTCACGGCCGCCGTCCAACCGGGCGCGGACCGCGCTCATGTGGTTCTGCACTCCGAAGACGTCCCGGACCTGCGCAACCACCAGGGCCACAACCTGCTGCTCGGCGGTCGGGCCACGGTCCTGAACACGCTCACGGGCGAGATCCTCCAGGAGACCGACAGCGATCCGGCCGTCTTCGAGGCCGACGTGGTCCGCCCCGGCCCCGGGGTCACCGTTCACGGAGGCTTCGGGGACGATTTCTGGGTCAGGGCCTATGAGGTCGGCGCCACGGAACCCCTGTGGAACTTCACCATGGACACGGACGAGTACAGCGTAAATAAGGAAGATCTGGTCTGCTGGTCCTACGGGAACCACGGGATCCGCCGCTACGACTATCGCCACGACCTCCTGGTCCAGGGCGATCAGGTTCTGGCGGGCTACAGCTGTGCGGACCCCGCCGACTTCGAGGACATCGGGGAGTTGAGAGCACTGACGAACCGCCCCGACGAACGGTTCACCAGCCACCTGGTCGCCTTGGACCTGAACACCGGTGAGGAGAACTGGAGCCGTGAGTGGGAGGGGCCCATGGGCTCACTCCTCCTGCGTGACGGTGGACCGGTCCTGAACCCCGGTGCGGCACCGGCAGTCATCGTGGGCGGGGTTGGGCCCCATGGTCAGATGGTCCTGGACTCGGTCGACGGGTCGGACATCCTGAACACCGATCAGGGCGATCCGCGTTGGATGTCCTTCCGTTGGGCAGACAGTGCTGGTGCGGTCGCGTACCGCTGGGAGGAGAGCGCTCCCGACCGGAGCCAGGACGGGAAGGACGAGGTCCTGGAACGCGTGGAGACCTCGGGCGAGGTCGTCGCCACGGTTCGCCTTCCCCTTGAGGAGTGGGCGGGAGAGCGCTCTCTGGCCTCCGGAACGGGTTCCATAGCCCTGGTGGGCGGGGTGGCCCTGCCGTTCGTGGGCGAGGCTGCGGACGGGAGAGCGCTCTCCCTGATGGTCGCGCCCTTCCAGGACGTCGACCCCGGGCCCGGCGAAACCACGGAAGGGGTGGGTGTCCTGCAAGGGGCGATTGAGACCTGGGAGGAACCGGGCCAGTGGGACGGGGACCGGCCAGAACCCCGGGCGGTACTGGTTCCGGGTGCGGTGGTCTCCTACGCGAGTCATCGCGGCGAACGCGTCTACGGCTGGCAGCCCTGACCCGATCTGGTCGGCCTCGCTCTTGACTCGGTATGGACGCGGCTCTGACCTCTCCGAACACGGCTCTGACCCCGCCGTGTTCCGGGCGCGATTCACCTGCTGCGACCCGCTGTCACTCTGACCCCGGGCGCCCCTCGCATTCCGTGAATCTTTTTCGCCAACTACCACCAATCCACCCCGCGACCTGCTCCGAATCACCGGTGTCAGCCGTACACCGGTTTCGCGAGAGGGAGCATGAACACACACCAACCGGGACGTCGCAGGGTCGCGGTCATCGGCAGCGGCGTCTCCGGACTGACCGCCGCGCACGTCCTGCACCGCCATGACGACGTCACGCTGTTCGAGGCCGACGACCGCCCCGGCGGACACGCGCACACCCACCGGGTCCCGGGCCGCGAAGGCTCGGAACTGGGCGTGGACAGCGGCTTCATCGTGCACAACCGCCGCACCTACCCCCACCTGCTGCGGCTCTTCGACGAACTCGGCGTGAGCACCCGGCCCACCGAGATGAGTCTTTCGGTGAGCTGTGAGGGCTGCGGACTGGAGTACGCGGGCGCGCGCGGGCTCCGGGCCCTGTGGCCGGGACGCTCCCGGCACGGCGCCGACTACCTGCGCATGCTCGTGGAGATCCCCCGCTTCCACCGGGCCGCACGCCGCCTGATCACCACCGCCCGGGCCGTTGACCCCGGCACGACCGCGGTCGGCCCCACCCTCGGGGCCTTCGTGGCCCGGCACGGGTTCTCCCCGTACTTCACCGCGCACTTCCTGCTGCCGCTGGTCTCGGCGGTCTGGTCCTGCCCGGCCGGAACCGCCCTGGACTACCCGGCCCGCCACCTGTTCACCTTCCTGGAGCACCACGGCATGCTCGGGATCTGGGGGTCGCCGCGCTGGCGCACGGTGGAGGGCGGCTCGCACGCCTACGTGGAGCGCGTGGTCAAGAACCTGCACTCGGTCCGCCTGGGCACCCCGGTGCGCGGCCTGACCCGTACCGAAAACGGGGTGCGGCTGCGTACCGACACCGAGGAGCTGGAGTTCGACGCCGCCGTGGTCGCCACCCACGCCGACCAGGCCCTCGCCCTCCTCGACGCCCCCACACCCGATGAGGCCGAGGTGCTGGGCGCGTTCACCTACTCCCGCAACCGCACCCTGCTGCACACCGACACCTCGGTACTGCCCGCAGACCGGGACACCTGGGCCTCCTGGAACCACCGCCTGTCCTCCTGCGACCCGGGCGGAGCCCCGGCTGACGCGGACCACGCCCCGACCGCACCGGATCGCGCGCCGGTGCGGGTCAGCTACCACATGAACCGCCTCCAGGGGCTGCCCGAGGGCAGCGACTACGTGGTCACGCTCAACGCCGACGACAGCGTGGATCCCGGCCGGGTCATCGCCGCCATGGACTACACCCACCCCGTCTTCACCCCCGCATCGGTCGCCGCGCAAAAGCGCCTGCGCCCCCTGGACGGCCCCACGCTGGCCTTCGCCGGGGCCCACCACGGCTGGGGTTTCCACGAGGACGGCTGCCGCGCCGGAGTCGAGGCGGCCGCCGCCCTCGGGAGGGCGTGGTGACCCCCGCCCCGGTGGCCCGCGCCCTGTACGAGGCGACGGTGCATCACGCCCGGGCCGAACCCGTCCGGCACGCCTTCGCCCACCGCACCCACTACTGGCTCATCGACCTGGACGCCCCGCCCCGGCTGCCGTGGCCGCTGTCCGCCCTGGCCGGGTTCCACCCCGCCGACCACGGCGACGGCCGGGCCGCGACCCTGCGCTCGGACATCGACTCCTACCTGCGCGAACACGGAATCGATCTGGACGGTGGCCGGGTGCTCATGCTCGCCCACGCGCGGGTGTTCGGGTACGTGTTCAACCCGCTCACCGTCTACTGGTGCCACGGCCCCGACGGATCCCCGCGCGCGGTCGTCGCCGAGGTGCACAACACCTACGGCGACCGCCACCGCTACCTGCTGCACCCGGACGGGCGCGGGCGCGCCGCCGTGGCCAAGGCCCTGTACGTCTCCCCGTTCAACGAGGTCGACGGCGAGTACCGGCTCAGCCTGCCCGAACCGGGGGAGCGGCTCGCCCTCACGGTCGCCCTCCACCGCGAGGGGCGTCCGCCCTTCACCGCGTCCGTGCGCGGTCGGCGCCGCCCGGCCACCGTCCCGGAGCTGCTGCGCCTGTCGTTGCGCCAGCCGCTGGCGCCGTTGGTCAACGCCGCCCGCATCCGGTTCCACGGCATCTGGCTCTACCTACGCGGCCTCCCCGTCAAGGAGCGCCCCGAGCCCCCTCGCCCACAGACCCCGGGGTGCCCTTCGGCGAGTGCGAAGCACACCCCGCCCACAGCACCAGCCACACCCACCTGAGCCCCAGCAGCATCAGAGCACGAGGAACACGACCATGACCACGACCAACCCGCACGCGCCCGGCGCCGTCGACCCGCACCGCTGGCCCGACGTGGCCCGGGTCCCCTCCGGCAGACTGCGTACTGCCGTCGCCCGGCTGCTGGCCGCCCGGGCCGTCCCGGCCGTCGGGATCCGGCTGCACACCGGCCCCGACGCGCCGCCCGCCGAGCTCGCCGAGGGCGACGCCCCGGTCCTGTGGTTGCGCGACCCCGACGCCTTCCACGCCCGCCTGGCCCACGACGGCCTCATCGGGTTCGGCGAGTCGTACATGGCGGGGGAGTGGGACTCACCGGACCCGGTCGCCATGCTGACCCGCTTCGCCGAGCACTACGAAGAACTCATCCCCAAGCCCCTCCAGCCCTTCCGCCACCTGACCCTGCCGCGCCGTCCCGCCTCGGACCGCAACACCCGTGACGGCGCCCGCCGCCACATCAGCCACCACTACGACCTGTCCAACGACCTCTTCGGGCTCTTCCTCGACCGAACCATGACCTACTCGTCGGCGCTGTTCACCGATGACGACCCCCGGGACGCCTACGGCCTGGCCCGAGCCCAGGAGCGCAAGGTCGACCGCCTCCTGGACGCCGCGCGGGTCGGCGACGGCACCCGCCTGCTGGAGATCGGCACCGGCTGGGGCGAACTGGCTGTGCGCGCCGCCCGCCGGGGCGCACAGGTCACCTCCATCACCCTGTCCGCCGAGCAGCGCGACCTCGCCCGCGAACGCGTGGCCGCCGAGGGCCTGTCCGACCGGGTCACCGTCGACCTGTGCGACTACCGCGACGCCACCGGCTCCTACGACTCAGTCGTCAGCTGCGAGATGATCGAGGCGGTCGGCGAACGCTACTGGCCCGACTACTTCACCGCCCTGGACAGACTCGTCCGCCCCGGCGGAAGAGTGGCCTTGCAGAGCATCACCATGGAACACCAGCTGATGCGGGCCTCCCGTGGTTCCTACACCTGGATGCACAAGTACGTCTTCCCCGGCGGGTTGATCCCGTCGGTCACCGCCATCCGCGAGCAGCTCGCCGCCGGTACCGGACTGCGGATCACCGACCGCCTCGCCTTCGGTCACGACTACGCCGAAACCCTGCGCCTGTGGCGGGACAGCTTCACCGAGGCCGCGGAGCGGGTCCGCTCGCTCGGCTTCGACGACACCTTCCGCCGTATGTGGACCTTCTACCTGGCCTACTGCGAGGCCGGTTTCCGGTCCGGGATCATCGACGTCGAACAGATCACCATGGAGCGTGCCGCATGACCACCGCGAACCCGCGTCCCCGCCCCGGCTCCGGGTCCCGCCCTGGTTCCCGCCCCCGGGGTGTGGCCCACCTGCTCGGCCCACTGGTCGCCGCCTTCCTCAACGGGGTCCTCCCGGTACGTCTGCGCGCCTGGGACGGCAGCGAGATCGGCCCGAACGACGCCCCGCGGGTGACCGTCCGCGACCGCGACGCCCTACGCCACGTCCTGGCCCGCCCCGGTGAACTGGGCCTGTCCCGCGCCTACGTCACCGGCGGGATCGAGGTCGAGGGCGACCTGACCGACGCGCTGCGCCACGTGTGGGCTTCGGTCGAGGAGTACGGCACCTCGGTGCCGGGGCCGCGCGACTGGGCGCGCGCCGCCCGCCTGGCCCTGGTCCTGGGCGTGGTCGGCCCGCCGTTGCCCCCGCCGGTCACCGAAGCCCGGATGGGCGGACGGCTTCACTCCAAGGAGCGCGACGCCGCCGCGATCTCCCACCACTACGACGCGGGCAACGACCTCTACGAGCTACTGCTCGACGAGACCATGGCCTACTCCTGCGCCCTGTGGGACGAGGGCGACCCCGACCAGAGCCTGGCCGACGCCCAGCGGGCCAAACTCGACCTGATCTGCGAGAAGCTCCGCCTGGGCAAGGGCGACCGGCTGCTGGACGTGGGCTGCGGCTGGGGTTCGCTCACCCTGCACGCAGCCCGCTGGTACGGGGCGCGCGTCGCGGCGGTCACCCTGTCCGCCCGCCAGCGCGACCACGTGCGCAAGCGGGCCGCGGAGGAGGGGCTGGAGCAGCTCGTGGACGTGCGGCTGCTGCACTACCGCGACATCGAGCCCGACACCTTCGGCCCCGGCCTCTTCGACGCCGCCGCCTCGGTGGAGATGGGCGAGCACGTGGGCCGCGACGCCTACGCCCCGTTCGTCCGCCAGCTGCACGACCTGATCCGCCCGGGCGGCTCTCTGCTGGTCCAGCAGATGTCCCGGCGCGGAGCCTACCCCGGCGGCGGCCCGTTCATCGAACGCTACATCGCACCGGACATGCACATGCGCCCGCTCGGCGAGACCGTCGGCCTGCTGGAGGAGGCGGGGTTGGAGGTCCGCGGCGTCCAGGCGATGCGCGAACACTACGTGCGGACCGCCCGCGCCTGGTCGGACGTGCTGGAACGGCGCTTCGACGAGATGGTCTCCATCACCGGTCCGCAGGCGGCCCGTGTGTGGCGGCTCTACCTGGCCGGGGGAGCGCTCGCCTTCGAGGAGGGCCGTATGGGCGTGGACCAGATCCTCGCCCACCGCCCGGGACCACACCCCGATGGCTGGGCGTCGAGGCCAGCCGAACAGCCCGAGCTCACGGAGGTGACCGGATGACCGCCGGTACCGCCCTCCTGCTCAACCTCGGGGTGACCGCAGCCGTGATCGGCGCGCTCATGCTCGTCACCTTCGCCATCGGTCTTCGCCTGGGGCGCCACAGCGTCGTGGACGTCGCCTGGGGACTGGGCTTCGTGGCGGCCGCGCTGACCACCGCGACCGTCGCCACAGCCACCGGTTTCGGCGATCCGGCCCGGAACTGGCTGCTGTGCGGGCTCACCGCGGTGTGGGGGCTGCGGCTGGCCACCCACATCGGCCTGCGCAGCCGGGGCAAGGGTGAGGACCCCCGCTACGAGCGCTTCCTGGCCAACGCCCCCGGAAACCCGAACCTGTACGCCCTGCGCGTGGTCTACCTGCTCCAGGGCTCCCTGGTCTGGTTGATCTCGCTCCCCGTCCAGGTGGCCGCCTTCACCGCCGGGCCGCTGGGATGGGTGGCCTTCCTCGGCGCGCTGGTCTGGCTGGTCGGCATGGTCTTCGAGACCGTCGGCGACGCCCAGCTCGCCCGGTTCAAGGCCGACCCCGCCAATAAGGGAAAGATCATGGACCGGGGGCTGTGGGCCTGGACCCGGCACCCGAACTACTTCGGTGACGCCTGCGTGTGGTGGGGGCTCTTCCTGGTCGCCGCCGGTTCCTGGTGGGTCCTGCTCACCCTGCCCGCGCCGTTGGTGATGACCTACCTGCTCACCCGGGGCTCGGGCCAGCGGCTGCTGGACGAGCACATGTCGAACCGCCCCGGCTGGTCCGAGTACGCAGCCCGGACCAGTGCGTTCTTCCCGCTTCCCCCGAGGAGGGCCGTTCCGGGAACGTAGACCACGGACGGTCTGAAAAAAAGACAGTGCACCGATGAGGGCACGCGCGGTCGTCGGCGCGGGACGGTGCCGCCCCGGCGGGCACCGTCCCGCGCCGACCCGTGCCGGCCAGCGCCGACCCGCGCCGGATCGGCACGGGCCACCGCGAGGGCGTCAGTCCTGGAGGGTCAGTTCGGACATCTCGATGGGCTCGTGGATGACCCCTGCTCCTTCGGGGGCGCACCCCCGAGGGCTCGGACTGGCAGCCCCGCTGGTTCGACCTCGAACAGCCGGGCGCCATCGACATGTGGCTCGGCGAGAACAAGCGGGTGAGCACCCAGTACCGGGTGCCCTCGGACCGTATCGCGCTCTCCGACTGAGCGGGGTGGGGCTCCCGGACGGCCCGGGGAGGGACAGCCGTGTCCTGCCCCTCCCCGGCCCGTGGACGCGAGCTCGGGCTCGGGGTCCGAATCGGATTCAGACCGAGGGGATCTGGCCGCCGTCGACCCGGATGATCGAACCGTTCACGTAGGCGGCCTGGCGGCTGGCCAGGAACGCGGCCACCGCGCCGTACTCCTCCGGGTCACCGTAACGGCCCGCGGGGATCGAGGCGCGGCCCTGCTCCTGGACCCGCTCCAGCGGCAACCCCTCCCGTTCGGCGCGGGCGCCGTCCAGGGAGGCCAGACGCGGGGTGGCGATCCGGCCGGGGACGATGACGTTGGCGGTCACCCCGTCGGCGGCCGCCTCGTTCGCGATCGTCTTGGACCAGGAGTGCAGCGAGGCGCGCAGTGTGTTGGACACGCCCAGGTTCGGGATGGGCGCGATCGGCCCGGCCGAGGTGCTGGTGATGATCCGGCCCCAGCCGCGCTCGCGCATCCCGCCGACCACGGCGTCGGTCAGCCCGATCACCGGCAGCACCATGGACGCGTACATGTCCTGCCACAGCTCCGGGCTCTGGCCCAGCGCGGTGGTGGGCGGCGGGCCGCCGGTGTTGTTGACCAGGATGTCCACTGGGCCCAGCTCGTCGACGACCCGGGCGACGACCTCACCCGCACGCCCGTGTTCGGCCAGGTCCCAGGCGATACCGACCGAGTCGGCCCCGTGGGCGCGGCAGGCCGCGACGGTCGCGTCGAGACGTTCTTCGTTGCGGCCGGTCACCGCGACCCGGACGCCTTCCGCTGCCAGCGCGACGGCCATCGCCCGGCCCAACCCGGAGCTGGCGGCGGTCACGAGCGCGACCTTGCCAGCGATTCCCAGATCCATATTTCTCCTCAGGCTTCCTAGGACTGCTCACGGCATCCTGGCAGCCCCGGTGAGACCCCGGTCACCCGGGTCGGGCTGAGCGAGGATCCCCGGGCGCCACCGATCGGAGCGTCGAAGCGGTGGTGAGCGCAGGGTTGGCCCGGGAGTACTCGGGCGGGCCCTCGGCGAGCAGGCCGCCGGACGGGGCGGCCAGTACCTTCTCGACGCTGAACTCCACGCTCCGGCCCTCCGGCCCCGCGTCCGACCCCCACAGCACCCGCGCCGTACCGGTGAGCTGGAGCAGTCCGCCGCTCTCCCAGGCGGGCACCAGCAGACCGGCTCGCGGGTTCACGTGCAGGTTGCCCAGGGTGCCGAACATGGCGTTCCCGGCGTAGTCGGGCCAGCTGAGCAGGGTGGGTGAGTGGACGCTCACGAAACCCGGGCCGCCGCCCCGGTGGTTGGTGTCGACCGCTCCGGTGTCGTCCGCGGTGGTGACGAAGAAGGTGTCCGACCGTCCGAGCAACTCGCGATCGGCGTCGGTCAAACGCGCTCCGACCCTGGGAACAGCGGCTGTCGCGGTCGTCGAAGGGGCCGGGGCCAGAGTGCGTTTTTGGATGTACTTGGGGCAGTTGGCGTACACCTGCTCGGTCCGCAGTCGCCATCCAGGCCCCTCCGGGTCCTGGTGCGCGGTGCCGTTGACCCGCATCCGGCGCCGCCGGGCCGGTTCGATCGCCAGGGCGCCGACCGGTACCGGCTCTCGGTCCGGCACTCCGGCCAGTACTCCGGCCAGCGGGTCACCGCCGTGGGGCAGGGCGGCGACGTCGAGTGTGCGTGCGTCGCGGGCGCGGAGGAACCCGGGCGTTCCGGTGAGCAGGGAGCACCACAGGTCGCCCCTCGCGTCGGCCGCGCCCACCACGAGCAGTGGCTGCGCGGCGAGGAAGTCGGCGGCCACGGCGGGGATCTCCGTGTGCACCGCCCTGGCGGTGTGGGCCGCCCGTTCGGCCAGACCCGACCTGCGCTGGACCGCTAGCTCACCCCGGTGGTACCCGCTCACGTGCGTCTCCTCGGTTCGGTTCCGGTGCGGTCTTGGGAAGAAGGTCGGGCTTCTAGAAGAAACCGCAGGTGGGGGCGGCCACGGCCGGGGCCTTGCCCTCCTTCGCGCCCGAGGGCGCGTAGATCTCCAGCCGCACGCCGTCCGGGTCGTGGAAGAAGATCCCGCCGGAGGCGGCGCCCTCGCCGTGCGGGACCACGCCGTCGTAGGCGAACTTCACGGCGATCTCCAGGAGCGCGGCCTCGGCCCGACGGACATCCTCGACCGTCTCCACCTGGAAGGACAGGTGGTGGAGTCCGGCGGTGTCGGTGCGAAAGTCCGTGTCGCTCTGCTGCCACAGGGTGATCAGCAGGGTTCCGTCGTGACCCAGGAAGGCGTACTCACGGCCTTCCTCGCGGCTCTCACCCATGACCTCGAAACCCAGGACGCGCGCGTAGAAGTCGAGTGAGCGTTCGAGGTCGGTGACGTTCAGTCCGACGTGGCCGGTGGTCAGCCGGGGCTGTGCCATGGCATGCCTCTTCTCTCGGGGCGGCCACCCGGACTCGGGTAACCGTTCAAGAGGACTTTAAGGGTTAGGGAAAAGCAGAGTCAACCGCTCAAGTACATTTGAAGGGTTATAAGGTGTGTTCTTGGTAGGCTCACCAGTTTTCTTAGTGATCCCTGGTTTTCCTCGGTTCTGCTCCGGGTGGCCTGGATGCGCTGACCGCTGGGTTTGGCTGAAACCCCTGCCCTTTGTCACTCCCTCGTGCCAGGATTCGAACATGTCCACCTCTTCCCGGCCCACGGCCGATCTCTGGCCGGGCCGTCCGCCCCGGCCAGGGTGCGCCAACCTGGGCCGTGCGAGGTGGCGACCGGTGAGCCGCAAGATCCCGCTCACCGCGGGTGAGACCTCCCGCACCGCGTGCGCACCAGGGCTGGTGCGCACTGGTGTGGACGAGACCACCGGCCAGGCCCTGACCGCCGGCGTTCTGGCCGAGCGAGTGGGCTGGGCCGCAGACCTGGTGTCCGGTATGGTCTCCTCCCTCCTCAGCGAGCACTGGAACACCACCGATGTGCACACCCTCGCCGAAGGGGTGGATCCGGCCGGTCGCAGGCTGCCGTCGAACGCGTGGATGGCGCTGCGGCGTTTGGGCTGGACCACCGCACCGCCTGAGGGTGTGCGGGTCAACGACCGGATCGTGCGGATGGCCCAGGAACAGGCCGGGCGCGCTCTGCGGTCGGTGAAGTGGCGCGCCGATGTGGTGGCCGGAGTCCTGGTCACCTGGCCCGCTGATCCGAGGAAGCGCACCCGGGCCGAGTGGGAAGCGGTGCGCGCCGCGATCCCGGGCGGTGAGCACCTGCCCTGCAGCGTCATCAAGGGCCGCACCCGCCAGACCACCTCGTACCTGTGCAAGCACGACCGTCTCCCGGCCGATGTGTTCGAGCTGGAACCGTCACCGCGTGTGGCACGGATGCTGGTGCTGTCCGCCTGTGACGGGCAGCAAGCATCGGTTGAGCGGTCCGAGGACGGGCGGCGTGTGCTGCTGCGGTTGCAGCTGCCCACGCGCCCCGATCCGGTCTCCCACCGGGACTGGACGTGGGTGGCCTGCCCGATCACGCTGGCGCCCACCATCCCGGCGAACGCCGTGGTCCACCTGCCCACCCTGCGCGTCGTCGGCGGGAAGGTACGCGCTGATCTGGCCTACACCCACCCCGTTCCCAAGGCGTCCCGCTCCGGGCACACCGTGGCCCTGGGCGTGGACTGGGGCCTGAACACCCTGTTCTCAGCCGGGGCGGCCCGGCTGCACGAGGACGGGCGCATCACCGCGCTCGGCGCGGGCGCCCAGTTCCGGGCCGCTGGGGTGCTGGCCAAGCAGGACCGGCTGCGTGAGCTGTCCGAGCGGCTGCACGCCAAGGCCGACCAGTACACGCGGCTCGCCGACCCCGCCCTGGGTGGCAAACAGGCTGTGCTCGCCCAGGAGATCGAGCGTGTTTCCCAGCGCCGCTCCCATCTCAACGACGCCCTCGCCTGCAGCGCTGCCCGCTGGACGGTGGACCAGGCCATCGCCGCCCAGGCCAGGGTCATCTACCTGGAGGACCTGCGGTCGATGGAAGCGGGCGGCATGGGCCGTACACAGAACATGCGTCTGTCCCAGACGGTGCGCGGGCGCATCGCTGAGCGGATGCGGCACCTGGCCGCCGAGGTCGGTATCGCCGTGGTCACCGTCCCGGCCGCGAACACCTCCAAGCACTGCCCGAACTGCCTCACTCCGCTGCGGCACCGCAAGGCCCCCGACCGCCCCACCGAGCCGGGCTGGACGTGGGCCGTCTGCCCCGACCGGGCCGGATGCGGCTGGCAGGGCGACCGCGACCACGGGGCCTGGCGACGTATCGCCGCACGCGGCCTGACCCACCAGGCCACGACCGTGGTCGACAAGACCAGCGCCACCATGGTGATTCGCGAGGTCATCGACAAGCTCGAAGCCAAGGCCCTCATCAGCACGGTCACCCAGACCAGCCGCAAAGACCGGTCCAAGACCGGACCGACCCGGCCCCGCACCAACCCTCCCGCGCCCAGGCGACGCGGGACTCCCTCCCCGTCCAGGCCGCAAGGCCCGGCCGGAAAGCGTCCGGAGGGACACGCACCAACGGACCGGAGATGGCTGCCCCGCGCAGCCCACCGGCACCAGGGCGTGAGGACGATCAGCACAACCACCAACCGGCCGCACTGGGCCAGAGGGGCGGTGCTGGGCGCGGGCTTCCATCTCCACGCTCACGCCACCCCACCGCGGTGGGCAGATCCTCCCTCAGACACCATCAGTCTTACTGAGGATCACTAAGCAGATCAGAGACGCTCCCGGCACCCCGTCTCGACCGGACCGGGGACGACCAGCCAGGACAGGACGCGGGGAGGGCCGATGACGGCGAGGGAGACGAATCGGCGACGACCGCTCACCGGCGAACCGGTGGCCGTGGACCTGCTCAACACCCGATGGGTGGTCGGCGCCGAGCACTTCGACCTGCTCGACTCCGAGGACGGCCTCCGGCAGTGGCTCACCGAGGCCGGGCTGGCCGAACGCTTCACCGCCGACGCCCGGACCCGTGCCCACCTCCTGGCGGTCCGCGACACCCTCGCCCGGCTCCTCCGGGACCCCACGGACCCCGAGGCCACGGACCAGCTCAACGCCGCCCTCGCCCACGGAAGTGTGCGCCGCCTCCTGCGCGACGGCGCCCCCGGCTCCACCGTCGAGTTCGACGACCCGACCCGCGGGCCCGCCTGGCTCGCCGCCGCCGGCCTTCTCGACCTGATGGAACGCCCGGACCGCCTCCGCGGCTGCGCCAACCCCGACTGCGTCCTGCACTTCTTCGACACGTCCAGGAACGGCACCCGCCGCTGGTGCTCCATGGCGGGCTGCGGCAACCGCGCGAAGGCCGCCCGGCACCACGCCCGGGAACGGGCGGACCGGACGGCCTGAGAAATCGAGGACCGGGTGGCCCAGGCGACCCGAGCGCTCCGAGTAGCTGCGGCGGTCCGGATCAGCGCTCGTTGGGCACCACGACCGCGCGCCCGTTGACCTCGCCCGCCTCCAGCCTCCGGTAGGCCTCCAGGGCGTCGTCCATGGTGAAGCGCTCGATCTCCGGGCGGATCTGCCCCGCCCGGTACATGTCCACGACCTCCCACAGGTCGCCCACCGAACCCCAGTAGGTGTTGGTCAGGTACGACTCGTACGGGTTGGTGAAGAACGAGAACTCGTGCGTGCCGCCCGCGATGCCGACGATGCTCACCCGACCACCCTGGGTCACACAGGCCGCCGCCGTGGACACGGTCGGACCCACCCCCACGAAGTCGAAGGCCGCGTCCACCCCCCGGCCGCCGGTGAGCTCCCGGATCTGCTCCGCCTGTCGCTCCCCGGCGCCCACCGTGATCGCCCCGTTGGCCTCCGCCCGGGCGCGGGCCTCCTCCTTGACGTCGGTGGCGATCACCGTCGCCCCGCTCAGCGCCCGCAGGATCTGCACCCCGATCTGCCCGAGACCGCCCAGCCCGATCACCAGCGCGTACCGGCCGCCGCCATTCAGGTGCGGCAGGGCCTGCTTGATCGCGTGGTAGGGGGTCAACCCGGCGTCGGCCAGCGGCGCCGCGGCCACCGGATCGGCGTCACCCAACGGGATCAGATGCCGTTCGGGAACAGCCATGTACTCGGCCATACCGCCGTCCCGGCCCAGCCCCACCGCCAGATAGGGCATGGTCGCGGCGTTCTCGCAGTAGGTCTCCAGACCGGCCGCGCACTTGCGGCAGTGCTGGCAGCCGATCGGCCCGTACACCATGTAGGCGGCGCCCACCCGGACCCGTTCGCTCACCCCGGCACCGACCGACTCCACCCAGCCCGCGTTCTCGTGCCCCAGGACGAACGGCGGTTTCTGCGCCCCGGGCTGCCCCTCCTCGAACACCCGGTACACGCTGATGTCGGAGTGGCAGGCCCCGGCCCCGGCGACCCGGAGCAGGACCTCCCCGGGGCCGGGTTCGGGCTTGGGGACATCGGTGAGCGACGGAAATTTCCCGTAGTTCTCGAACACGACTGCGCGCATGTGCGTTCCCCCCCGCGTGCGGCGCGGTGCCCCGGCCGAGGCACCGAGGACGGGACACGATCCGTGTCCCGTTGCCCACGCGAAGTTAACACCGGACGAATTCGCGGGTCGCCCAAGGGGCGGGCAGGGATTCGTCCGCATTGTTTGACCCGGCGGCGATGAGTCGCGCCCCCGGCCCGGGTCAGTACGGGTGAGAACAGAGCCGCGGACACAACCCGGAACCACCCGACACGATCACATCGACACGACCGCTTCCAGGGAGAACACCATGTTCGACTCCACCAGGGCCTTCGGCTCCTTCGCGGTCCCCGACGCCGGGGCCGCCCTCGCCTTCTACCGGGACACCCTGGGTTTGGACGTACGGTACGTGCCCGGCATGGAGGAGCAGGGCCTGTTGGAGGTCGTCCTGGGCCACGACCACGGGGTCCTCGTCTACCCGAAGCCGGACCACCGGCCCGCCGTGTTCACCGTCCTGAACCTGCCCGTCGACGACATCGACGCCGCCGTCGACCACCTCACCGCCCGGGGCGTGGGCATGCTCCACTACGAGGGATTCGAGCAGGACGAGAAGGGCATCATGCGCGGGGAGAAGCCCCACGTCGCCTGGTTCGCGGACCCGGCGGGCAACACCATCGGCCTCATCCAGGAGTAGTCCGAGCCCCGCGTGGGGGAGCGGCCGGGTCGGTAACATCGCCCGAATGCCCTCCCCCCCGTACCCCCCCCGTGGCGACAGCGCCAGCGGGCACCGCGACTTCCAACGCCTGTGGACCGGTTCGGTGGTCAGCCAGTTCGGCTCGGCGATCGGCATGGTGGCCCTGCCCGTCATCGCCGTCGCGGTCCTGGACGTGGCGGCCTGGCAGGTCTCGCTCCTGGCCGGGATCGCCGCCCTGACCACCGTTCTGGTCGCCTTCCCGATCGGCCGCCGGATCGAGTACACGCGCAAACGCCCGGTCATGATCGGCAGTGACCTCCTGCGCGCCGCCACTCTGGCCAGCCTTCCGGCCGCCCATGCCCTCGGCGCGCTGACCTACACCCACCTGTGCGCGGTCGCCGCGGTCAACGCGGTCTGCGCCATCGCGTTCACGGGCGCCTCGCAGGCCCACCTCAAGTCCCTGGTCAGCCCGGCCCGGCTGATCGACGCCAACAGCCGCCTGGAATCCACCCGCTGGCTCAGCATCTCCGTGGGCCCCTCCCTGGCTGGCGCCCTGATCGCCGCGCTCTCCGCGGTCGGCGCGCTGGTGGCCAACACCGTCGGTTTTCTCATAGGAGCCCTGGCGGTCCGCTCCATCCGCGAACCCGAACCCGTACCGCCCACGGCCCCGCCTCCCGGCGAGGGGCCTTCCAAACGCTCGGAACTCTTCGCCGGGCTCGGCTTCGTGTGGGGCCACCCCGCCCTCCGGCCGATCCTGATCAGCTGGATCCTGTTCGCCGGGGCCTCCTCGATGGCCGCCCCGCTCACCGCCGTCTCCCTCCGAGGAAGAAGACCGAAGAACTTCGCCGTCGGCCGATGAATTCCGCTCTCCTGAGCGGTCCGTACATATGGACGAATCAGATCGGCTGACAAGGAACGGACCGGATGAACACGACACCATCCCTCTCCCGCTCGGGCACGCCACGGGCGACCGGGCGCGAGTGGCTCGGGCTCGGGGTGCTCGCCCTGCCCACACTGCTGCTGTCCCTGGACATGAGCGTGCTCTACCTGGCACTGCCGCACCTGGCCGCCGACCTTCGGCCCACCGGGGCACAGACCCTGTGGATCATGGATGTCTACGGCTTCATGATCGCCGGATTCCTCATCACCATGGGCACCCTCGGAGACCGGATCGGCCGACGCCGGCTCCTGATGATCGGCGCCACCGCGTTCGGGCTGGCCTCGGTGGCCGCCGCCTTCTCCACCAGTGCCGAGATGCTCATCGCCACCCGAACCCTCATGGGGGTGGCCGGGGCCACGCTCATGCCCTCCACTCTGGCGCTGATCAGCAACATGTTCCGCGACCCCGCCCAGCGCGCGGTCGCGATCTCGGTGTGGACCAGCTGCTTCATGGGCGGTACCGCCATCGGCCCCGTGGTCGGCGGCGTGCTCCTCCAGTGGTTCTGGTGGGGGTCGGTGTTCCTCCTCGGGGTCCCGGTGATGCTCCTGCTGCTGGTCTGCGCGCCCCTGCTCCTGCCCGAGTACCGCGACCCCGCCGCGGGCCGCCTGGACCTGTTCAGTGTCGCGCTGTCCCTGGCCGCGATTCTTCCGGTCATCTACGGCCTCAAGACCGCCGCTGAAGGCGGTTCGGGTGTCACGGCCCTGGGGACGGTGCTGGTCGGTACGGCCATGGGCGCCTGGTTCGTCCGCCGGCAGCTGCGCCTGCCCGACCCCCTCCTGGATCTGCGCCTGTTCCGGGTGCGCTCCTTCAGCGCGGCCCTGGCCACCATGATGGCCGGAGCGGTCGCCATGGGAGGAACGTTCCTCCTGCTCAGCCAGTACCTCCAGCTAGTCGCGGGCAACTCGCCGCTGGTCGCCGGGCTGTGGCTGGTGCCTCCGGCGCTGGCGATGATCGTCAGCACCATGTGCGGCCCGCCCCTGGCCCAGCGGATCGGCCGCGCCAACGTGATCGGCGGCGGAATGTTCGTCAGCGCCCTCGGATTTCTGCTGCTGGTGTTCGTCCCGGCAGAGGGCGGGACCGGGATGGTGGTCCTGGGTCTGCTGCTCACCTCGGTGGGTTTGGGGCCGGGTGCGGCCCTGATCGCCGACATCGTGGTGGGTTCGGCGCCCCGGGAGAAGGCAGGGTCGGCGGCGTCGATGTCCGAGACCAGCGGGGAGTTCGGCATCGCGATCGGGGTGGCTCTGCTCGGCAGCCTGGCGGCCGCGGTCTACCGGACCCGGGTCGAGGTCCCCGAGGGGGCCACCGATCGGGCCGGGGAGGAGGCCGCGCAGCAGACCCTGGTCGGGGCCGCCGGTACGGCCGGGGAGCTGCCTCCGCAGCAGGCCGCCGCGCTGCTGGAGTCGGCCCGAGAGGCGTTCACCGCAGGACTCAACGTGACCGCGGGGTTCGGGATCGTCGCGATGGTGGTGTTCGGTGCGGTGGCCCTGCGGATGCTCCGCGGAGCAGGAGAGGCCGCGCCGGAGACACCGGAGGAAGCGATCGGTGAGCGCTCCGACCAGCCCGATCAGATTGATGACTCCACTGAACCCGACCGTGCCGATGAGTTCGTGCGCCCGGCCGAGTCAGTACAGGTGACTGGACCCGACGCCGACCCCACCGGGAGGACCCGATGAAGCGCCCCAACCTGGACAGCATGCTGCTCGCCAGCACCGACCCCGACCGCCTGCGCGACTGGTACGCCGCCGTACTGGACCCCGCCGCCAGCGACACCGTGGACCACTACCGGGTGCTGCGCTTCGGCACCTTCCACCTGCTCATCGACCACCGCGACGACGTCGGCCCCAAGGCCGCCGACCCCACCCGCGTGATCCTCAACTTCGACGTCGCCGACGCCCGCGCCGTCGCCACCCGCATGGACGAGCGGGGCACCGAGTGGGTCGCCCCGCTGGAGGACCGCGACGGTAGCCACTTCGCCACCGCCAAGGACCCCGACGGCAACTACGTGCAGCTCATCCAGATGAGCGAGGAGCACCTCGCCGCCATGGAACGCGGCGAGACGGGCGCGTAGGGGCGAACATGAGTGAAGGCCCGGCAGAGCGCACGGCCCGCGCCGCGGGGTCTGCCGGGTCTGTGGAGTCCGCGGGGCCGGAAGGACGCCGGGCTCGTACCGGGGGAGGCCTGGCCCGGGGAACAGAAGTGACCGAGGAGAGCAGCGGATCGAGGAGAACTGTTCGCAAAGGAAGGGCGCGAACCCGTCTGTTCTGTCGTAGGGGAGGCGTAACGTGACGGCCGTGGTGGAACACGTGATCGGGACGACCGACCAAGACTTCGAGCGGCTCGCGGCCCCCTACCGGGGGGAGCTGTACGCGCACTGCTACCGCATGCTCGGCTCCGCGCACGACGCCGAGGACCTGGTCCAGGAGACCTACCTGCGTGCCTGGAAGGGCTACGACCGCTTCGAGGGGCGCTCCAGCCTGCGCACCTGGCTCCACCGGATCGCTACCACGGCCTGCCTCACCGCCCTGGACAGACGCGGCCGCCGCCCCCTGCCCACCGGGCTCGGCGGCCCCACGTCCACCCCCGAGGGCGAGCTCGCCGAACGCCCCGAACTGCCCTGGCTCGAACCGCTGCCGGACAGCCTCGGCGGCCTCGGCTCCGGCAACGACCACACCAATGATCCCGGAGCTGTGGTGACCGCCCGCGAAAGCGTCCGGCTCGCCCTGGTCGCCGCCTTCCAGTACCTCCAACCCCGTCAGCGCGCCGTGCTCATCCTGCGCGACGTGCTCCGCTTCAGCGCCGCCGAGGTCGCCCAGACCCTGGACACCACGGTCCCGGCCGTCAACAGCCTTCTGCAGCGCGCCCGCGCCCAGCTCGACCGGGTCACCCCGGACGAGGACAGTGTCCCCGAACCCCGCTCCGACCAGCGCGAGGTCCTCGCCCGCTACGTCGCCGCCTTCGAGGCCTACGACATCGGCGCGCTCACCGAGCTGTTCACCGAGGAGGCGGCCTTCGAGATGCCCCCGTTCGCCACCTGGGTGCGCGGCGCCGAGCACATCGGGCGGTTGGTCGCCAGCCACTGCCCGGCCCAGGGCCCCGGCGACCTGGTCCTGGTCCCGACCGCCGCCAACGGCCAGCCCGCCTTCGGCATGTACCTGCGCGCGGAGGACGGCACGCACCGGGCCTTCGGCATCCACGTACTGGAACTGGCGCCCGGGGGCGTCAGCCGCTGCACGGTCTTCTTCGACACCACGCTGTTCCGCCTCTTCGGCCTGGACCCGGTCCTGCGGTAGCCGAGTGCCGCGGTGGTCCGGTGCGGGGCGAGCGGGACCCGAAAGCGCTGTGGGCGGCGGGATTATTCCCGATTCGCCGCTGTGTGTCCGCGCCGTTGACAGGTCCGGGAGTCCCGAACTTAGGTTGAGGGATCCAACCACGGGAGCGGGACATGAGCGACCAGACCGGGGCCCGGACGTTCGCCCACGACACCACCGGGCAGGAGGGTCACCAGCCCGGACCTGACGCGGTCGAATCCGACACGGTGCAGCCGGAGCCAGTCGGCCCGGGCCGGGGCGAACCGGCCTCGGCCAGCCCGGACCCGGCGGGCCAGAACGCAGCCGGCCAGAACGCGGTGGACCCGGGGTCCGCAGGTCCCGAGACGGTCCTCCCCTCGGACCCGCGCTACGACTATCTCGCCTCCCGCGGCCGTGCCTACGGGCGCGCCACCGGACGACCGGACCGGATCCACCCGGTGCGCTCCACCGACGACGTGGTGGCCGCGGTGCAGCGGGCCGTGGACGACGGCCTCCGGCTGACGGTTCGCAGCGGCGGCCACTGCTTCGAGGGTTTCGTCGACGACCCGCTGGTCCGGGTGGTCATCGACACCGCGCTGATGAACGACGTCTCCTACGACCCGGCGATGGGCGCCTTCGCGGTCGAGGCGGGCGCCCGGCTCGGCGACGTGTACCGGGCCCTGTACATCGGCTGGGGCGTGGTCGTCCCGGCCGGTGAGAGCCCCGAGGTCGGCGCGGGCGGACACATCCTCGGCGGCGGCTACGGGTTCCTGTCCCGCCTGCACGGACTCGCCGCCGACCACCTGCACGCGGTCGAGGTCGTCGTCGTGGACGCCTCGGGGCGGGCACGGGCGGTCGTGGCCACCCGTGCGGCCGACGACCCCCACCGCGACCTGTGGTGGGCGCACACCGGCGGCGGAGGCGGCAATTTCGGCGTCGTCACCCGCTACTGGCTGCGGTCCCCCGAGGCCACCGGCACCGACCCCGCACGGCTGCTTCCCGCGGCGCCGCGGGCGGTCGACTCCTTCCCCGCGACCTGGGCCTGGTCCGAGCTCGATGCGGCGTCCTTCGCACGGCTCGTCCGCAACTTCGGCGACTGGTGCGAGCGCCACAGCGACACCGACACCCCGCACGCCGGGATCTTCGCCACCTTCTACCTGAACGCGCGCTCCCTCGGGCAGGTGCAGATCGTCGGCCAGCACCTGAGCCCGGAGAACGGCGGCGAGGCGTTGGTGCGCGAGTTCGTGGCCGCGGTCGGCGCGGGGGTCGGCACCGCACCTGTCTTCGAGACCCGGCGCCAGTCCTGGCTGGGATTCGCGCTCACCTCCTTCGACAGCGAGATGGGCCGGATCAAGATCAAGGACGCGTTTCTGCGCAGGGGATTCGACGACCGCCAGATCGCCGTGCTCCACCGATACCTCACCGACGCCTCGACCGGCGCGCCCTTCAGTACGATCGCCCTGGACACCTACGGCGGCCGGGTGAACGCGGTGGCCGAGGACGCCACCGCCTCCGCCCAGCGCGACTCACCGTTGCGGACGTGGGCCATCATCGCGTGGCCGGAGCCCGAGGAGGACGAACAGCACCTGGGGTGGGCGCGGGCGCTGTTCCGGGAGCTGTTCACCGATACCGGTGGTGTCCCCGCACCCCGCACCGGCGCGGACGGGACGTTCGTCAACCACCCCGACACCGATTACGCCGACCCCCGCTGGAACACCTCAGGGATCCCGTGGCCGACCCTGTACTACAAGGACAACTATCCGGCGCTGCGGCGGGTCAAGGCGGCATGGGACCCCCGGAACGTCTTCCGCCACGCTCTGTCCGTCGAACCCGCCGCGGACGCTGTCGCTCCGGGGGAGTAGTCGGGGTGTCGGTCTAGGACGTGGCGGTGTCGTCGTCCGTATCGGTCTCGGGAGGGCCCAGGCGTGCGGACACGGCATCCAGCCACTCCCGGTCCCAGGTCAGACTCCCCGAGCGGAGTTCGTCGACGAGACCCTTCACCCAGCGCAGCTCGGTTTCGGTGAGTGCCTGCTGGTACTCGTCCTCCAGCACGAACATCCGGGGCAGGCCCATGCCCTCGGCCTGCTCGGCGTCGGATTCCGCCTGCCGCAGGCGGGCCCTGAGCCGGTGCGCCCGCTCCTCAAGGTATTCGGCGGCCAGTTCCGGGGTCAGATGCGCCAGTGCGGCCAGCGCCACGGGGAACTCGGGGAACTCGCGAGCGGGCGTGGAGAGCATCTCCTTCAACCACCCGTCCAGGGTGCTGCGCCCGGCATCGGTGATTCGGTAGACCGTCCTCTCCGGGCGGCCGGGGGTGCGTACCCGGTCCGCCACCTCGATGAGTTCGGCGCGCAGAAGCCGGTCCAAGGTCTGGTACACGCTGTTGCGCTGCGCGATGTTGACGATCCGGTCCTTGTGCCGGGCCCTGATGAGCTGCTGCATCCGGTAGGCGTGCATCGGTTCCTCCGCCAGTAGGAGCAGGAGTTGTACCGCCAGCGGTGAGCGCCTTTGTGTCCGAGCTGCCACCCGATCGCCTCCGTGTCCGTCCATGCCTTCCAAGCCTTCGTCATTCTATGTATAGTCATTTTATGACTAATGGCTGTGAGTGAGAGGAGAGATCATGACCAAGGCACTGATCATCGGAGGCGGCATCGGCGGGCCAGTCGCCGCGGCGGCACTGCAACGGGCCGGGATCGAGGCGATCGTCTACGAAGCCCACTCCGGACCCGGTGACGGCATCGGTGCGTTCCTGACCCTTGCCCCCAACGGCCTGGCCGCCCTGCGCACGCTGGGCATGCTCGACGCGGTGCGGGCCGCGGCCTCCTTCCCCACGACCGGCATCGAGTTCGTGAACGGGAAGGGCCGCCGCCTGGGGCTGCTGCCGGACGGCTCTGACCAGGGGTCGCCCGAGCTGCGTACCGTCACCATCAACCGGGACGCGCTCCAGAGCACCCTGGCTGAGACCGCCCAGGAGCAGGGCGTACGTATCGAGTACGGCAAGCGCTTCGTCGGCTACACCGAGACCGGCACCCGAGTGGTCGCCGAATTCGCTGACGGCACCACGGCCGAGGGGGACGTGCTCATCGGCGCGGACGGCATCCACTCGCAGGTGCGGCGCCTCATGGATCCCGACGTCCCGCGCCCCGACTACACCGGCCTGCTGAACATCGGCGGATACGTGCGCGCCGAGGACGCGACCGTCGCCCCCACCCGGGGATCGACCACACGGATGTTCTTCGGCAAACGGGCGTTCTTCGGCTATCAGACCGCGCTCTCCGGCGAGGTCTACTGGTTCGCCAACTTCGCGCACACCGAGCTGCCCCGCAAGCAGATCACCGCGCTCGGCGACGACGCGTGGAAGGAGTACGTCCTGGAGCTGTTCGCCGACGACCACCCGGACGTCACCGCGCTCCTGAAAGCCACCGGCCCCGCGCGCTTCCGTCCCCTGGGTGTCTACGACCTGGCGTCCCTGCCGAACTGGAGCCGGGGCCGGGTGGCACTGCTGGGCGACGCCGCCCACGCCGTGTCCAGCTCCAGCGGACAGGGGGCCTCCCTCTCGGCGGAGGACGCCCTGGTCCTGGCCGCCTGCCTACGGGACCTGCCCACCCCGGAGGAGGCCTTCACCGCCTACGAACAGCGCCGCCGCGACCGGGTCGAGCGCATCGCCGCCGAGGGTCGCAGACGCGGCAACCAGAAGGCGGGTCCGGCCGGCCCGGCGGCACTGTTCCTGAGAGATCTGATGCTGCGGGTGGTGTTCCGGATGGTCGCCAGGTTCGGCAGCCACTCCTGGATCAACGACTACCGCGTCGACTTCGACGAGCCGGTCACCGTTCCTCACCAGTCCGCCGCGTACCCGAAGTGACGCGTCCCCGAAGTAAGGGGCGCGCGATGGGTCAGGCGTCGGCGAGGGCACGGCGCAGGACGTCGGCGAAGGCCTCGGGTTCGGCCTCGTAACCCAGATGGTCACCGGGGAAGGTGATCGGCTCGATCCCGAGCTTTCCGGCCAGGGCGGAGCCCATGGCGTGGATGTCCTGCCCCAGCGAACCCTCGCCCAGGCCCACCACCACGCGTGTTCCGTTCCGGTGCAGGGCGTCCGCGTCCGGCCGGTACAGCGACAGCGGAAGCATCCCGTGCGCGAGGAAGTACTCGAAGTTCCCGCTGACCCGCTCGAAGGTCGCTGCGTCCTCCTCGCTCATCGGCGGGGGAGCACCGCCCCCCTCCCCCTGTTCAGGGGCGTCCGGTTCGGTACTGTCCAGGCCGTTGAGCCCCAGGAACAGGGCGATCCCGGCCACCACACCCTCCTTCAGGTAGGTCTCGTGGATCTCCCGGTCGTGTGCGAGTGCCTCCGAGGGCTCGTCGAGCAGCATCACGCACGGGGGCTCGTGGGTCACGACCGCGCGCACCAGATCGGGGTTCCGGGCCGCCAGTGCGAGCGCGATCTGGGCTCCGCCGCTGGTGCCGAAGACGTTAGCGGGGCCGCCGCCGAGTGATCGGATCAGGTGCGCGGCGTCGTCGGCGTGCACGTCGAGCCGCTGGTCCTCGTCCGCCCGGCCCTCGGTGGTGCCATCCAGGAGGCTGCGCGAGTTGCCCCGGGGGTCGTAGGCGACGGTGGTGTACCGGTCGGCCAGACGCCGGGCCAGATCGGCGAGGACACCGGCGTCCTGCGGGCCGCCCGGGATCATGAGCAGCAGCGGCCCCGAACCCCGGACCTCGTGGTGGATACGGGCCCCGGGGACCCGGAGCGAGCGTTCGTCGGGGGAGTGGCCACCAGCGCCGGGCGAGGTCACGGTAGTCACCTCAGCTTCTCACTGAGCACCATGCGGTTGCCCTCGCTGTCCCGGAACTCGGCCACGGTGACCCCCGGCCGATACGGGGCCTCCCCTGGCTCGGTGATGATCTCCACGCCCCTGGCCCGCAGGGCCTCGACTGTGCTCCGGACGTCGTCCTCGACCAGTACCAGGACGGGGTCGGGGGAGGGGGCCTCGTCCTCGCGGGGGACGAAGTGCAGGGCTGTGTCGGAGCCCTCGAAGCCGAGCTCGATCCACCGCCACTTTTCGCCCATGGGCGCGTCGGCGACCACCTGGCAGCCGAGCTTCTCGGTGTAGAAGGATTTCGCCCGGTCCTGGTCGGAGACGGGGAGTTCGGCGAATTGGAGGTGCATGATCATCGTCTCCTGAACTCGCGCGGGCTCGTTCTCGCGCGAGGTCTGCTCGGAATCAAACTGGACTGTCCAGTACTCTATGGAAGTCAAACTAGACGGTACAGTACTCAAAGGTCAAGCAGCAGTGGGGCAGGACAGGGCAGTGAGGGTGGACGAGTCGTGAACCAGCCGGTCGAGGGCCGCTCGGCGCGCAAACGGCGCGCGATCCTGGAGGCGGCGGAGGAGGTCTTCCTGCGCGGTGGCTACCTGGGCACCAACATGGACGAGATCGTCGCGCGCTCCGAGGTGTCCAAACAGACCGTGTACAAGCACTTCGGCAGCAAGGAGAACCTGTTCGTCGAGATCGTCGGCCACATGACGAGCGGGGCGGGCGACCTCGTGCACGTCGAGGACCCCGACCTCGCCCCCGAAGGGGACCTCGCCGACTACCTCTGCGACTACGCCTACCGTCAGCTCACCGTGGTGCTGACCCCGCGCCTGATGCAGCTGCGCCGCATGGTCATCGGCGAGGTGGCCCGGTTCCCCGAGCTCGCCGAGACCCTCTACCGGAACGGCCCCCAGCGGGCGATCGACAACCTGGCGGGGATCTTCGACCGCCTGGTCGCGCAGGGGCGCCTGTCCATGGCGGACACCCGGGCCGCGGCGTCCAGGTTCAACTGGCTGGTCATGTCCGAACCCGTCAACCGGGCCATGCTCCTGGGCGACCAGGGCATCCCCGGCCCCGAGGAACTCCGCGCGCACACGGTCGAGAGCGTACGGGTCTTCCTGTCCGCCTACGGCGGGCTCCCCGGTCAGGAATGCGGAGCGGCGAGCTCGTAACCAGCCTCCTCGATCGCCGCGCGGATCTCGGTCACCTTCGGCTCCCGCTCACTGGTCACGGTCACCCGGTCCCGCTCCATGTCCACGGCGACCGCGGTGACCCCCTCGACGCGCTCCAGCTCCTCGGTCACGAAACCCTCGCAGTGCCCGCAGTCCATGCCGACCACGGTGTAGGTCCGTTCGATCACGCCGACACCTCTACTCCGTCGGAGCCGGTGGCGCCGTTGCTGGGGTCGCCGGGGTCATCGGTGACGCCGGGGTGCCGGAAATCTCGGCGTCCTCGGCGGGCTTCTCCATCCGAGTCAGCGAATGTGCCTCGCGCAGACGGCCGTCAGGGGTGAACCTGCCGAAGTAGTGCACGTCGATCGAGAACGAGCGCCGGCCCGACTCCACGCGCATGGTGTAGCGGGCGGCGAGCAGGTCGCCCTCGGTGGTCGCTTCGTGCACCCGCAGCCGGGACCTCGGCTTCCTCTTGCGGAGAGGGCGCAGGTGCGCGATGAGCCTGGCCCGGTTCATCCGGTGGCCGTCGGCGGTCTGCGCCATGTCCGGGGTGTGGAACCGGTCCACGATCGCGCCGAGGTCCTCCTCCGTCTCGGTGACCGCGCGCTTGAAGCCGCCGCAGAAATCGATGAGGAACTGGCCGGGGTCGGCGCCGCTGAACGGTTCCATGATGCCTCCGTAAGTTGGTAGGTGGCCCGGCAGGGCCGGGTGTGGCTGATGACAGCACCCAGCACCGGCCGGTCAGCGAACGGCTCACAAGGGTGATCGCGCGCGGACAGCACAGCGAAGAGTTCGACGACATGCTTCCCACTGCCTGGCTGGTCTCGGTCGTCCTCGCGATCGGCCACACCCTCCCCGACCCGGGAAGCATGTCCGAGGCCGAGACCTCCCGTGCCCGACACACCACACTCCTGCGAGCCCTCGGCCACCAGTCGCTCCGGTAGAAGGGCCGGCGTGTGACCAGGACCCGGCCCGGTTTTGGCCCGATTCGCCCCCTCCGCTGGCACAAACGGCTCCCGAACGCGGCTACCGTGCTCATGGGCCGTGATCCCCCCACCAGTCCACGGCCCTCGCCCTGACCATTACTCCCACCCGCGGAAAGCACCCGCGGGCAGCCAGATGGGAAACGTGTGAACAGCACCAACGACCGCTCGCCCCGGGACCTGCGTCTCATCGTGACCGGAGGGGGAACGGGCGGCCACACCTACCCCGCGCTGACCGCCGTCAACGCACTGCGGTCCCGGTTGGAGTCGACCGGCAACACCCTTGAGGTGCTGTGGGTGGGCGCGGCGGACAGCCTTGAGCAGCGCGTGGCCACCAGCAACGGCATCGCCTTCGAATCTGTCGCGACCGGCAAGATCCGCCGGTCGAAGAACCCGATCAAGCTGGTCTCCCCGGCCAACGTCAAGGACATGACCAACGTCCCCCGGGGCGTGGCCCAGGCCCGCTCCCTGGTCTCCGACTTTGCCCCGGACGTCGTCCTGGCGACCGGTGGCTACGTCGCCGTTCCCGTCGGCCTCGCCGCCCGCATGTGCCGACGCCCCCTCGTGGTCCACGAGCAGACCGTCCGCCTCGGCCTGGCCAACAAGGTCCTGGCCCGAGCAGGCGCCCAGATCGCCGTGTCCGCTGAGTCCTCCCTCGCGCTTCTGCCCGAGGGCTCCCAGGGAACCGCCGTCGTCACCGGCAACCCGGTCCGCCCCGAGGTCTTCACCGGCCAGGCCGAGCTGGCTGCCAAGGGCCTCGGCTTCGATGGCCACAACCCGGAGCTGCCCACCGTCTACGTGACCGGCGGCGCGCAGGGTTCGGCGCAGATCAACACCAACGTTCGCGACATCCTCCCGTGGCTGCTGGCCCGCGCCAACGTGGTTCACCAGTGCGGCGCCAACAACATCGAAAGCCTGCGCGAGAGCGCCCAGAGCCTGCCGCCCGGCCTCGCCGAGCGCTACCACCTCACCGCCTTCGTCGGCCCCGAACTCCCGGACGTTCTGGCCCTGGCCGACGTGGTGATCTCCCGCAGCGGCGCCGGAACGATCGCCGAACTCACCGCCCTCGGTAAGGCGGCGGTCTTCATCCCTCTGGCCTCCTCCGCGGGCAACGAGCAGGCGCACAACGCCCGCCACCTCCAGGAATCAGGCGCCGCGGTCGCCCTCTTGGGCGAGGTCACTCCCACCAACCTGCAGGCCGCCGTCGAGCCCTTGCTGGCCGACCCGGCGACCCGTGAGGCCATCGCGGCCCAGGCAAAGTCCCACGGCCGCCCTGACGCCGCCGAACGCCTGGTGGACGTCCTCCTCACGGCCGCAGGCTGACCCCAGTGGGGCCATCCCCGAGAGGGATGGCCCCACTTGCCCCCTGCAAATAGAATCGCCCCGCACGCAAGATCGCACATTTGGACTTTTTGCGAAGGAAATCACCAGTGTCCAACTTTCAGGAAGTTGGAAAAACAACCCCTTGCCACTGGTAAGACACCAGGTCAAAAAGTCTGCTCCCCGCGCACGCGGGGATGGACCCCCCCGAAGCCGGACGTTCACTACCATCCCCACCTGCTCCCCGCGCACGCGGGGATGGACCCGGTAGTTGATGGAGGACAGCAGGTCGTTGACGACTGCTCCCCGCGCACGCGGGGATGGACCCGCGCTCGGCTGCGTCGCTCACTGGCTCGGGTGCTGCTCCCCGCGCACGCGGGGATGGACCCTCCACGGACTCCCACGGATCGGTGCTGTCCATCTGCTCCCCGCGCACGCGGGGATGGACCCTTCGGGCAGGGCGTGAGGTTGGAGGGCGAGGACTGCTCCCCGCGCACGCGGGGATGGACCCCCTGGCCGTCCTCGTCCATGAGGGTGGGCTGTCTGCTCCCCGCGCACGCGGGGATGGACCCTCCGCGAGCTTCTTGATGCCCTCCTTCTTCAGCTGCTCCCCGCGCACGCGGGGATGGACCTACCTCCCACCATTCCTGG
>NZ_ANAZ01000006.1:0-8414 GCF_000340985.1 Nocardiopsis valliformis DSM 45023
GGGGATGGACCCCTGTCTCCGGTTTCGAGGCGTGGTTCCGACGGCTGCTCCCCGCGCACGCGGGGATGGACCCTCCGCGAGCTTCTTGATGCCCTCCTTCTTCAGCTGCTCCCCGCGCACGCGGGGATGGACCTACCTCCCACCATTTGAGGAGGCCCTCCCAAATCTGCTCCCCGCGCACGCGGGGATGGACCCCTGTCTCCGGTTTCGAGGCGTGGTTCCGACGGCTGCTCCCCGCGCACGCGGGGATGGACCCTCCGCGAGCTTCTTGATGCCCTCCTTCTTCAGCTGCTCCCCGCGCACGCGGGGATGGACCTACCTCCCACCATTCCTGGAGGCCCTCCCAAATCTGCTCCCCGCGCACGCGGGGATGGACCCCTGTCTCCGGTTTCGAGGCGTGGTTCCGACGGCTGCTCCCCGCGCACGCGGGGATGGACCTCGCGTCCTTGATGTCCCCCCAGATCTCCTCGGCTGCTCCCCGCGCACGCGGGGATGGACCTCGCGTCCTTGATGTCCCCCCAGATCTCCTCGGCTGCTCCCCGCGCACGCGGGGATGGACCCGGGTCGGGTTCGGGTGGTGCGGTCCAGGTGGTCTGCTCCCCGCGCACGCGGGGATGGACCCACCACCAAAGCCATGGCCGCCTGGCTCGCCCCCTGCTCCCCGCGCACGCGGGGATGGACCCGGGTTGGGTGCGACGGAGGACTCCTGGGTGGACTGCTCCCCGCGCACGCGGGGATGGACCCCGCTGATTCCGTGATGTGGGCGCGTAGGTGGGCTGCTCCCCGCGCACGCGGGGATGGACCCACATGGTCGACCCCGAGCAGATCATCGCCGAGCTGCTCCCCGCGCACGCGGGGATGGACCCGCCCGGATGGTGTCGGAGTCGATCCCGTCGGTACTGCTCCCCGCGCACGCGGGGATGGACCCGACGTCCTGGCCAAAGCCTCCAGCAGCGCGAACTGCTCCCCGCGCACGCGGGGATGGACCCCGTCCAGACCAGGGACCTCCTGTGAACCGGGGCTGCTCCCCGCGCACGCGGGGATGGACCCGGGTGGCCACCCACGAGCGTGACCCCGTAGACCTGCTCCCCGCGCACGCGGGGATGGACCCGACCACACCGTGCTCCTGAGACTCCAGGACGGCTGCTCCCCGCGCACGCGGGGATGGACCCATCGGGACTCCTGGGCCTAGGAACACGGTGATCTGCTCCCCGCGCACGCGGGGATGGACCCCTTGCGCAGGCGTTTCCATTCCGTGGTCCAGGCTGCTCCCCGCGCACGCGGGGATGGACCCTGGGGACCGGCGGCGCAGTGGGACGCTGGCCTCTGCTCCCCGCGCACGCGGGGATGGACCCTGGCGCAGGCATCGTTTGCTGTGTCGGGTGCACTGCTCCCCGCGCACGCGGGGATGGACCCGGACCACCACGTGAACACCATGACCATCCCGGCCTGCTCCCCGCGCACGCGGGGATGGACCCGGTTGACGAGTGCTGATTTGCCATATCCGGGGCTGCTCCCCGCGCACGCGGGGATGGACCCCACACCCCCGCTGGCCGGTGAGGAGAGCACACCTGCTCCCCGCGCACGCGGGGATGGACCCCCCGGGGCATGCGCGCGGTCTCGGCCTCGGATCTGCTCCCCGCGCACGCGGGGATGGACCCACCGACGAGACATCAGGCGTGTCCTACCGCCACTGCTCCCCGCGCACGCGGGGATGGACCCGGCCCCGGCCCGCGACCCAACCCTGGTGTGGCCTGCTCCCCGCGCACGCGGGGATGGACCTGCCGGGGGTCCGCTCAACGGCCCGCCACCCCTCTGCTCCCCGCGCACGCGGGGATAAACCCCCCGAGTAGAGGTACGAACGCGAACCCGAATGGTTTGTCTCTGCTCGGGGGCTCCGTACCACAGGGGTGTCGCTTTTGTTGGTTAAATGGTGAATTCGCTTTGGCCACATCAGGTCTGGAGAGAGGTCGATTCTTGGCCTGGAATGTTGGTGGGACCCATTTAGATGGGCAGCATGGACTCCGGACCCCCTCCCTGGCCCTGGAAGGACTCCCTCTCTGAGGTGGCTCGCTCTGTGTGGGCCAAGCACGACTACGACTCCGACGGCTGGCTTCCGCTTTACCGGCACATGGCCGACAGCGCCTTTGTCGCTGGCAGGCTCTGGGACGAATGGCTTCCCCGGCAGGCTCGGGACGTCATCGGTGTGGCGCTACCCAATAGCAGCGAGGACGCTCGGCGGCTTGCGGTATGGCTCGCGGCCACACATGACATCGGTAAGGCCACCCCCGCCTTCGCCTGCCAGGTCGAACACCTCGCGGACGACATGCGCGCGCACGGCCTTGACATGCCCCTGCAGAAGCAGATGGCCGATCGGCGGCTCGCCCCGCACGGGCTCGCGGGGCAGCTCATCCTGGGGGAGTGGTTGGCTGAGCGCCACACTTGGCGCGAACGGGACACCAACCAATTCGCGGTGATCGCTGGAGGCCACCACGGCCTCCCTCCCAGCAATACCGCCATCATGGATGTGGAGAACCGTCCCGCACTTCTGCGCACTCCGGGCAGTGCGGACGTCTGGAAACGTGTTCAGTTCGAGCTTCTGGATACGGCCGCCAGCGCCACCGGGGTCGACGAGCGCCTCTCGGAGTGGCGCACGGTCAAGCTTCCGCAGACCGCGCAGGTCCTGCTCACTGCCCTGGTCATCACCGCCGACTGGATCGCCAGTAACGCCGACTACTTCCCCTATTTTCCGGGCGAGCGCAGCAATGACCCCGAGCGGAGCGAGGAGGCCTGGCGGCTGCTGGATTTGCCTCGGCAGTGGGAGCCCCACGAGCCCGGGGGAACGGCCGCCGAGCTCTTCGCCGAGCGGTTCGAGCTCCCCGAGGGCGCCGTCATCCGCCCGGTGCAGGAGCAGGCGGTTCAGGCCGCGCGGAGCATGGCCGGTGCCGGGCTGATGATCATCGAAGCCCCCATGGGCGAGGGCAAGACCGAGGCCGCCCTGGCGGTGGCCGAGATCTTCGCCGCGCGTACCGGAGCTGGCGGTTGTTTCGTCGCCCTTCCCACCATGGCCACCAGTAACGCCATGTTCGCTCGGTTCACCCACTGGCTCGACCGGCTCCCCGGGATGCCCGAGGAAGCCGCGTCCATTTTCCTCGCCCACTCCAAGGCCCATCTGAACAAGGAGTTTTCCAGCTACCTCGGCGGCGGCCCTCGCCTGGCCACGGACACCGATCGCGACTGCGAGGGCGCGCCCGGCGGCGCCGCTCTGGTCGCGCACCGCTGGCTGCGCGGTCGTAAGAAGGGCATGCTGGCCTCCTTCTCGGTCGGGACCATCGACCAGCTCCTGTTCGCCAGCCTCAAGAGCAGGCACCTGGCTCTGCGCCACCTCGCGATGGCGGGCAAGGTCGTCATCATCGACGAGGCCCACGCCTACGACACCTACATGAACACCTACCTGGACCGGGCCCTGGCCTGGCTCGGAAGGTACGGCGTCCCCGTCGTCATCCTGTCCGCCACCCTGCCCGCGGGGCGTCGGCGCGAACTCGCCCAGGCGTACACGGGGGCCAGGGGGCGGGGACCCGCGGAGCAGACGTACGAGGAGATCGGTCGGGCCAGCGCCTACCCGCTGATCACCATCGCCGAACCCGGCGCCGCACCGTGCCTGTACACCCCGGAAGCTTCCGGCCGGGCCACCGACGTCCGCATCGAACCTCTCGACGATGACCTCGCCACCCTCACCACCAGGCTGGAGCGGGAGTTGGCGGATGGCGGCTGCGCCCTGGTGATCCGCAACACCGTCGCACGCGTCCACGAGACCGCTGCCCACCTGCGGGAACACTTCGGTGAAGAGCTGGTGACCGTCGCTCACTCGCGCTTCCTCGACCTGGACCGGGCCGCCCGGGACGAGCAACTCCTGCGTGAGTACGGCCCACCAGCGAAGGTCGCCGATCTCGGCGGAAAGCGCCCGGACCGGCACATCGTGGTCGCCAGTCAGGTCGTGGAACAGTCCCTGGACGTGGACTTCGACCTGTTGATCACCGACCTTGCCCCGGTCGATCTGGTGCTTCAGCGCATGGGGCGCCTGCACCGCCACCCGCGTGGGCCGGAGCAGAGCGAGCGCCCGCCCCGGCTTCGCACCGCTCACTGCCTGGTCACCGGGGTGGACTGGACCGAGACCCCGCCCCGACCGGTACGCGGCTCGCGGACCGTTTACGGCGAATACCCGCTTCTACGATCGCTCGCCGTGCTCCGATCCCACCTCGAAGCGCGGACCGACAGCGAACGCACGCTCCGGCTACCCGATCACATCAGCCCACTGGTCCAGGCTGCCTACCGCACAGCCGAAACCATGACCGAGATCGCGCCGCCCGACTGGGAACAGGCCCTGACCGAGGCGCGCACCGCCCAGGAGGTCAAGCAGGCCGACAAGGCCACCCGAGCCCGCACTTTCCTCCTCGACCCGGCGGCTCGCGACGGCCGCGCGGTCGTCGGTTGGGTGGACGCCGGGGTCGGCGAGGCCGATGACAGCCAGAGCGGTAAAGCCCAGGTCCGCGACACCGGCGAGAGCCTGGAGGTCCTGGTGGCCAGGCGAACCGCCGACGGGTCGCTGACCACGGTGCCGTGGCTGACAGAAGAGCGCGGCGGCCTGTCCCTGCCCACCGAATCCGTGCCCGAAGCCGCAGCTGCACGAGCCCTCGCCGCCAGCGGTCTGCGTCTGCCCTACCAGTTCACGGTCACCGGCCTGATGATCGACCGCACCATCGCCGAGCTGGAGACCGACCTGGTCGAGGCCTGGCAGACCAAGGATGCCCACTGGATCGCCGGAGAGCTCGTGCTCTTCCTGGACGAGGACAACCGCGCCGAACTGGCCGGATACAAGCTGCACTACACCGAATCCGACGGCCTGGAGGTCACCCGTGCCGAATGAGGCGCCTACAGCGGTGGCGACACCTGCATCAGCGTCCGCGTCCGTATCCACGTCCGCATCCGGGACCACGTCCGAGCCCCCGCTCGGTTTCGATCTGACCCAAAGCCCGTGGATCCCGGTCCTGCGTACCGACGGCACCGAGGCGGAACTGTCCCTGATCGAGGTCTTCGGACAGGCCGAGGAGGTACGCCGGCTGGTCGGTGACGTGCCCACTCAGGACTTCGCCCTCCTACGCCTGCTCCTGGCGATCCTGCACGATGCCATTGACGGCCCCCAGGAGATCGAGGACTGGGCCGAACTCTGGGACGACGGTCTACCGCTGGAGACCCTGCGCGGCTATCTCGACTGCCACCGGGAACGCTTCGACCTCCTCCACCCGCTCACACCCTTCCTCCAGGTCGCGGACCTGCGCACCAAGAAGGGTGACTACCTGCCGCTGGACAAGATGGTCGCCGACGTTCCCAACGGAGCCCGCTTCTTCACGATGCGTGCGCTCGGTGCCGAGCGGCTCGGTTACGCCGAAGCCGCCCGCTGGGTGGTACACACCCACGCCTACGACCCCTCCGGCATCAAGTCCGGAGCCGAGGGCGACCCTCGGGTGAAGGGCGGCAAGGGCTACCCACAGGGGGTCGGCTGGGCGGGCAACCTGGGCGGTGTGTACGCGGAGGGCGACAACCTTCAGCAGACACTTCTGCTCAACCTGATCGCCTTGGACACCCCCAACCTGCACACCGACACCGAACCGGATCGGGACCGGCCCGCCTGGGTGCACCCGCCCGCCACATCCGCTCCGTTGGAAGGGGCACCGGCTGCCTCCCGCCCACACGGGCTGCGCGACTTGTACACCTGGCAGACGCGGCGGTTGCGTCTGCACCATGACGGCGAAGGCGTTCACGGGGTGCTGTTGGCCTACGGCGACCCGCTTCCCCCACGCAACATGCACCTGCGCGAACCCATGTCCACCTGGCGCCGCAGCCCCGCCCAGGAGAAGAAGCTCCGCGAGGCCATGGTCTACCTGCCTCGGGAGCACGACCCGGCCCGCGCGGCCTGGCGAGGCCTGGGAGCCCTGGTCACGGGTGAGACTCGGGGACGCGAACAGCGCGAGGAAGCGGCCGAGTACGTACGCCCCCGGGTCCTTGACTGGATCGCCGCTCTCACCGTCGCCAGATACCTGCCCCGCGGCTACCTGCTCCGGGCCCGGTTGGTCGGAGCGGTCTACGGCACCCAGCAGTCCGTCATCGACGAGATCGTCGACGACACGGTGGCCATGCCCGTGGTCCTGCTCCACCAGGACAACCAGGAACTGGCACAGGCCGCCGTCGGCGCGGTCACCGACGCCGAGGACGCGGTCACCGCCCTGGGCGACCTGGCCACCGGCCTGGCCCAGGCAGCGGGTACCGACGGTGAGGGACTGCGGGCCACCGCCCGGGACCGGGGTTTCGGGGACCTGGACGGTCTCTTCCGTACCTGGCTGCGCGAACTGGCCCCCTCCCAGGATGCGGATACCGAGGCTGACCGCCCCTTGGACGATCCGCTCGACCCGACCGAACAGCGCCGTCAATGGCAGCTGATCGTTCGGGACACCGTTTCCCGCCTCGGCGACGAGCTCATCGACTCCGCGAGCGAGGCCTCCTGGGAAGGGCGGGTTCTTGAATCCAAAAGCGGCTCGTTCTGGCTCAACACCTCCAGCGTCGACCTTCGTTTCCGCAGGGCCCTGCGCAGGTGCCTGCCCCTGACCAACATCGACTCGGGTTCCGACGACAACACGGAGGAAGACCAGTGACCACAGCGAGCCGCACCGGCTACGTCCACGAACTCAAGGAGGTCGGTGAGGCGGTGGACGAGCGGATTCGCCAACTCCAGGCCGGTTACCTCCAGGACCGCTCTGACGCGGTGGCGACCCTGGCCAAGCTGCGTCGTGGCGCGGGCAAGACCGTTGAAGCCGTACCCGAGCTGGCCGTGTTGACCATCGGCCACCAGTTCTACGAGCAGTTCCCCCTGGACCATCCCCGGATCTCGGATGCCGAGGACGCCGTCCACGAGGCACTCACGCTCTACGCGCTCCACCAGCAGTCCAAACGGGATAAAGGCATGCACAAGCGCGGGAAGGACCTGGGTGGTGCCGTGCGCCGACTGATGCCGTCCGGGGACATCGACGAACCCCTGCGCAAGCGGTTCGTCCAGGCCCAGACGGCGGGCAGCTCCGAGACACGGATCGACAGGTTGAGGGGGATCGTCAGTCTTCTGCGCGACAAGGACATCCAGCTTGACTACGGTCTGCTCGCCGACCAGCTCTACGACGCTCGCACCCGGTCCGGCGCCGAACGGGTGCGCCGCTCCTGGGGGCGCGGCTTCCATGCGTACCGACCGAGCAGGGAGCAGCTGGCGGAAGAGCAGGACGGAACTCAGGGGGCTCCCGGCGAGTGACCTGCTCCCTGCAACTTCGCTAACCCCGGACCTCGGGTCCGGACCCCGAGAACCCGCACAAAGCCCGCTTCCGCGCCACACACGCAACGAACCGAAGAAACCGAGGACACCCCCATGAGCCGCACCATTCTCGACGTGCACGTGTTGCAGACCGTGCCGCCCAGCAACCTCAACCGGGACGACACGGGTGCGCCCAAGACCGCCGTCTACGGCGGCGCGCGCCGCTCCAGGGTCTCCAGCCAGGCCTGGAAGCGCGCGACCCGGCTCGCCTTCGACGCCCTGGTCGACCCCCAGGACCTGGGCACCCGCACCAAGCGCGTGGCCGAGCTCATCGCCGCTCGTATCCGGGAGCTGGACACCGGTATCGAGGAAGCCGAGGCGCTCGCCCTGGCCGCGGAGACGGTTCAGACGGCGACCGGTTCCAAGATCGAACCGCCCAAGCGCAAGGCAGACGCCGCCAAGAAGAACGGGGACCCGGCGCCCGCCCCCGAGTCCGCTTACCTGATGTTTCTCAGCGCCCGCCAGCGCGACGGGCTCGCCGAACTGGCCGTGGAAGGCAAGGAGGACATCAAGGCCTTCCTCAAGGAGAAGGACAACAAGGCGCGCGCCAAGTCCATCGCCGACACCCGCCATTCCGTCGACATCGCGCTGTTCGGCCGGATGGTCGCCGACGGCGCGGACATCAACGTGGACGCCGCCGCACAGGTCGCGCACGCCATCAGTGTGCACGCGGTGGAGAACGAGTCGGACTACTACACGGCGGTCGACGACCGGAACCCCGAGGAGGAGACCGGGGCGGGCATGATCGGCACCGTCGAGTTCAACTCCGCCACCCTCTACCGGTATGCCGCCGTGGACGTCGACCTGCTTCGGAAGAACCTGGGGGAGGGGCTGCGCGAGGACGAGCCCGTCACCGAACCGCTGCGCCGGGCCGTGGAGGCCTTCGTCCGTGGATTCGTGGAGTCGCTGCCCACCGGCAAGATCAACACCTTCGGCAACCACACGCTGCCGGACAAGGCCGCGTAGTTAGCGTTCTGGACTGGGTGTCAAGCCCGTAACA
>NZ_ANAZ01000007.1:0-157045 GCF_000340985.1 Nocardiopsis valliformis DSM 45023
CGGGAAACGGGGGAACCGCAACCAGAAACGAAACCCGAACCTCACCCCGAACCCCAGGCCCCACACAGGCCCCACACAGGCCCCCGGATGCAGTACCCGAGCCCGAGCCTGCCCCAGAGAAACCTCCCCAGAGAAACCTCCCCATGCCAGCCTCTCCATGCCAGCCTCTCCGCTTCTCTGGGCCCCAACGCTGCGGATTCGCCAACAGCATCTTCACACCGGCCCGGGGCCCGGCCGGCCCTCACCGGTCAGCGGGCGGGGTCGCGGCGGGCGACGGAGGCGAGATCGGCCTCGATGCGGGCCGTGGTCTCCAGGAGCGCGGGGAGCAGGTCGCGGCGCACGTCCTCGATGGAGGAGCGGTTGGCGTGCGCGGACACGTTGGCCGCGGCGATCACCCGGCCGCTGTCGTCGCGGATGGGCGCGGCCAGCGAGCGCAGGCCCTCCTCCAGTTCCTGGTCGACGATCGCGTAGCCCTGTTCGCGCACGCGCAGGATTTCCGCGCGTAGGTTGGCGGTGTCGGTGATGGTGAACCGGGTCAGCGGCTTGAGCTCCACCCGGTCCAGGTAGGCGGTGAGCTCGGTGTCGTCGTATCCCGCGATCAGGACCCGGCCCATCGAGGTGGTCGATGCGGGGAAGCGGGTGCCCACGGCGATGGACACGGCCATGATCCGCGAGGTGGCCACGCGGGCGACGTAGAGGACGTCGTCGCCCTCCATGACCGAAACCGAGGCGGACTCGCGTACCCGGGCGGACAGGTCCTCCAGGTGCGGCTGGGCGACGTCGGGCAGCCCGGCGGAGGCCACGTAGGCGTAGCCGAGCTCCAGAACGCGCGGGGTCAGGGAGAACATCCGGCCGTCGGTGCGCACGTATCCCAGATCCACCAGGGTCAGCAGGAAACGCCGGGCGGCGGCCCGGGTGAGGTCGGTGGCGCGCGCGACCTCGCTGAGCGTCATCGACGGGCGATCGGCCGAGAAGGCGCGGACGACCATGAGTCCCCTTTCCAGGGACTGAACGAAGTGGGCTCCGCGGTCGGGGGCGTCTTCGGTGGTCATGATGCCTTCCAGGTTTGGGGGCAGAAGGTGAGGCCGTGTCGCGGCGGGGCTTGGTCATCGAGATGTTCTCATACCGAACAGTCGGGGCATGCCTTGACCCTTCCTGTGATCGGCGCTACCGTCATACCCAGTTGTTCGCACTGTGAACATTCATTCGCTATACGAACGGGAGGGTCACTATGGCCGTGCCCCTGGGCGAGGCGGTTCGGCAGCTCATCCACGACGGGGACACCGTCGCCCTGGAAGGGTTCACCCACCTCATCCCCGTGGCAGCCGGGCACGAGATCATCCGGCAGGGCCTGCGCGACCTCACGCTGGTCCGGATGACGCCCGACATCGTCTACGACCAGCTCATCGGCGCCGGATGCGCGCGCAGACTGGTGTTCTCCTGGGGCGGTAATCCCGGCGTGGGCTCGCTGCACCGCTTCCGCGACGCGGTCACCGCCTCCTGGCCTGGCCCGCTGGAGATCGAGGAGCACAGCCACGCCGGGATGGCCAACCGCTACATCGCGGGCGCCTCCGGGCTGCCCTTCGCGGTCCTGCGCGGCTACAGCGGCACCGACCTGGTCGAGCACAACCCCAACATCAAGACAGTCTCCTGCCCCTTCACTGGCCAGGAACTGGCTGCCGTCCCCGCGCTCAACCCCGATGTCACCGTGATCCACGCCCAGCGCGCGGACACCGCGGGCAACGTGCAGCTGTGGGGCATCGTCGGAATCCAGAAGGAGGCCGCCCTGGCCGCCGACCGGGTCCTGGTCACCGTGGAGGAGGTCGTGGACGCCCTCGACCCCGTTCCCGGACAGGTGATCCTGCCCAGCCGTGTCGTGGACGCGGTGAGCGTCGTCCCCGGCGGCGCCGCCCCCTCCTACGCGCACGGCTATTACGAGCGGGACAACGCCGCTTACAAGGCCTGGGACACGATCGGCCGGGACCGTGAGGCCTTCACCTCCTGGCTCGCCGAACTCACCTCGACCGCGTCCGGTGCCACGGCCGCCGTGCTCTCCGGAGCCGCTCCGGCCACCTCGACCCCCACGGCGTCCGCCGCCCCGGACACCGGCGACCCCGAACCCGCTGGGAGAGGCGCGTGACCACCGTGACCTGGACGTCCGACGAGATCATGACCGTCACCGCGGCGCGCTCGCTGCGCGACGGGATGGCCTGCTTCGTCGGCATCGGCCTGCCCAGCACCGCCGCCAACGTGGCCAGTCGCACCCACGCCCCCGACCTGTGGATGATCTACGAATCCGGCACTCTGGGTGCGGCCCCCGATCACCTGCCGCTCTCCATCGGCGACGGGATCCTCGCCGACACTGCCGACGCCGTGGTCTCTGTCCCGGAGGTCTTCAACTACTGGCTCCAGGCCGGACGTATCGACGTCGGGTTCCTGGGCGCCGCCCAGATCGACCGGTACGCCAACATCAACACCACCGTCATCGGCGACTACGACGACCCCAAGGTGCGCCTGCCCGGAGCGGGCGGCGCTCCTGAGATCGCCGCCTCCTGCCGCGAGGTGGTCGTGATCATGCGGCACAGCCGCCGTGCGTTCGTGGACAAGGTGGACTTCGTGACCTCGGTGGGTCACGGGTCCGGCTCCGGCGACCGCGAACGGCTCGGGCTGACCGGATCCGGTCCGGTCCGGGTCATCACCGACCTCGGCGTGCTCGAACCCGATCCGCGCACCCGCGAACTCACGCTGGTGGGCGTGCACCCGGGCGTGGAGGTGGCGGCGGTGCGCGAGGCCACCGGCTGGGACCTGAGGATCAGCGACGACCTCGTGCGGACCCCGGACCCCTCCGGCGACGAGCTCTCCGTGCTCCGCTCCCTCACCGGGGCGGCCTGAGCGATGCGCCGTACACGGGAGCTGTCGGGGTCATGGCATGGATCCGAACCGAGGCGGACCGGGGTCGGAAACCTGGCCCAATACGATACCTAACACCGTTAGGTAATGGTGCCGGGGCCGCCCCGGACCCCGCCCGACGGGCCCGCACCACGGACCCACACCCCTCGAAACCAGGAGGCCCACGGTGACCGACGTCCACGTCCTCGACGCCGTCCGCACCCCCTTCGGCAAGTACGGCGGCGCCCTCTCCGGAACCCGCCCCGACGACCTCGCCGCGCACGTCATCAGCGCCCTCGTCGAACGCGCACCCGGCCTCGACCCGGCTGCCGTCGACGAAGTCCTCCTCGGCAACGCCAACGGTGCGGGCGAGGAGAACCGCAACGTCGCCCGCATGGCCGCTCTCCTGGCCGGGCTGCCGACCACCGTCCCCGGAGTCACCGTCAACCGCCTCTGCGGCTCCGGCATGGAAGCCGCCATCCAGGGCGCCCGCGCCATCCAGACCGGTGACGCCTCCCTGGTCATCGCCGGGGGAGCGGAGTCTATGAGCCGGGCCCCCTGGGTACTGCCCAAACCCGCCAAGGGCTTCCCCGCCGTCAACGCCACCCTGCACTCCACCACCCTGGGCTGGCGCATGGTCAACCCGCGCATGCCCCAGAAGTGGACCCTCTCCCTGGGCGAGAGCACCGAGGGTCTGGCCGGTCAACACGGCGTCAGCCGGGCGGACCAGGACGCCTTCGCCCTGGCCAGCCACGCCAAAGCCGCCCGCGCCTGGGCCGAAGGCACCTTCGACGCCGAGATCGTCCAGGTCGAGGGCGCCCGCCTGGACCGCGACGAGAGCATCCGCGAGACCTCACCCGACAAGCTCGCCGGGCTCAAACCGGCCTTCCGTGACGACGGCGCCATCACCGCGGGCAACGCCTCTCCCCTCAACGACGGCGCCGCGGCCCTGTTGCTCGGCGATGAGGCGGCGGCCGAGGCCACCGGCCTGGAACCCCTGGCCCGCGTGGTCAGCCGGGGCGTCGCCGGGGTGGATCCTGATGTGTTCGGCATCGGCCCGGTCCGTGCCGCGGAGATCGCCCTCGAACGCGCCGGGATCGGCTGGGGCGACCTGAGCGCCGTCGAACTCAACGAGGCCTTCGCGGCCCAGTCCCTGGCCTGCGTCCGTGCCTGGAAAGGGCTGGACCCCGACATCGTCAACCCCAACGGCGGAGCCATCGCTATCGGTCACCCGCTCGGCGCCTCCGGGGCACGCGTTCTGGGCTCGCTCGCCCACGAACTGCGCCGCAGGGGCGGAGGATGGGGTCTGGCCGCCCTGTGCATCGGGGTCGGCCAGGGCCTGGCCGTCGTCCTGCACGCCTGAGGTCGCATGATCCAGAGTCCGCGCCTGGAGTTCAACGCCCGACGGCACCTGGCCCCGGAAGCAGAAGGGGCAGAACCTGAAGTCGTGCCTCCCAGGGGCCGCGTCTGACAACGCGTGACTGATGTCCCCAGCTGCGGGCCCCGACCGTCCCGGGGCCCGCTCCGACGCTCCGAAAGGAAGCACCGCATGTCCACCACCTCCGGGCTCCACATCCCCGGGTATGTTCGCGATCACAACACCCACCCGCCGCTGGACTACCCCGGGTACAAGAGCACCGCGCTGCGCCACCCCCAGCGCCCGCTCACCCTCCTGCCGCACATGCTCACCGAGATCACCGCGCCCGTGCTGGGCCAGGACCGCCTCGGCCCCCACGACCACGACCTCACCCGCCAGCACGAGGGCGAACCCCAGGGCCAGCGCATCCTCGTGCACGGCCAGGTCCGCGACAGCGACGGCCGCCCGGTCCCGCACACCCTGGTGGAGGTCTGGCAGGCCAACGCCGCCGGCCGCTACCGCCACACCGGTGACAACTGGCCCGCCCCGCTGGACCCCAACTTCACCGGGGTCGGTCGGGTCCTCACCGACGCCGAGGGGCGCTATCGGTTCGTCACCGTCCGGCCCGGCGCCTACCCCTGGAAGAACCACCAGAACGCCTGGCGCCCCGCCCACATCCACTTCTCGCTGTTCGGGCGGGCCTTCACCCAGCGCCTGGTCACCCAGATGTACTTCCCCGACGACCCGCTGTTCTTCCAGGACCCGATGTGGCAGTCCGTTCCCGACGAGAAGGCCCGCGAACGCATGCTGGCCCGCTTCGACTACGACGCCACCGAACCCGAGTGGGCCCTGGCCTACAAGTGGGACATCGTGTTGCGCGGACGCGAACAGACCCTGTTCGAGTCCGAGGAAGAGATCCTGGAGGACGACGAGTGAGCGCTCACACCAACCAGCCCCAGGTACCCACCACCCCGTCCCAGACGGTGGGCCCCTACCTGCACATCGGCCTGCCCTGGCCGGACGGCCCCTTCGCCGTCGTCGAGGGCACACCCGGCGCGCTCTGGCTGCGCGGCACCGTCTACGACGGCGCGGGCGCCCCTGTCACCGACGCCCTCGTCGAGACCTGGCAGGCCGACCCCGACGGTCGCTTCGACCACCCCGACGACCCCCGGGGCGCACGTAGTTTGCCGGGCTTTCGCGGATTCGGCAGGTGCCCCACGGACGCCTCGGGCTCCTACGCGATCCTCACCCTCAAACCCGGGCCGGTCCCCGGGCCCACCGGCGACCAGGCGCCGCACGTCGACATCTCCGTCTTCGCGCGCGGCATGATGCACCGGGTCGTCACCCGCCTGTACTTTCCCGAGGAGGAGGCGGCCAACGCGGCCGACCCCGTCCTGAACTCCATCGGAGACCCGGCCGCCCGTGCCACCCTCGTCGCCGACCGGGAGGAGGGCGGATACCGCCTCGACATCCGCCTCCAGGGGGAGCAGGAGACCGTCTTCTTCGACATCTGACCCGCGTCGTCCGCCCGCCGACCGCTGCCCATCGAGCCCGCCCCGAGCCAGACAAGGACTTCCCATGACCGGCCTGTTCGACGGTGTCCTCAACCACGGCCCCCTGGGGTCGCTCACCGACGACACCGCCTGGCTCCAGGCCCTGCTCGACGCCGAGGCGGCCCTCGCCCGGGCACTGGCCGACACGGGTCACATCACGGACCAGCAGGCCGAGGCCGTCGCCGCCGCCTGCCAGGCCGACAGCTTCGACCCGGCCGCCCTGGGCAGGGCGGCCGCGGACGGCGGCAACCCCGTGATCCCCCTGGTCAAACAGCTCACCGCACACGTGCACCAGACCGATCCCGAGGCCGCCCGCCACGTCCACCGCGGTGCCACCAGCCAGGACGTCATGGACACCGCCGCCATGCTCCTGGTCCGCCGGGCCGGGCAGGTCCTGCGCACCGAACTGTGCGCGCTCATCACCGACCTGCACGCGCTCGCCGACCACCACCGCACCACACCGATGCCCGGCCGCACCCTGCTCCAGCAGGCCCTGCCCACCACCTTCGGCGCCGTCGCCGCGGGCTGGGCCGCGGGGCTCACGGGGGCGGCGGAGCGGCTCGAGGACGTGCTCACCCATCACCTGGCCGCCCAACTTGGCGGCGCCGTGGGAACCCTGGCCTCCCTCGAACCGCACGGCCCCATCGTGGCCGCAGCCTTCGCCGAACACCTCGGCCTGCCCGAACCCCTGCTGCCCTGGCACACCGAGCGCGGCCGTATCGCCGAGATCGCCGCCGCTCTGGGCCGGGTCTGCGGGGCGGTCGGAACCACCGCACAGGACATCGTCCTGCTCGCCCAGACCGAGGTCGGCGAACTCACCGAGGAAGGCGGCAGCGGGGTCGGCGGGTCCTCCACCATGCCGCACAAACGCAACCCGGTCGCCTCCGTCAGCGCCCTGGCCGCCGCCCGCCAGGCCCCTGGCCTGGTCGCAACCCTGTTCGCCGCGCAGATACAGGAACACCAGCGCGCCGCCGGGGCCTGGCACGCCGAGTGGCTCCCCCTCACCGACCTGATGCGGCGCACTGGCTCAGCGGTCTCTTGGCTGCGCGTGAGCGTTCAGCGTCTGCGCGTGCACCCCGACCGCATGCGCGCCAACCTGGACCTGACCGGCGGGCTGGCCCTGAGCGAACGCCTCACCACCGACCTGGTCCCCGAACTGGGTCGGCTGGAGGCCCACCGCAGGGTTTCCGGAGCCTGCCGGGAGGCCGTGGAACAGGGACGCGACCCCGTCGAGGTGCTGGCCGAACACCTCCGGGGCTTGCGCACTCGCGAGCGCATCAGTGCACTGCTGGACCCCGCCGCCTACCTCGGCGCCGCTCCCGTGTTCACCGACCGGGTCACGGGTAGGACCGGCCAGGCAGGCCCCAGCGGCACAGGGGCCAGCCCCGCCGACGCAGCAACCGGCCCGACCGACACAGAAGAAGGAACCGATGAGCGTTGACCTCCACCACCTCGTGAGCGGCCCCGTGGACGCACCGCCCCTGGTGCTCGCCGGGTCCCTCGGCTCGACCGTGGGGATGTGGGAACCCCAGGTCGAGGCGCTGTCCACCGTCTTCCGTGTGATCCGCGTGGACCTGCGCGGACACGGACACTCGCCCGTCCCGGAGGGGCCCTACAGCATGGCCGACCTGGGCGGGGACGTCCTGGCGCTGCTCGACCGGCTCGGCATCGAGCGCGCCCACTACGCGGGCCTGTCCATCGGCGGCATGGTCGGCCAGTGGCTGGCGGTCAACGCCCCCGAACGCCTGGGCCACCTCGTCCTGCTGGCCACCTCGCCGTACATGGGCCCCGCCCAGAACTGGCGCGACCGGGCCGCCCTGGCCCGCGACAAGGGCACCGCGGCCCTGGCCGACGCCGTGGTGGAACGCTGGTTCACCCCCGACTACGCCGCCGCGCACCCCCACGAGATCACCCGCCTGCGCGACCAGATCGTGGACACCCCGGATGAGGGCTACGCCGGTTGCTGCGGCGCCATCGAGCACCACGACACCCGCGAGGACCTGCACAGGATCACCGCGCCCACCCTGGTCATCGCCGGGGCCGAGGACCCCTCCACCCCGCCCGACCCCCACGGTGCGCTGATCGCCGAACGTGTGCCCGGAGCCCGGATCGTGGTACTCGACGGCGCTGCCCACCTGCTGTCCTGGGAGCAGGCCGCTCGGGTCAACACGCTCATCACCCAGCACCTCGCCGCCGCCGACCGCTACGAAGCCGGGATGCGGGTACGCCGCGGTGTGCTCGGCGACGCCCACGTGGACCGCGCCGAGGCCCGCAAGACCGCCTTCACCGAACCCTTCCAGGACCTCATCACCCGCTACGCCTGGGGCGAGATCTGGACCCGCCCCGGCCTGGACCGGCGCACCCGCAGCTGCATGGTGCTCACCGCCCTGGTCGCCCACGGCCACTGGGGCGAGGTGGCCATGCACGTGCGCGCGGCCCTGCGCAACGGCCTGACCCCCGACGAGATCGGCGAGGTCTTCCTCCAGGCCGCCGTCTACTGCGGTGTCCCGGCCGCCAACAAGGCCTTCGCCATCGCCCAGGAGGTCTTCGACGAGGAGGCCTCGGCCTGAACCCGCGGGGCCGGGAGGAAAGGAGATCCGCCTCCGGAAGGAAATTCGGAGAGTCTGCCGATTCGCCGGACAAAGGGCCGCCCGCCTCGGTAATGTGGCTTTCGAACACGTGAACGAACGTCGTCGATGTTCGACCGCGGAGCCCGCGGCAGTGGAAGGAACCCATGGACCACACCGAACAGGCTCTGCGTGAGCGCGGGGAGCGTTTCCGGGAAATGCACCGGGGGCCGGGCGCCTTTGTGGTGGCCAACGCCTGGGACGCCGGGACGGCCCGATTGCTGGCGGGGCTCGGATTCGCGGCCCTGGCCACCACCAGCGCCGGGCTCGCGCACTCCCTGGGACACCGGGACGGCGCCGGACTGGTCAGCCGGGAGCAGACCCTGGGCAACGCCGCGGCGATCGCGGCCGCCACGGACCTGCCGGTCTCGGCGGACCTGGAGAACGGGTTCGCTGACAGCCCCGAGGAGGTGGCTCGGACTGTGCGGGAGGCGGCCGGGACGGGGATCGTCGGTGGTTCGATCGAGGACACCACCGCTGACCCCGACGCCCCGATCCACGAGTTCGGGCTCGCGGTGGAGCGGGTCCGCGCCGCCGCGGAGGCGGCGCGGGCACTGCCCTTCCCGTTCACACTCACCGCCCGGGCGGAGAACTTCCTGTACGGCCGCCCGGACCTCGAGGACACGGTCCGCCGCCTGCGCGCCTTCGAGGAGGCGGGGGCGGACGTGCTGTTCGCGCCTGGGCTGCCGGACGCCGATGCCGTCCGAACCGTGTGCGCCGCGGTGGAGCGCCCGGTCAACGTCCTGGCGGCGGGGGCCGCGGCACAGATGTCGGTGGCGGAGCTGGGCGACCTGGGCGCACGGCGGGTCAGCCTGGGCTCGGGGCTGTCGCGCTCGGCGCTGACCGCGGCCCTGGCGGCCGCCCGCGAGGTCGCCGAGCACGGAACCTTCGCCCGGATAGCCGAGGCCAGCTCCAACCCCGAGATTCACCGACTGCTGTAAGCCCGGCGCCGACTACCGTTACCTCGCTCGCCCCGGCTGCTACCAGCCTCGCGCCTGGCTCGGCTGCTGGCTCTGCGGACCCTCTTCGTCGTCTGGGCGGGTCAGGGCTTGAAGGCCACTCCGGCCAGTTCCCAGCGCTTGATGTCCGCTTCCTTGGGGCGGGCGACCGGATCCCGGTCGGGGTGGCGCCAGGTGCTGCAGTCCACGGCGCGGGGGCCCTGGTCGCGCCCGTCGGCCCAGGGGCTGACCAGCTCCAGTCCGGCGAAGACCTGGGAGGCCTCCTCCGGGCTGCGCACCCGGCCCCACGGGGTGCCGAAGGACAGGATCTTGTCGGTCATCCAGGCGGCCGCCGCGGTGTCGTCCGAGACGATGTGGGAGAAGATCACGCAGGACCCGGGTGCCAGCCGGCCCATCAGGTCGCGCACCAGACCGAAGGGGTCGGACTCGTCGGGCAGGCAGTGCAGCAGGGAGACCAGCATGACGCAGACCGGCAGATCGGGGTCGATCAGCCCCTGCGCCTCGGGGGAACCGAGGATGAGGTCGGTGTCGCGCATATCGGCCATCAGGAAGGCGGTCCCGGAGCTGTCAGCGACCAGAGCCCTGCCGTGGGCCAGCACGATGGGGTCGTGGTCCACGTAGAGCACCCGTGCTCCGGGGTTGGCCCTCTGCGCCACCTGGTGGGTGTTCTCCCCGGTGGGCAGTCCCGCACCGAGGTCGAGGAACTGCTCCACCCCCCGGCCGCTCACGTACTCGACCGCGCGTCCGAGGAAGGCCCGGTTGTCCCTGGCGAAGGAGACCAGCTCGGGGATCCCCGCGGCGAGTACCTCACAGGCATCCCGGTCCGCCGCGAAGTTGTCCTTTCCTCCCAACAGGTAGTCGTACATCCGAGCGATGCTCGGAGTGTCCATGTCGATGTGAGGGGGGAAGCGATCGGCCATAAGGAGAGGTACCAATCAGGACTAGTCGTGCGGGTTCGTCTCCAGTCGAATCGTAACCATGTTTCGGTGCGCTTACCGGCGTTTTCCACAAGAAAAACAAGCGGATACTTCAGGGGTCCTCTTGAAGTGTCGAAAAGGGCTTCTCGGAACGGTCGAAACCGGGCAGGTGATCGGCGACATGGCCTGGCGCTGCGGCCCTGGCGCGGTCTGCGGTGTCCGCGGGCAGGAGCGGTGGAGGGGGAGGTGCGGGGGCTGACCAGAAGGCCGCCGGGGAAAGGGGATCTGCTGTTTGTGCCTGGGCGGCGAAAACGCCATCACCAGCTCCGGGGTGTTCTTCGGAAAGACGTGTGGGGTGATCGTCGGCCAACGCCGCTTCTCGAGCCGAAGGTCCCTTTGTTCCGGCAGGGAGGTCCCTGACCAGTTCCACCAGCGTCCGCCGTTCCCGGCCCGCCCAGCGGGTCAGGACGAAGGGGTCGCGGTCGGCCTCGGCGCCCAGCGCGGCGGCGGTCACCGACAGGTGCGCGCACCGCCCCCGCCAGTGGTCGCAGGAGCAGGTCGCCACCAGTGCGCCCCAGCCGCGCGGCACCAGGTCCAGGCCGAGCAGTCCGAACACCCGGGCCGCGGCGTCGGGCAGTTCACCGGAGAGCAGCCGCGCTCGGAACAGCGGCTGCGAGGCCAGTGCCGCGCACACCTGGACCCACTCCTCGTCGGCCCACACCGTGCGGATCAGGCTCACCTCGTGCCCCCGAACCCGGGCGAGCACCTCGCCGGGCCGCACCGAGAACCGTTCCACGGCGGCGGCGCCCGGGCCGTCACCGGGACCGCCCAAGGCCTCCCCGACCAGCTCCGACCAGCTCATCCCGACACCGCCTCCGGCGCCAACCGAACCACCTCGCGCAGATCCTCCACCGACAGTCCGCCGAGCCACTGTTCCCCGGTGGCCACCGCGCCGTCGGCCAGCGCGCTCTTGCGTTCGATCATCTCGTCCACCCGTTCCTCCACTGTGCCCACACACACCAGCTTGCGCACCTGCACGTCCCGGCGCTGTCCGATCCGGAAGGCGCGGTCGGTGGCCTGGTTCTCCACCGCCGGGTTCCACCACCGGTCCACGTGCACGACGTGGTTGGCCGCGGTCAGGTTCAGCCCGGTCCCGGCCGCCTTCAACGACAGCAGGAACACCACCGGACCCGACACCGTCTGGAAGTGCTCGGTCATCCGCTCGCGGTCGGCCCGGGAGGTGCCGCCGTGCAGCCACAGCACCGGAACCCCCAGCTTGGAGCGCAGGTAGGGCGCCAACCTCTCGCCCCAACGCGCGTACTGCGTGAAGCACAGCGCCTTGTCGCCCTCGGCCACGGCCTCGCCCAGGATCGACTCCAGCCGGTCGAGCTTGCCGGACCTGCCCGACAGCACCGAGCCGTCTCCCAGGAACTGGGCCGGATGGTTGCAGATCTGCTTGAGCCGAGACATGGTCGCCAACACCAGCCCTTTGCGCTCCTTCTCGTCCGCCTCGGCCATGCGCTCGGCCATGTCGTCCACCACCGCCTTGTACAGCGAGGCCTGCTCGGGGGTGAGCGTGCACCAGGTGCGCATCTCCTGCTTCTCCGGCAGGTCCGCGATGATCGAACGGTCGGTCTTGAGGCGGCGCAGCACGAACGGACCGGTCAGCCGACGCACCAGGTCGGTGCCGTCCCCCGCGCCCTCCTCGGCTTCGGCCCGGTCGGCCACCGCGCGCTGGAAGTCGGCCGCCGTGCCCAGCAGCCCGGGGTTGGCGAACTCCATCACCGACCACAGCTCGCCCAGGTTGTTCTCCACCGGGGTGCCGGTGAGCGCGATCCTGGTCGCCGCGGGCAGCGAGCGTACCGCCCGTGCCTGCCGGGTGGAGTGGTTCTTCAGCGCCTGGGCCTCGTCGCAGACCACCCGGTGCCAGGGCATCCCCGAGAGCTCGTCCGAATCCCGAGCCACCACCCCGTAGGTGGTGACCACCAGGTCGCAGGCGCCCACGATCCGGGCCAGGTCGTTTCCGGTCGGCCGGTCCGGGCCGTGCTGGACGTGCACCCGTAGCCCCGGAGCGAACTTCTCCGCCTCGCGCCGCCAGTTGCCCACGAGGGAGACCGGGCACACCAGCAGGGTCGGCCCGGACGCGGGGGCCTGCGCGCGTTCGTCGGTGAGCAGGGCCAGCAGCTGCACGGTCTTGCCGAGCCCCATGTCGTCGGCGAGCACCGCGCCCAGCCCCAGCTCGCCCAGGAACCGCAGCCAGGCCGAACCCCGGTCCTGGTAGGGGCGCAGCTTCCCCTGGAAACCGGGAGGGGTGCCCATGGGACGCGGTTCGGCCTTGGCCTCGCCGTCGAGCAGGGCGCCCAGCGGGCCGTCTGCCACCACGTCCGCCACCGGCAGCGGGGTCTCCGCGACCCCGATCGCCGCGCGCAGCGCCTCCTCGCGGCGCATCCGCCCGCGTCCGCCGCCGCTGCGGCGCATCAGTTCCAGGGCGGCCTCGACCCGTTCGGGGTCCATCTCCATCCACCGGCCGCGCACCCGCACCAGGGAGCGCTTGAGCCGGGCCAGCTCGGCGAGCTTGTCCAGCTCCTCGGCGGCCAGGGGCTCGCCGGAGCCGGGACCGCGCAGCAGCGCTTCGAAGGAGACGTCCACGAGGTCGGTGGGGCCGACCCCGCCGCGCCCGCGCTTCTTCGGCTCCTCGTTCACCGTCATTCGCAGTTCGAGGGCGCCGCGCCCGCTCCACTCGGGAAGGATCACCCCGAACCCCGCCGAGGTCAGCCGGGCCGCGGCACCGCCCACGAAGGACTGAGCTCCGGCGGTGTCCAGGAGGAGCCGGGTCGGGGCCAGATCGCCCAGGGTCCGCCGGAGGGCGGGCAGGTGGCGTACGGCGCGGCGCAGGTCGGCCAGGGCGGTGGTACCCACATCCTCGGGCAGCCAGGCGGCGCCCTCGCCGAGCCAGACCTGTTCCAGGGGAAGGCGTAGACCGGGGTCGCTGGTGGAGCGCACCCAGAACTCCACGGTCCAGGGCCGAGGGCCGCCCCGGGAGCTCTCGGGTTCGGGCTCGCGCAGCACGAACAGCAGCTGGGCCCGGCCGCCGCCGCGCACTCGGGAACGCCATTGGCGCAGGGGGCCGCGCAGCGCCTGGGCGGTGCCGTCGTCCACCCGGGTGCGCTGCCCGGTGAGCGCGTTCGCCAGCCGGGCGGCGGGTGTGGTTTCGGGGTCGTGGGCCGTGCCAGGGGCGCCTGCGTCGTCACCGATGCTGGGGGAGTGCCGCTTCGGCGCGGTGGCCAGACGGCGGGCGGCGGCGTCGGTGAGCAGCTCCAGCGGGGCCAGCACGCAGACGCGGGCCGCATCGCCCCGTTCGTGCGGATCCAGGTGGGCGGTGGCCGCGGCGGGCAGGGTGTCGGTGAGCGCCGCCAGGTGGGACTCGGCGGTGTCCAGCGGGGCGGGCCGCCAGCGTGCGTGGGGCGGTTGTCCGACCAGGTCGGGCAGGACGCCCCCGGCCAGGACCAGCCGCTCGGCGAAGGCGTGTACCGCCCGCAGATGGGTCAGGGCGGGGCCCGCTGCGACGGGAAGGTCGTCGAGCATGGTGAGCAGAGTGTCGGCCTGGGCCGCGGACAGCGCCAGAGACGGGACCCGCCAGGGCCGGAGTTCGGCGGGCGCCGTGTCGGTGGAGTCGGAAGGCGCGGGGGAGACCGCGGTGCCGGGCAGGACAAGCACCAACGCGGCGCCGTCGGGGGACCCGGGGACGATCCCGGCCTTGGCGGCTACCTCGCGTAGCTCCGCAAGGCTTACGGCGAAGGGGTGCGCCCCCGCCAGGGGCTCCTCCTCGTGTTCACCCTCGCCCCAGAGCACCAGTGTGTCCCTGGACCACACCCCGTGCAGAACCCGCACCACACCTCCCGTGGAGAAAAGCGAACGTCGTCGGCCCCAAGTATCGCGGGGACCGACGACGTTTTCGCACGTGCGGGTCGGGAGCGCAAGACTGCCGGGTTCCCGGACCGGAGCGCGGATCAGAGGTTGGCGGGCACCTTGTTGCCGACCGCCTCGATCCCCTCCTTGAGGTTGGTGCGCCACAGCAGGATCCCGCCGATGATGAAGAACACCACCAGGGAGAAGATCGCGGTGCGGAACCCACCGGTCAGGTTGACCACCAGGGTGATCGAGGCGGCGCCCAGCAGCACCGAGCCCCGGTCGGCCAGCTGGAAGAGGCTGAAGTACTCCGCTTCGCGGCCGCGCGGGATGAGCAGCGAGTACAGTGCCCGGGCCAGTGACTGGGTGCCGCCCAGGACCATGCCGATGCCCGCGCCCAGCAGCAGGAACAGCACCGGGTCGCCCGGCGGAAGGTAGTAGCCGCAGGTGACCAGCCCGCACCAGACGACCAGGCTGGCGAGCACGGTGTTCTTGGTGCCGAAGCGGCGGCCGATCCAGCCCATCAGCAGCGCGCCCGCGAAGGCGACGAACTGGATGAGCAGGATGGTGGCGCTGAGGACCGCCAGGGACAGGCCCAGGTCCTGGCTGGCGAAGCTGCCCGCGAAGTAGATGACGGCCTGGATGCCGTTGTTGAACAGCACGAACGCGATCAGGAACAGCAGGGTGTTGCGGTACTTGCCCATCTCGCGCAGAGTGCGCCAGTACTGCTTCAGCGAGGCGCCCAGCTTGGGCGGTCCGGGTTCGGCGGCGAGTTTGCCGTAGCGGTTGCGCAGCAGGCGGATGCCGATGATCGAGAACAGCAACCACCACACGCCCACCGACGCGAAGGCGATGCGTACGGCGTGGCCCTCGTCAATGCCCAGGGCGTCGGTGGAGGCCAGCAGCCCCATGTGCGCGGCCAGCAGGAGTCCGCCACCCAGGTAGGCCATCGCCCATCCGGTCACCGACACGCGGTTGCGTTCGTCGGCGGTGGCGATCTCCGGCAGGAAGGCGTTGAACACCACCAGGGACATGCCGTAGAAGGTGTTGCCCAGGATGAACAGCAGCACCGCGACCTGGTAGTCGCTGGTGAAGTACAGCCCGCTCACGCACAGCGAACCCAGGGCGGCCAGCCAGAGCAGCCAGCTCTTCTTGTGCTGGGTGTGGTCGGCCAGGGCCCCCACGACGGGCAGCATCACCAGCAGGATGAGCCCGGCGACCGTGGTCACCAGGGGGTGCAGCGAGTTCGGGTGCACGCTGAACCACTCGACCCCGAGCGGGTAGAGCGCCAGACCGGGCTGGGTGCAGTCACCGCTCGCTCCGGCCTCGGCGCAGGCCAGCCCGGACAGGTAGGGGCCGATGAGCACGGTGACCACCGAGGTGATGAACACCTGGTTGGCCCAATCGTAGGTGTACCAGCCGCGCTGTTCGCGCTTGCGCTGCTGCGGGTCGGTCGACGGTGAGTTGTCCGCTGCCGGCGCAGAGGGTGTGGAGGCCATGTGAGGGGGCTATCCGTTCTTCGGGGTTCTCGTGCTGCCCTGGGTCTTGCCCTGCTTGCTGCCCGGGTTCCAACGGCCGCGGCGACGGAGCACCTCGCGCAGCCCGGCGGTGTTGTCGGTGACGATGCCGTCCACCCCCGCGTCGAGCAGCCGCTCCATCACCTCGGTCTCGTTGATGGTCCACACGTGGACCTGCATGCCGAGCCGGTGGGCGGCGCGGATCACGTCCCGGCTGAGCAGCGGGAAACCGTTGTGGCTCAGCGGGATCTGGGCGCAGACGGGTGCGCGGCTGGCGGCGGGGCGCAGGAGGGGCGACAGCGAGGCCAGCCGGAGCCGGGCCACGTCTACCGGGCCGCAGGAGGTGGCCACGCGGGGCCCGTACAGGTGGCGGGCCCGGTCCAGGCGGTCCTGGTCGAAGGAGCCTACGCACACCCGGTCCCAGGCGTTGGTGCGGCGGAGCACCTCCAGCAGGGGCAGGACGGCGCCGTCGGCCTTGAGGTCGATGTTGAAGCGGGCCTCGGGCCAGGCGGCGAGCAGGTCCTCCAGGAGGGGGACGGGCTCCTTGCCCGCAACCCGGGCGCGGGCGACCTCGCGGTAGGGCAGCGCGGAGATGGCGCCGCCCCGGTCGGTGGTGCGGTCCAGGGTGTCGTCGTGGAAGGCCATGAGCACGCCGTCGCTGGTGGCGTGCACGTCCGTCTCCAGATACGTGTAGCCGAGGTCGACGGCGTGCTGGAAGGCCACCGCCGTGTTCTCCAACTCGGTGCGGCGCACGCCCTGGTCGTCGGTGAGCCACCCGCCCCGGTGGGCGAGGGCGACAGGCACGGGGGAGGAAAGGTACGCGTGAGTCACACTCTGAAGTATGACGGTTCCCGGGCGGGTGCTGTTCGTCCCCGCCGCGCTGTGCCGAACCGGCCCTGGTGGTGCCCGAAAAGTCGGAAAGGTCTAGATGCGTCCGGTCGGGCGTCGATAGGGTCCGGGTGTGATGTCCCTCGCCGGGGCTACTCCGGCCAGGGGCACCTCCGTAGCCAAGGGAAGGAGACGGCGGACCGCGCCACCGTGTGGCCGCCACTCGTGTATGAAACCCGCTGACATCGCTCACCTGCACAGCATCAGCGCACCATCACTGTCCCCCGACGGTGACCGGGCGGTCTTCGCCGTGACCCGGCCGGACCTGGAGGAGGACGCCTACCTCGGCTCCCTGTGGAGTGTGCCCACCGACGGCTCCGAACAGCCCCGCAAGCTCACCCGCGGTGACCGGGACAACGCGCCCGTCTACTCTCCCGACGGCCGCTGGATTGCGTTCCTGCGACCCGACGAGGGCAAGCGTCCCCAGATCCACGTCCTGCCCGCCGACGGCGGCGAGCCGTGGAAGATCACCGACCACCCCCTCGGGGCGGGTGCCTTCAGCTGGAGCCCCGACTCCGCCCGCCTGGCCTACAACGCGCGGGTACCCGAGGAGAAGCGTTATGTGGACGGCACGCCGGACAAGGAGCCGCCGCGCCGGATCACCGCTCTGAAGTACCGGCTGGACAACCTCGGTTTCACCAACGACCGGCGTCAGCACGTCTTCGTCAGCGCGCCCGTCGACCCCTCGGGCGAGCCCGGCGAGCCGGTCCAGGTCACCGACGGGGACTACGACTACGGCCGACCGGTCTGGACCCCGGACGGCACCGCCCTGGTGTTCGACGCGGCCCTGCACGAGAGCCGCGACACCGACCTGGTCAGCGATGTGTGGGCCTGCCTCCCCGAGGCCGGGGCCGAGCCGCGGCGGATCACCCGGGGAGAGCTCTTCGCGGGGGAGGTGAGCCTGTCCGAGGACGGCGCGACCGTGTACTTCCTCGGTGACGAACTGGGCCCGGAGCTCGTCGACTTCGCGGGCCGGGTGACCGGTCTGTGGTCGGTGCCCTTCGACGGTTCCGAGGAGCCCCGGCGCCTGACCGGTACCGAGGACCCCCGGATGGGCGTGCGCACCCAGGCGACCGGGCGGGGTGTGCTGGTCGCTGGTGAGAACCGGGGCGCGGTCGAGCTGTACCTGGTCAGCCCCGGCGGGGTGCGCACCACCCTGCTGGGCGGCCACGTGGAGGTCAGCGGCTTCGACCACGCGGGCGGGGTCACCGTCGCGGTGGCCGGCGGGGTCCGCGACAGCGGTGAGCTGTACGTGATCACCGAGGACGGCACCCGCGCGCTGACCTCCTTCGCCGATCCCGCGCTGGACCCGCTGACGCCGACCGAGCTGACCACCCGCACCGCGGACGGCAACGAGGTCCACGGCTGGCTGGTGGTGCCCGAGGGCCAGGGCCCGCATCCGGTGGTGCTCATGATCCACGGCGGCCCCTTCGCCCAGTACGGCTGGCAGATCTTCGACGAGACCCAGGTCTACGCGGCGGCCGGGTACGCGGTGCTCTACTGCAACCCGCGCGGTTCGTCGGGCTACGGGCAGGAGCACGGGCGGGCGATCATTGGGTCGGTGGGCGCGGTCACCTCCGTCGACGTCCTGGCCTTCCTGGACGAGGCGCTCAAGGACGAACGCCTGGACGCCTCCCGGGTGGGTGTCATGGGCGGCTCGCACGGCGGGTTCATGACCTCGTGGATCGCCGCCCACCACGGTGAGCGCTTCCGCGCGGCCATCAGCGAGCGCGCGGTCAACGCGATCGAGAGCTTCCACGGGGCGTCCGACATCGGCTTCTTCTTCCCGGAGCCGTTGTACGGTCCGCCGCAGAACTGGGCCAAGGAGAGCCCGCTCACCTATGCGGACCAGATCGACAAGCCGTTCCTGATCATCCACTCCGAACAGGACTGGCGCTGCCCGCTGGAGCAGGCCCAGCGCCTGTACGTGGCGCTCAAGCGGCGCGGGCACGAGACCGAGATGCTGCTGTTCCCGGGTGAGGGGCACGAGCTGACGCGTTCGGGTCTGCCCAGCCACCGGGTGGCCCGGTTCGAGGCGGTTCTGGACTGGTGGGCCCGCCACCTGTGACCTCGGGTCGGTGAGGCCGAGGGGCCGGGCGTCATCGCTGCCCGGCCCCTTCCCTTCTTTAATGTGATACGCATCACGGTCAAGTCGGCGCTTGGTGTGGTTTTGGTGCGATCTGGTCGGGAACAAACCTTCGCCACCCGCGCCCCCGGCGGGCTTCCCGGGCGTGACGCGCTCCGCGCGAGGCGGGTGGGTTGCCCACCGGGAAGTAACGAAAGGGTCGCGTGCGGTCCAGGGGATGAATTAGTGTTCCCCCAGGTCGGAACGCCCCAGTTCGTCGCCACCAGGGTGACAGCGTCCGGCTTGCCGTTGCACTCTGCTCAACAGCTGTCCTTTTCCCATGAGCAGAGGCCGTCACAACGCCCGGTGTCTTCTCGCGACCCTTCTCGTCGCCGCCGGATCCCCCTCTCCGCGCATCCCCACGCCGTCCCTCGGTGTGCCTTCGGGATGCCCAAGTGCCGGTAAACGGGTGTGGGAGAAAGGCAGTCGGTGCTTTGACTCGCAACCCCGAACCCACGCGTCGTATCACGACGGTCGGCTTCGTCGCCCTCGGCGCCGTGATGCTGTCCTCCGGTGTGGCGCTGGCCGACCCGACCGAGTCGGAGGCCCGTGAGCGCTACGAGGAGCTCCAGGAGGAGCTTTCGGAGCTGAACGCGGTCTACAACGAGGCCCAGGAGGACCACGCGGCGGCCGAGGCCGAGCTGGAGGACCTCCAGGAGCAGCTGGAGCAGGCCCAGAAGGAACTGGAAGCCAAGTCCGGCCAGATCTCGGTCATCGTGCAGGGCGCCTACACCGGCGCCACCCACAACCCGATGGACGTCCTGTTCGGCGGTGACGCGGACAGCGCACTGCAGAACATCGCCGACCTTGACTTCATCTCCGAGGGCCAGCAGACGACCCTGGCCGACTACGTGACCGAGGTCGACAACACCGAGCAGCTCCACAGCGCTGCCGAGGCCACCGAGCAGGCCGCGGCCGAGTCCCTGGAGGCAGCCGAAGCGGCCGTGACCCAGAGCGAGACCGCCCTGGAGGAGCAGGCCGAGGTCCTGGAGAGCCTGGGCGGGGTCGACCCCACCGCAGGGGAGGCCACCGAGGCCACCGACGACAACGGCGCGGCCGGTGACAGTGGCTCCTCCGGCGGCACCGCGGCCGTCTCCGGTAACGTCCAGGCCGTCCTGGACTTCGCCCGCGCCCAGATCGGCAAGCCCTACGTGTGGGGCGGCACCGGCCCGAACGGCTACGACTGCTCCGGCCTGACCCAGGCTGCCTGGGCCCAGGCCGGGGTGAGCCTGCCGCGGGTCACCTACGACCAGGTCAACGCGGGGACCCCGGTCTCGCGCGACCAGCTCCAGCCCGGCGACCTGCTGTTCTTCTACAGCGTCTCGGCCCCGAGCCACGTGGGAATCTACTCCGGCAACGGCAACATGATCCACGGCTCGAACCCGTCGAAGCCGCTGGAGGAGGTCAACCTGGCCGCCTACTGGGATGGCGTCTTCACCAGCGCGGTCCGCCCGGGCTGACCGACCCGGGTCATCTGCCCCCCGGCCCGCATCCAGTGCGTGGAGTGCGGGCCGGGGTTCCACCAGTAGGGAAGGCCGCGTATTCTTCGGCGCATGGGACGTCTTCTGCTCAAGGTCGCTGCGGGTGTCGCGGCCGTTATCGCCCTCTTCTGGCTGCTGTCGGTGATCATCGGCCTGCTGGTGTGGGTCGTCATGATCGCCCTGGTCGTCGGGATCGTCTTCCTCGGCGTCCGGATGCTCAATTCCGAGTCTTCGGGCCGCTGACCGATGCCGGGGTTTCAGGAGACAGGGTTTTCAGGAAGTACGGGCGGCCACGGAGTCCACGGCCGCCCGTAGCGCTGTCCGGAGCAGATGGGGTCCGTCCGCTCCGTAGCTGATGACCAGCGCGGACCTGCCATCGCCGAGGCCTTGCCGAAAGGCCGAGAATCCTTCCAGGGCCAGCCCGCGCAATGCGGCCTCTGCGCACACGTCCTCCTCACGTACCGCCTCGGGCAGCTCCATCAGACAGTGCGGTCCGGCCACCGGCCCCGACGCCGGGGCCGGTGGCGGTCCCGCAACCTCCGGACATTGCGGTCGTAGCGGTGTGACGTGAGGAAAGCGGCAAGGGTCAACTGGCCGAGCGCGTACCGGCCGCCGCCGAGCAGCTCCACGGGGCGGACCGCCGCCGGCCCGGCGCGCGCGTGCGGGGTCGCGGTGACAGGGCTCGGGTCGCGCCACGCGGATACAGCGGGGCGGAACTCACTCTCTGTGGGGAAACATCGCTATAGTGACTCTGTGTCACTGAATAAGCACGTAGGGTCTCATGTTGACGGGGTGTCGCACCGTGGCCGGGTGGAACGGGTCGCCGCCCGCGTCTTCCGCAACGACTGGAGCGCGCTGACACCCCCCGCCACCGGACGCTGGACGCCGGAACTCACCGTCAGCGTCATCATCCCCGCCCGCGGCGGCCAGGACCGGCTGAACCTGGCCCTGGCCTCGCTCTCCGCCCAGACCTACCCCGAGCAGCTCTTCGAGGTCGTGGTCGTCGACGACCACTCCGTGCCCGCCCTGACACTCCCCGAGCACCGACCACGGCGCTGCCGGGTGGTCAGTGCGCCCGACGGCGGCTGGGGCGCCGGATACGCCCGCGCCTACGGCGCGCACTCCAGTACCGGCGACATCCTGATGTGGATGGACGCCGACATGATCGCCTGCCCTGAGTTCGTCGAGGCCCAGGCCCGCTGGCACCACGTCCACGCCGAATGCGTCACCCTCGGCCGCGTCCGCTTCTCCGCCACCGAACCCCGAGGCCCCGAAGAACTCCTGGCTGCTGCCCGCTCCGGCGACCTCTACCGCGACCTGGACACCGGAGGGCGCCACAACTGGATCGAGCGCCTCCTCACCCAGAGCGACTACCTGCGCGACGCCGACCACCTCGGCTTCCACGCCTACCTGGGTGCCGCGGCCGCCGTGCGGCGCAGCCTCTACGAGGCCGCCGGGGGTGTGGACCCCGACCTGGACCTGGGGCAGGACACCGAGTTCGGCTACCGGCTCTGGCAGGCCGGGGCCGTCATGGTCCCCGAGCGCACCGCCACCGCCTGGCATGTGGGCCCGGCCTCGACCGCCCGCACCCGCCTGCCCTCGGAACGCTTCCGCACCGAGGTCCTGGCCGAACTCATGCCGCACCCGCACGCCTATCGCGAACGGGTCCCCGAACCGCGCCGCCGCACCCCGCTGGTGCACGCAGTGGTGGATGTGTCCGGAGCCCCCTACAACCTGGTCCGCGGCTGTGTGGACCGGCTGTTGGGCGGAACCGAGACCGATCTGACCGTGACCCTGGTCGCCGACTGGGAGGGCGCTGAGGCGGCCGCCGGGGGATGCGAGGGACCGAAGCTGGACCTTCGCCTGGTTCAGGCCAACTACCTGCGCGAACCCCGAATCTCCTTCGCCTCCACCGCGCCCAGGACCGGCTTTCCCTCACCCTTCCTCCTCCAGGTCCCGGTCGCCTGGGGGGTGGGCGAACTGGCCCTGTCCCGCCTGCTGGCCAGCGCCGAACGCGCCCGCGCCGGACTCACCGAACTCTTCCTGGCGGCCTCGCCCACCCGCGACGCCGGGGTCCGGCTGTGGCGCACCCGCGCCCTGGCCCGCGCCATGCGGGTGTGCGGGGACGAGGAGGACCTGGCCGACGTGGTCGCCGAACTGCACGGCCGCTACCGGATCCACGGCGGCGAGGGCACGCTCATCGACCTCACCCTGCACCGTTCGGTCCCGCCCCCGCCCCGCGCGGCACTCAGATCGGAGAACTCTGAAGGCACCGTGCCGGGCACCGAAGATGTCCGGCACGAGGACGCCCGACCCAAGGAGAACGGTTTCGCGCAGGGCTTTGCCGAAGGCGCTGACGAAAGTGCCGGTCAGGAGGCACGGCCGCGGCGGCGGGGACTGCGTGCCCGACTGCGTTCACTGTGGCACCGCGCCTGCCGGGCTTGCGGGCGGGAGATGCCCGACGAGGCGGACGGGCAGAGTCGAACCTGGGGGTCCGACCGCTGACGGGCAGGTGGGGGAAGGCACCGACCAGTGCGGGCGGACCCCGCCAAACACCACGGCACCCGCCGAGAGAAGATCACCGAGCGCGACGCGGTCAGTGCGTAAGGTACCCGATCGCAAGCGTGAAACGGGCGCGCCACCGCTGTGACGTGCCCGAAAATCCTGCTTCCGGCGGGTGATTCACCCCCACCGGAGCCGCATCAGGAACCGATCGCCTCGATGGAGGCCAGCAGCTCGGCACGCAGGGTGTCGTTGACCGGGGTGGAATCGGTCTCCTCGGAGACCTCGGCCTGACCCTCCTCGCTCACCACGTACTTCAGGAACGCCTTGACCCGCTCGGCCTCCTTCTCGTCCGGGTAGTCCAGGCACACCGTCTCGTAGCTGACCAGGACCATCGGGTAGCTGCCCGGCTCGGTGGTGCCGTAGTCCAGCTCCAGGGCCAGGTCGAACTCGTTGGTGTTGTCCTCGCGGCGCGGGGAGTCGGCCACGACCTTGGCGGCCGCTTCGGGGGAGATGTCGACAAACTCCTCGCCCACGCCGATGCTCGCGGTCGACAGACCGTGCAGGTGGGACATCTCCACGTATCCGATGGCGCCCTCGGCCCGCGAGACCGTGTCGGCGATACCGCTGTTGCCCTGCGCGGACTCACGCGGGGTGATCGGCCACTGCCCGTCGGACTCGTGCGGCCAGGAGTCGGGGGCAGCCTTGGTCAGGTACTGGGTGAAGTTCTTCGTCGTGCCGGAGTCGTCGGCCCGGTTGACCGGTGTGATCGCCAGGTCCGGAAGGTCCAGCTCCGGGTTGTCCTCGGCGATCTCCGGATCGTTCCAGCGGGTGATGTCCTGGTCGAAGATCCGCGCCAGGGTGTCCGGGCGCAGGTTGAGCTGCTCGACGCCCTCCAGGTTGAACACCACCGCGATCGCCACAATGTAGGCGGGCAGGTTGATGGTGTCGGAGCCGTCGCAACGCGCCAGGGCGTCGGCGTTCTCCTCGGGGTCCATCGCCGCGTCGGTTCCGGCGAAGGTCACGGCGCCGTCGATGAACTGGTTGCGGCCACCACCCGACCCGATCGAGTCGTAGTAGATGCGCGCGTCCTCGCAGGCCGACTGGTAGCCCGCGATCCACGTCGTCATCGCGTTCTCCTGGGCGCTGGACCCGGAGCCGTGCAGGCTGCCCGAGAAGCACTCCAGGTCGTCGGGGACGGCCGGCCCCGAGCCCTGGACGGCGTCGTCGCTGCCACAGGCCGTGGTCGCCAGCAGAAGCCCGGCCAGCGCGGCCGAGGCCGCACCCCGGTAGGCGCTCGAACGGTCCTTGGTGCGGGTGTGCTTGTTGGACGGGAGCACGCTGCTTCTATCCCCTTCGTCGGTGTCGGTGGTCCTCATTGTCTTCACCGCTCGCCACCGGTTCCCGGCGCGTTGTCGCTGGTAATGGAACACCGCCGAAGAATTTAATCATTACCGGACGACCTTCCCCAACGCGGGTGTGTGCGGAACCGGACGCATCCATGGCGCACCGGGGGACGTCAGGTGGACGGCAGGTGAACGAGGAGTTTTCCGCCGGTGAAGGTTGTCGGCAGGGTCGGTCCGCGGCGGGTCGGAGACGGTCGTGCACGAGTGGCCCGGACCATGCATGACACGCCGAACCGGCGGGCACGGAACCTGCGTGATCAGTGCGCACAGTACCTCCGTGAACGGCCACCGGACACCCGCGTCGACCTACCGGTTGCAGCTACGACCGGGTTTCGGTCTTGCCGAGGCGGCCGAGCTGCTCGACCACCTGCACCGGCTGGGGGTGGGTGCCGTGTACCTGTCACCCATCCTCACCGCGACCCCAGGCTCCGACCACGGCTACGACGTGGCCGATCCCACACGGGTCTCCGAGTCACTGGGCGGTGAACGGGCCCACGCCGACCTCGCCGCCCGCGCGCACGCGCTCGGCATGGGGGTGGTCGTCGACATCGTGCCCAACCACATGTCCGTGGCCCGCCCCGACGCCAACCCCTGGTGGTGGGACGTCCTCGAACACGGCCGCGACTCCGTCTACGCGCGGTGCTTCGACGTCGACTTCGACTCCGGGCCCGTCCTGGTGCCGGTCCTAGGCGACGACGGAGACGACGGGCGCGCGGCCCTGAGCGAGCTCACCCTCGCCGACGGCCACCTGGTCTACTTCGACAAACGCTTCCCCCTGGCCACGGGCACCTTCACCCCCGGCGACAGCGTCACCGACGTTCACGAACGCCAGCACTACCGGCTGGTCTCCTGGCGGCGCGGCGACATCGAACTCAACTACCGCCGCTTCTTCGACGTCGACCACCTCGCCGCCGTACGGGTCGAGGACCCCGGGGTCTTCGACGCTGCCCATGCCGAGATCCTGCGCTGGGCCGACGAGGGCAGGGCCGACGGGCTGCGGGTGGACCACGTCGACGGCCTCAGCGACCCCGGCGGCTACCTGCGCCGGCTCGCCGAACGCTTCCCCGGGTGGATCGTGGTCGAGAAGATCCTCGCCCCCGGCGAGACCCTGCCCGCCTCCTGGCCGGTGGCCGGGACCACCGGCTACGACGCGCTGCGCACCGTCTGCGGGGTCTTCGTCGACCCCGAAGCCGAACCCGTCCTGACCGCCCTGGCCCGCGAACACGGCGTGCCCACCGACACCGCCGACGTCGACCACCAGGCCCGCTCACACGCCGCCAACGAACTGCTGCGCGCCGAGGTGCGCCGGATCGCCGCGCTGCTGCCCGCATCGGAGCACACCGAGGAGGCCGTGGCCGAACTCCTGGCCTCCTTCGACGTCTACCGGTCCTACCTGCCCGAGGCCGAACCCGCCTGGACGCGCGCGGTGCGCACCGCCGCCGAACGCCGCCCCGACCTCGAAGCGGTCCTCAAGACCCTCGACCGCGCCGTGCGCGAGGACCCGCACGGCGAACTCGCCCGCCGAGTCCAGCAGACCAGCGGCATGGTCGTGGCCATGGGTACCGAGAACACCGCCTTCTACCGCAACACCCGCTACGTGGCGCTCAACGAGGTGGGCGGTGACCCCGCCGAGTTCGGGGTCAGCGTGGCCGCCTTCCACGAGGCCAACCTGCACCGCGAGGCGGCCGAACCGCACACCATGACCGCGCTGTCCACCCACGACACCAAACGCTCCGAGGACGTACGCGCCCGCCTGACGGTGCTCTCCGAGATCCCCGGCGACTTCGCCGACGCCGTGCGCCGCTGGAGCGCACGCGCCCCGCTGCCCGAACCCTCGCTGGACCTGCTCGGCTGGCAGACCCTCCTGGGCGCCTGGCCGATCAGCGACGAACGCCTGGTGGAGTACCTGCTCAAAGCCGCCCGGGAGGCCCGCCTGGGCACCTCCTGGACCGCCCAGGACCCCGACTTCGAGGACCGCGTCCGCGCCTGGCCCGGCCTGCTGCGCGCCGACGCCGACCTGTACGCCGAAGTCAGGGCGATGGCCGAGTCCCTGGACCGGCCGGGGTGGAGCAACTCCCTGGGCCAGAAGGCCGTCCAGCTCCTGGGCCCGGGCGTGCCCGACGTCTACCAGGGCACCGAACTGTGGGACCTGTCCCTGGTCGACCCGGACAACCGCAGGCCGGTCGACCACCGTCTGCGCGCCGAACTCCTCTCCCGGCTGGAGTCCGGGTGGAGGCCCCCGGTGGACGAGACCGGAGCCGCCAAACTCCACCTGGTCCGCACCTGTCTGCGCACCCGCGCCGAACTCCACCCCGGCGGCTACCTCCCGCTGGCGGCCGAGGGCCCCGCCGCCGACCACGCCCTGGCCTTCGCCCGCACCGTCCGGGGCTCGCACGGACCCGCGCTGGCGGTGGTGGCCACCCGGCTGCCGGTGACCCTGGCCGACGCGGGCGGTTGGGGCGAGACAGTGCTTCCGCTGCTGCCGGGGGAGTGGACCGACCGGCTCACCGGCCGGACCCTGGCGCCAGAACGCATGGACGGCCTGGTCACCGCCCATCTGGCGGAGCTGCTCGACCGCTACCCGGTGGCGGTCCTGGTCAGGAGCTGAGCGCGAAGGGCCGGGGCCGGGGCGGTGGAGGCGAGCACAGCGGGCGGGCGCCGGTAGGCTGACCGCGATCATGACGAACACCCGTACCGGTACCCACAGCGGCCCCGAGCTGCGCATGCCCGCCTCCGTCGCGGCCGCCCTGACCTGCCCTGTCTGCGGAGACCCCCTGGAACAGGGGCCGCACGGACTCTCCTGCGTGAGCGGGCACAGCTTCAACATCGCCCGCGAGGGCTACGCGGGCCTGCTCACCGGAGCGACCCCGCCCGGGACCGGGGACAGCAAGGACATGGTCGCCGCCCGCCTGCGCTTCCAGGCCAAGGGGCACTACGACCCCATCGGTCTGGCCCTGGCGGAGCAGCTCACGGGCACCGGTGCGGCCGGGTTCGCGGACGGGGGCGTCATCGTCGACGTCGGCGGCGGCACCAGCCACTACCTGAACCAGGTCCTGGACCAACTGCCCGCCGCGGTCGGCCTCACCACCGACGTCTCCAAGTTCGCCGCCCGCAAGGCCGCCAAGGCCCACCCCCGAAGCGGGGCCGTCACCGCCGACTCCTGGCGCCGCCTGCCCCTGGCCGACGACACCGCCGACGCGCTGCTCAACGTCTTCGCCCCGCGCAACGCCGCCGAGTTCCACCGTGTCCTCAAGCCTGAGGGTGTCCTGCTGGTCGTCACCCCGGCCGCCGACCACCTCACCGAACCCCGCGAGGCGCTGGGCCTGCTGGCCGTCGACCCCCGCAAGGACGAGCGCCTGGCCGAGGGCCTCAGGGACCACTTCACCCTAGATTCCAGCCGGGACCTGCGCTTCACCATGGAACTCGCGCACGAGGACGTGCTTACCGTGGTGGGCATGGGCCCCAGCGCCCGCCACGTCAGCCCCGAGGAACTCGCCGAACGCGTGGCGAAGCTTCCGGAACCCTTCCGCACCACCGCCTCGGTCCGCCTGGGCACCTACCGGCCGCTACTGCGGAACACCTGATCTGGAACGTCGTACCCGCGTCCTAGGCTGCCTTCCACTGTCTCGCTGACCGGAAGGCCCCCATGCCCAGGACTACCCCACCCCGCCCCGTGGACGTCGAGGAGCTCTTCCCCGAACTCCGCCCCTGGCGGCGCGAGGCGCTGCGCTTGCACCCGCGCCGGGGTAATCCCGCGGTCCACGAGAGCTCCGTGGGCGGTCCCCTGCTGTGGCCCGCCGACGAGCCCTGGCCCACCTGCGAGGCCGAACACGACCTCGGCAGGGACGAGGACGCCGTGGAGATCGAGGGGGCGCCCGACTTCGTCCCGGTGGTGCAGCTCCACCGGAACGACGCCCCCGGGGTGGAATTCCCGCCGGGGAAGGACCTCCTCCAGGTCCTGTGGTGCCCCTTCGACCCCCCGGGCCTCTACTGCCCGCTGCCCCGGGTGTACTGGCGCACCACCGCCTCGCTGGGCGAGGTGCGCTCCACCCCGCCCGCACCGGACGGGGCCAGAGCCGAGCACGTTCCCGCCCCGTGCGTGGTCCACCCCGAGCCGGTGGTCGACTACCCGAGCTGGGACCTGCCAGAAGATCTTTCTGACCAGTTGTCGGAGCGTTTCGAACAGCTGGAGAAGGAGACCGGGTGGCAATATGAGGACGAGTTGGCGGAGGCCCCCGGAATCAAGATGGGCGGGTACCCGAGCTGGACCCAGGACCCGCTCTGGCCCGAGTGCGAGGGCTGCGGGGAGACCATGGAACACCTGCTCACCGTCTCGAGCGTTGAGTACGACGGTGACGGCAGCAGTACCTGGATTCCGGTCGAGGACCGGGATGGTGGCGACCTGGACGTTCGTGACAGAGTCCAGCTGCAACGCCCGCACGGGCTGATGCTGGGCGACATGGGAGGTGTGTACGTCTTCGAGTGCCGCACCTGTCCGGACCGGCCCTTCACCCACCACTTCGACTGCTCCTAGGACCGGGCCCGCTCCGACGCCTGACGTCGGGGCGGGCCCGCCCTGTTCGCACGCAACAGGTCCGTCCCGGGGCAGCGGTGTGTGAACACGCTCGGTAGGCTGCCCGCCATGCGCCGTTTCTGCCTCCTCCTGCTGCCCGTACTGCTGTCCGGTTGTGCGGTGGCCCCCGACATCACGGCGGATGCCGGTACCTCCGAGGACCCGATCGAGGAGCGCCTGGTCGCCTTTCAGAAGTCCTACTACTCCGAGCCCTCCGCGATCAGCCCGGATGAGGATCTGCTGTGCCGAGGCGAACGCGCCGACGAATGCTTTGAGGACGGCGAACTGCGCTGGTCGCTGCCGCTGGAGGGCACCTACCTGCTGCGGGCCAACACGTACGAACCCCTGGGCCTGCACCACGCGGACACCGGTGCGCACAGCCTGGAGGGCATCTCGTGGCCCGGAGCGGGCCGGTTCGCCGCCGTGGAGATCGAGGGCCAGGGCACAGTGGTGTATGCGGAGAACACCCGGTTCCGCGCGTTGGACGCGACCACCGGTGAACAGCGCTGGCGGGTCGACCTGGGGGAGGCCCTGGACAGGGAAACCTTCCTGCACACCGGGTTGAGCGCCCTCCACCACTCCGGGGACGCCCTGCTCGCCCGCTTCGAGCGAGCGCTGGTGGTGGTGGACCCCGATGACGGGGAGGTGGAGACGGTGGTGCGGACGTCGCATCGCCTGGGAACGCTGACCTCGGTGGTGGACGGCCACGCCCTCTTCCGCAGCGGTGACCGGAATCCGTTGTTCACCTCGATCGACCTGGACCGGGGCGAGGTCGTCTGGACCGGGCTCGGACAGGACGACACCGAAGAAGACACCGAGAATGACGTTCTCGAATACGTGGGCGCCTACGGTCCCCACGCCTACCTCACCTGGATTGTCGGGCGCGACTCCGACCTGTTGGCACTGCACCGGTCGACCGGGTGGTTCGTCCGGGTCGACGCGCACACCGGAGAACTCGAACACCTGATTACGGACGGCTTCGAAGGGCTGCGAAGATCTTCGACGCTGTCCGGCGTTCATCCTGACGGCTACGTCGTGCTCAACTCGGAAGAGGCCGGGGTGCAGTACGCCTACGATTTCGCCGACGACGAGCTCCTGTGGGAGGGCGGAGCGAGGCGGGGTGGCCTGACCCCAGTGGAGACACGCTCCGGGCCAGCCTTCAGGCACCTGAACGGGACGCTCCTGGACGCGGCCACCGGAGAGCCGCTGAACGAGGGCACCGAGGTCGAGTCACTGGCAGAGGTGGCACCGCGGCGAGAAGCCCGCACCGGCCGTGACCAGGATCGGATGACCTCGTGGGTCGAAACCGGAGGGTATCGGGGAGGACCGGTGGGGCTGGGCACCTACGGGCTCCTGCGGACCGACGAGTTCGCCATGGCGCTGGCCTGCGCCCCCGACGGCGTGGGCGAGCCCGGCGCCCAGAGCGGGTACCAGGGAGTTCCTTGTGAGCGGCCTCGACTCTATACGGTCAACCTGGACGAGTGATACTCAGGATGCCTGCTGGCCGGATCGGCATGCGATCAGGTCAGCAAATAATCGGCTTGGCCGACGATGAGGTTGACGGATGGTCGGCCCAACCGATTCCGAGCTGACTGGTGACCGGCCGGGCTGCGGGGTTCAACGCCGGCCGGCGGGTACCAGGGCCGAGCATGCGGAGTCCTCGCAACGCAGCACTTCCGCGGAGTCCGGTTGTTTCTCCTCGCCGAGGCGCAGCCACGCCATCACCGGTCGGCCCCGATCGTCTACCCGCAGCGCCACCCACCCCGGGGCGGCCGGGTACGATCCCACCGTCGCCGACTCCGTCTCGGCGCAGGAGGCGTCGGTACAGCTCACGTACTCGATCGTGCGTGACTCCAGGTCGTGTCCGAGCAGCCGGGGCAGGCCCTGCGGGTCGAGGTCCATGGCCGGGGCGGGCCGGTTCCAGCCGGGGCCGAACACCTCCTCGGATGTGAAGCGCTCACAATGCTCGTCGGCGCAGTCCAGGAAGCGGACCGCCCCGTCCCGGGTATCCCGGTAGGCGATGGCCGGAGTGCCGTCGGGGCGTACCCGTACCTGTGCACCGGCGTGCCGCCGGTAGTTCAGGTCCGAGGTCCGGGTGATGCCGGAGGCTGGGACGAGGTTGGTCTCGGTCACTTCGGCGCATTTGGTCCCCGCACACGAGTACAGGGTGAGGGCGCCAGAGTCCGGGTTGTGAACGCTCACACGTGCGCTGCCGTCCGGGGCGACCGCGATGTCGACGAGTCCGCTGTACACGGTGCTCGGGAAACCCGATCTGCTCCAGAAGTACTCGGCGGTGTCCGTCAGCCCCGTGGCGGAGTAATGGCTGCAACGGGCGTTCTGGCACACGAACAGGGTGAGCGTCGCCTCATCGAAGTCTGATGAGGGGACGGCGCTGACCACGTGAGCGCGCCCGTCCCCCTCTTCCATCCAGACCTGGGTGTTGTCCTGCCAGTCCCAGATGGTCCGATCGCCGTCCGCGGAGTCCTCAGCCGCTTCCTGATCGCTGTCGGCCTCGCTCGGGGCGAGGAGGAGTACGTCGTCGTCGAGGCAGCCCTTCTTCCCGCCGCAGCCGTCCTTCTCCCAGATCACGGATCCGGGCGGATCGTCCTCAGAGTTGGGAAGCCTTACCGAGCGCAGACCGTCGTCGGTGATCATCGTCGGTCCGTTGGTGTTCGATTCACCGGAGGTATCGCACTCTTCGGAGGGGGCGCACAGGGCCGTATCTGAGCCCAGGACGACCACTGACCCGTCCGGTGCGAGCAGCAGAGAGGGCTCGTTGAGCGGGTTCTTGCCCGCGCTTGTAGACCACTGGTCGTATCGGGGGACGTCCCAGGGGCCGTCACTCACGGTGCGCTCGAACAGGGGAACGGGGACCCACAGCCAGACCAGGACTGCCCCGGCCAAGGCCGTCGGTGCCCAGCTCCGGATCGGGACCGGGCCTGTGACGAGGGCATGCCCGCCGGGGCCGACTTTGTCGTCCTCTTCGCCGTCCTCACCGGGCTCGCCGGGCCCGGGCAGGGTTCCCTGCTCGAACCGGTCCATGTCTCGGTGGAACAGCGCGGCCAGGGTGAGCGCTCGCGCGGAGAGGGTCAGACCGGCCACCGCCAGGGCCAGCACGAACATCGCGCCGCCGGGGCCCGTCACCCGGTCGAAGCCGATCTCGACCACCGCGAGGGTGGCGGGCGGAGCGAGCAGGCACAGGATCCATCCCCGCCGCAGGGGCCGGCGGAGCAGGACCGAGAGGACCTCGTGCCACGCGCCCGGGCCGAGGGCGACCCCGGCGAGGGGGAACCACAGCGGTGGCAGGGCGACGAACAGCAGTGACCAGACCGGCACGGCCCACACCGGGGACAGCGACTGGGAGAGCAACAGATACAGGCCCACCGGTGCCGTGAACGCCACCACCGTGGCGGGTAGCGTCCTGACCGCGTCGCGCAGGGCGGTGCGCAATGGCCGAGGCCGGTCGTCGTGGACCAGGGCTTGGAAGCCCACTGCCGCTGCCCAGGAGTAGGTCACCAGCACGATCAGCAGGACGACCGCGGCCAACGGGACCCACCCGGGCAGGATCTCCCGCAGCGGCGTGTACAGGTGCGGCTCGCCGTTGATCAGCACCCCGTGGTGGGACAGGAACCAGGGCGATGCCACCGCCAGGAGCATCGCCACGGCCACCGGGGGCAGGGCCAGGACGGCGAACACGATGCCAAGAAGTCCCCAAGGCAGGCGATCGAGATAGCCTTCCGGGAGGAGGGGCGCAGGAGGCCGTGCGGGGGCGTCGTCACTCGGGGTCATGTCGTAGGACCTTAGCGATCACCCGCCCGCACACTCGATCCGGGGCCGGTCCGGGGCCGAACCGGGGAGTGTGTCGTCGGAGACGGTTCGGGCCGCCTCACCTCGGGGTACGCCACCCTGCGTGAACGAACTGGTGACCCAACCCACCCGGCCCGCCACCCCCGGACTCGGCGTACACGGCGACTTCTCGGTCTGGGCGCCCCAGGCCCGCCGCGTACGGGTCCGCGTCGACGGAACCGACCACCCCATGGAACGCGCCCCTGACGGCTGGTGGCACGTCCGGGTGGCGGGCGCCGGACCCGGCTCGGACTACGCCTACCTCCTGGACGAGGACCCCCAACCCCTGCCCGACCCGCGCTCCCTGCACCAACCCCACGGGGTGCACGCACCCAGCCGGGTGTACGACCACGGAGCCCACGCCTGGGCGGACGGTGACTGGACCGGACGCCCGCTCGCCGGAGGCGTGATCTACGAACTCCACGTCGGCACCTTCACCCCCGAGGGGACCCTGACCACAGCCGTCGACCGCCTCGACCACCTGGTCGACCTCGGCGTCACCCACGTGGAGCTGATGCCGCTCAACGCCTTCGACGGCACCCACGGCTGGGGCTACGACGGCGTCCTGTGGGCCGCCGTCCACGAACCCTACGGCGGCCCCGACGCCCTCAAGGGGTTCGTCGACGCCTGCCACCGCCGGGGCCTCGCGGTCCTGCTGGACGTGGTCTACAACCACCTCGGCCCCTCCGGTGCCTACCTGCCGCGCTTCGGCCCCTACTTCTGCGGGGAGAACGCCTGGGGGCCCTCGCTCAACCTGGACGGGCCCGACTCCGATCCCGTCCGGCGGCTGGTCGTCGACGGCGCCCTGGACTGGTTGCGCCACTACCACCTGGACGGACTCCGCCTGGACGCGGTTCACGCCCTGCGCGACGACCGGGCCGTGCCGATCCTGCCCGAACTCTCCGCCGAGGCCGACGCCCTGGCCGCTGGTCTGGGCCGTCCGCTCTCCCTGATCGCGGAGTCCGACCGCAACGACCCGCGCACCGTCCTGCCCCGGGAGGCGGGCGGGCTCGGGATGACCGCCCAGTGGTCGGACGACCTCCACCACGCCCTGCACGTCGCCCTCACCGGCGAGAAACACGGCTACTACGCCGACTTCGACGGCCCCCAGGTCCTGGCCGAGACCCTGCGGCGCGTCTTCTGGCACGACGGCACCCCCTCCACCTTCCGCGGCAGGAGGCACGGGGCCCGGGTGGACACCGCCCTCGTCCCGGGCAGCCGCTTCCTCGGCTACCTCAGCACCCACGACCAGATCGGCAACCGTGCCCGCGGCGACCGTATGAGCGAACACCTCACACCCGGCCTGCTCACCTGCGGCGCCGCCCTCGTCTTCTGCTCGCCCTACACCCCGATGATCTTCATGGGCGAGGAGTGGGGAGCCACCACGCCCTGGCCGTTCTTCGCCTCGTTCACCGACCCCGAACTCATCGAGGGGGTGCGCAAGGGCCGCCGCCGCGAGTTCGCCGCCCTCGGCTGGGCCGATGAGGACATCCCCGACCCCATGGACCCGGCCACCCGCGACAGAGCGGTCCTGGACTGGTCCGAACCCGGGCACGAGCCGCGAAAGCTGGTCCTGGACACCTACCGCGCCCTGATCGCCCTGCGCCGGGCCGAACCCGAACTCTGCGACCCGCGCCTGGACCGGTTCGCCGTCCGCGCCAGCCAGGACGGCCGCACACTGGTGCTGACCCGCGGTTCGCTGCGCCTGGTCTGCAACCTCGGCCTCGAAGAGACCCGGGCGGAGCTGGACGCGGCCCCCGGGGAACTCCTGCTCGCCAACGGCGGTCCGCGGATCGACGGCACCGCGGTCAGCGTTCCGGGGGAGTCCTTCGCGGTGCTGCGGGTCTGAACACCGGAGCCGCCTACTCCACCGGCCCCCGGAAGTGCGCCTCGTCCAAACCGTGGGTCACGGAGACGAGCACGGAGTCAGGGGACCCGGGCAGATCGCACACCATGTCCGTGGTGTGGGTCCCGGCCTCTAGCTCCCCGAACGGCTCCCCTGCGGTGGCGGAGACCGTGTGCTCTCCGTAGGAGCACTGCGCCTCCAGGAACGCGGTTCCGAAGACCCGTCCCAGGTCCGGGACCTCCACGGTCAGAGTGAACTCCACCTGCCCCGGGGCGCCGAGGACGACGTCGTCCACCGTGTAGACGACGTCCTCCTCGACCCCGTCCTGGTACTCGTGCTCGTAGGCACCCACCGGGTACGGGAAGGCGGCGCCCTCACCGAAGGCGTACTCGTGCCCGGTCTCGCCGCCCTCATGCTCCTCCCCGGTGCCCTGCCCGGTCTCCTCCGGCGGGTCCACCGCTTCGGTCCCCGAGTCGGTGGCGGACTCGTCGGAGGCCGGCGGGCCCAGGGACACCTCCTGCTCCGGGGAACCGCAACCGGTGGCGAGCAGGATCGGCAGGGCCAGTATGTAAGGGATAGTGCGTTTCATCCCCCCAAGCTAGGTGAGGTGTCCCCGCTTTCGTGACTCCCTCCGGGGCCTCATCCGGCCAGAAACCGGAACACCGCCACCCACTGGTCCGGGGCCACCAGCCCCACCGGTGTGTCCGGTGCGATCCCCGCCTCTCGGAGAGCGGCCGCCACCCGCGCGGCCGGGTACGCCCGGCACAGCGAAGCCGAGAGCGATCCGCCCACCCCGCCGAAACCCAGTTCCACCATGCGCCGGTACTCGCCCCCGCGCGCCCGCGGCACCAGGGGTTCGGTGCGCCTGCGCAGTACCAGGACCCCGGCGTCCACGCGCGGCACCGGCCGGAAGCGGTCCCGGCTGATCCGTCCGGCCAGCCGCCAGGACCACCACGGCCAGGTCAGCACGGTCAACCTGCTCCACCTGCCGTAGACGCCGGTGCGCTTGCGCGCGTACTCCAGCTGGGTGACCAGGGTGGCCGAGGTGAGTTCCGGGGCCTCCAGACACCAGCGGACGATGTCAGCGGTCCGCGAGTAGGGGATGTTGCCGACCACCGCGAACGGCTCACGAGGAGGACGCGCGCGGGTGAAGTCGCCGTGCACCACCCGCACGCCCAGGGCCGGGTCCCGGTAGCGGTCGGCGAGCCGCGCGGCCAGCCGGGGGTCGAGTTCGTGGGCGACCACCTTCCGGGCTGCTGGGGCGAGGAACCGGGTGATGGCGCCGTCGCCGGGACCGACCTCCACCACGAGGTCCTCGGGGGCCACTCCGGCCAGTCGCACCACCCAGCGGGCGGTTCCTGGGTCGTTGAGGAAGTTCTGCGACAGGCGCCGCCGGTTGCCGCTGCGGTGGTTGCTGCGGTTGTCTGAACGGTTGCCCGAGCGATCGTTGCGGGAGGCGGAGCTCTGGTTTCGGGGAGTGCGGCGTGCCATGCGTGGTCCGTTCTGTCACCCCGAGGGGCGGCTGACGCGGACGGGCAGCACGAAGGGGCGCCTCACCCGGTGAGGGTGCGCGCGTGTGCCATGGGAGGCCCCTGGTCGCCCGTCCGAAGGGAAAGAGGACGTCGGCGGAACCTGGACCGGTACGCGTCTACGAAGTCACGTCTGGCAAGAGCCCCTGGCACCGCCGACGTCGCACCCGGGAAACGGGGCACGGAAACGGCGGTGCGCTCGGAGGGGTTCGGTTACCGGCCCAGCGGGGCGGACCGGAGACGGGTGTACGTGTAAGCGATCCTGGACCAGGCGTGCTGGCACTCGAAGATCGCCGCGAAAGCTGCCATGGGCAGAACGTTAGGACAGCCGCCAACGGCAGGGCAACGGGTTTTCCGGCTGTCCCGACCACCCCGCGTTCCCGGGAAATTCGGTCGCGTGCCCGCCATCGGCCGCGCGATACTCGGCCCCATGCCGAACTTCTCCGACTTCGACACCCGTCACTACCGGACCGTCGACGTGGCCACCGGCTACGACGGCTGGTCCAGCACCTACGAGGACTCCGTACTCGACGCCATGGACCTCGCACTCCTGGACGGGCTCACCGCCCCCGACTGGTCCCAGGCGCGCCGCGCCGCCGACCTGGGCTGCGGCACCGGCCGCACCGGGTCCTGGCTGCGCGGTCGGGAGGTGGAACACGTCGACGGGGTGGACCTGAGCGCCGGGATGCTCGCCCTGGCCGAGAAGCGGGGCGCCCACGACACCCTCACCCAGGGCGACGTCCGCGCCACCGGTCTGCCGGGTAACACCTACGACCTGGTCATCGCCTCGCTTATCGACGAGCACCTGCCCGACCTCGCACCCTTCTACGCCGAGGCCTGGCGGCTGACCAAACCGGGCGGGCGCTGTGTACTGGTCGCCTACCACCCGCAGTTCATCATGGCCTCGGGGATGCCCACCCACTTCACCGACGCGTCGGGTGAGGAGGTCGCCATCACCACGCACGTGCATTTGATCGGCGACCACGTACGGGCCGCCCTGGCCAGCGGGTGGCAGCTGGAGGAGCTGAACGAGGCGGTCGTGGACGACGGCTGGGTGGCGGCCAAACCCACGTGGGAACGCTTCCGTGGCTACCCGATCTCGGCCGCGTTCGTGTGGGTCCGACCCGCCTGATCGACCAACATCTCGCCCCAATGCTCTTGGTGGCGCGTGATGTAGGCGGCGGCCGCGCCCCAGTGGTCGGCGTGCCCCTCGGCGTGCAGGCGGGCCCAGGGCTGCTGGCCGGTCCGCGCACCCTCCTCCAGGACCTCGAACATGCCGCGCACCCGCCGCAGGGCGGCCCCTGGAAGCGCCCGGCGCTGGTCGGCGTCACAGCCGTAGCCGTCAGCCAGTGCCCGCAGCCGCAGCCCGTCGACCTCGGGATCACCACCCTCATGGAGTGGAACGAACCCGTGCGCGGCGTAGCCGAGGTCGCCCATCCGGCTGCCCGGCCCGGCCCCGTCCCAGTCGATGAGGCACCAGGATTCCGGCCCGCCCCCGGGGTCGCGGACCAGGTTCCAGGGGGCCAGGTCGTTGTGGCAGATCACCTCGGGCTCCTCTGGTGGGAAGACCGATTCCCACTGCGCGTCGGCCGCGGGCCGGTAGTCGGCGGTGAGGTCGTGCAGCTGACGGACCATCGCACCCAGCTCGCGGAGTTCGTCGGTGGTCATGGGCGGCATCCGGTCGGCCAGGGTGCCGGGGACGAAGGCCAGCCGCTGGTAGCCCCGGGGCCGCTCGCCGTAGGTGATCGGAGAACCGGAGTAGCCGCGCATGTGCAGGTAGCGCAGCAGGGAGGTCACGGCGGGGGAGGAGCGAAGCCAGGGTTTGCGCACGGTGGCGCCGATCCGCAGGACCTGGTCGGAGACGTTCCCGCCCTCCAGGACCTCGACGTCTTGGGTGTCGTCCTCGAGGGCAGGGAAGGGGGCGTAGGGGGAATGCTCGGAGTGTGTCACGCGGCCATCCTCACCGCCCGGCCCTGCCGCGTCCAGCGGTTTGTTGGGCGAAGACTCTCAATCGATTGGTCGATCGGTTAGCCTGGTTCCATGGCAGAACCGGTCGACCAGGAATCCGAGCGGGAACCCGCTCCCGCCCCCCGCAAACGCCGCCCGGCCACCGCGCGCGAGGCCAAGGCTCTCGGTCACCCGCTGCGCCTGCGCATCCTGCGGCTGTGCCTGACCAGGGAGCTCACCAACCGCGAGCTCGCCGACCGGCTCGACACCAATCCTGGAACCGTGCTCCACCACGTGCGCACACTGGTCAACGCGGGTCTGCTCACGGCCGCACCGGTCCGCACCGGGGCCAGCGGAGCCCTGGAGAAGCCCTACCGTGCCACCGACGAGTCCTGGTGGCTCGACGGCCCGCTCCAGGACCTGCCACCGGAGGAACGGACGTCCCCGATCACCGCCCTGACCGATGAACTGGACGAGGCCGGGCCGGAGGCGGTGCGCACCTACGCCAGGTTCGCCCTGCACCTGAACGACGAGGAGGTGGCCGAGCTGGACCGGCGCATCCTCGCCGTCCTCGACGAGTACGTGGCCACCGACGACCAGCGCCTGGACCGCCCCGTCCACGGCGGCGCGTTCCTGCTGTACCGCTCCCCGGACGCCTAGTCCCCTCTCCCGGGATGATCTTGCTACCAGAGGCTAGTTCGGCGCCGAACTAGCCTCTGGTAGCAAGATCACGGGGAATATGGGGGTTTCGGAGGCACCGGACAGGCTACCGGTCGGGTTTCGGTCCGTGGGGGTGTCGCCCCGCGCCCGCACCCATCGATCCTCGACGTCCTTCGGCGTGGGCGCAGGAGTTCCTAAAAAAGGGCTTCCATCTAGTGCGTTGAGGGATCCCCGGAGCTCTCGGCGGCGTCGAGGGCGGTGTCGTCGATCCGCAGCAGTGGGATCACCAGGGTGAGGATCAGCAGCCCCATGACGAAGAACATGGTCTGCGTGCCGATGATCTGCGCGAGCAGACCGCCCACGCCCGCGCCCAGCGGCCGGGTGCCCCAGGCCAGCAGCCGGTAGACGCTGTTCACCCGGCCCAGCAGGGCGCCCGGGGCCATACGTTGGCGCAGGGACACGGTGATCACGTTCCACACCATGATCCCGATCCCGCCGACCACGAAACCCAACCCCACCAGCCACACGTTGGTGGTCAGCCCCGGGGCCAGCGCCAGCAGGGCGAACGGCAGGACGGACAGCCACAGGACGCGGGCCTGGCCCAGTGCCCGCTCACACCACTCGGCGGCGAACGCTCCGATCAGGCTGCCCGCGGCGAACACGGAGAACAGCAGGCCGAAGGCGGCCTCGGTGAGGCCCAATGAGGAGCCCGGGCCCACCGCGTACACCACGAGCAGGGTGAACACCGCGCTCAGTGCGAAGTTGGAGACCCCGGCCAGCACGGCGAAGGTGCGTAGGACGCGGTGGGACCACAGGAACCGCACCCCTTCGGCGATGTCGGCGCGCATGCTGGTGGGTGGTCCGGTGCGGTTGATCCGGAATCGGCCGCGGACCAGGAGCAGGGCGCCCACGGCGGCGAGCCACAGTGCTCCGGGGGTGAGCAGGGCCAGGGCCAGGCCGACCGCGACCAGGGCGCTGCCCAGGGGAGGGCCGACGAATTCGTTCGCGGCCATCTCCATCCCGTACAGGCGGCCGTTGGCCCGGGAGAGCTGGTCGCGGCGGACGAGCTGGGGCAGGATCGACTGCGCGGTGGTGTCGTAGAGGGTCTCGGTGGTGCCCAGGAGGAAGGCGACCGCGTAGATCAGCCAGATCGATCCGAGGTCGAGGCTCACGCCGAGGAGCAGGGCGAGGACCAGGGCGCCGCGCACGGTGTTGGCGCCGAGCATCGCCCAACGCCGGTCCAACCGGTCGGCCAGGGCCCCGGCGGGCAGGGCGAACAGGAGCCAGGGCAGGCTCAGGGCGACGCCGACCCCGCCGATCAGCAGTGGGGAGTCGGTGAAACGCAGCGCCAGCAGGGGCAGAGCCACCTTCAGGACGCCGTCGGCGAGGTTGGAGAGTCCTGAGGAGGTCCACAGCCGCCAGTAGTCACCACCCAGAGGGCCGTGGGTGGTCGTGGTGTCGTCGTGAGGGGCGGATCCTTGGTTGTCGACCATGAATTGAGATTGGCAGATGGATTGAGAAAATTCAATCGATCAGCGAAAGTCGATCGGCTCGCCTTCCCGAGTCAGCTGCCATGCGGGACTGATGAGGGTGATGGGACCCCGGGGACGGGGCCGCCGGGCCAGCGGGGCACCACGAACAACCTCACGTTCCGCTCGTCCCCGGAGGCTGGCCGCGGGGCTGCTTCAGAAGAAGGCGCGGTGCCTCAGAAGAACTGCCACGGTCCCTTCGGGGGCCGTTGGCCCTCGCCTGGCTCGGACCAGTCGCACACCCCCGCCGAGAACACCTCCCGGGCGCGCTCGGCCTGATCCTCGTCGAACACCATCGGATAGGCGGTCTCGTCGAAGTCGGTCAGGCGGCACTTGACGATGTCGGAGGCGATCGGACCGCCCGCCGCGATCCTCGGTGACCCGTACGTGGGGAAGGCGTTCGCGCAGCGGTCACCTTGCCCGCCGGGCAGCGGCAGCTGCGGGGTGACCACCCGTTCGTCCCCGATCCAGCAGGAGTCCGCGAGCCACTCCGGGCGGGCCTGGCGCAGATGCTCGATCGGGGCCCCGCCCGGGTAGGCGCGGGAGCTCTCGGCGGCCGCGGTCACCCAGGCGTCGAGTTCGGTCAGGGCGCGTCCGGCCACCGGCTGGTCGGCGGAGAACACGCCGCCCCGGTGCGCCTCCACCAGCATCACGTGGTTGTCGGCGGTGCCGTTGGCGGCCAGCAGCCGGTCGCGGGTGCTGAAGGAGTGGTAGCGCATGTGGATGTCGCCGTTCGCGGCGTGGTCCTGGTAGGGGCGGTGGTCCACGATCGGGATGTCGGCGAGCCCGCCACCGGTGTGCAGCAGCCGTCCGCTGTCGTAGGCGGCCGCAATCGCCTCCGCGTCGCCCCTGGTGCGTTCGGCGGTGACCCGGCCGTCCTGGTCGAACCCGCCCACGTGCTCGTTCAGGTGCAGGAACTCGTCGACGTCCAGGGTGCCGTCCAGCAGCGCTGCCAGTCCGTACTGGATTCCCACGTTGTCCAGCGGGCGCCGGGGCAGGCCGGTGTCCGGGTCCGTGCCGTAGACGTTGCGTGCGTGGGAGAAGACGTCGCAGCGGGCGCCGTCGGGGTTGTCCTCGGGGTGGTAGCGCTGCTCGGCGGGCAGAGCGGCCGGGCACACCCCCTGCGGGTCGATCCGGGCCGCTGCGTCGGCCATCGCGCCGATGCCCTCCCAGGTGCCGAACCCGGACACCGCGCGCTGCTGCTCCCTGGACAGGGCACCCGGGTGCGTCTCGGCGTAGGAGCGCAGCAGGAGGGCGTCGCTGACCGCGGGCACGGTCGAGAACCCCACGTCCGGGTAGCTCTGGGAGACCACGATCCCGTCGAGCAGCCCCGGGTAGTTGTCGGCGATCTGGTGTGACTGGTAGGCGCCGCCGGAGGCGCCCCAGCCCAGGGTGTGGTCGGGGACCCCGTGGGAGAGGACGAACCGCTCCTTGACCGCGTTCATGGTCTCGGCCGCCAGCAGGTCGTCGCAGTTGGTGCCGAAAACGTTCAGCGAGGCGGAGGCCACCGCGTACCCCTGGGCGAGCATGCCGTGGTCCAGCACTCCGGCGGTCCGGTTCCCCTGGACGAACCAGCCGCCCGGGCAGCCGCCGCCGAACTTGTACACCAGGCGCCGGTTCCAGCCCTCGGGCGAGATCCACGGGTCGGGCCCGGGCTCGCGCGTGTCGTGCAGGACGGCCGTCTCGTACACGGCCCGGTTGGCGGTTCCGGTCTCCACCCGCACCGTGTACGGGACCTCCTCGCCGGTGGAAGTGACGGTGGTGGCCACGTCCGAGGGCAGGCGACCGCCCTCGGGTAGCGGGGCGAAACCGCCGCCGGTGGTGCGGTACACGTACCCCACCACGGTCTCCACCGAGCAGTGTTCGTCGGTCGGCGCACCCAGTCGGCCCTCCCTGGCGAGTCGGAAGTCCTCGGTCTGACAGATGAACGGCTTCTGGTGCGGGCCGGAGAACACCGGGCCGGTGCTCGGGTGGTTGGTGACCACGACCCGGGCGGGTGCGGGTGAGCCGGGGCTCTCAGCTTCGGCGACGGTATCGGGGATCCAGGCCGTCAACGTGCTCTTTCCCTCGGGCAGGTCCTTGACCAGACCCTCCAGCACGTGGCCGTCGCCGGGCAGGTAGACGGGGCGCAGGGACTCGGTGACGTCGGTGCCGTTTGCTTGCAGTCGCACCTGATGGGGCTCGATCGGGGCAGGAAGAGCCACCCGGACCAGGACGGTTCCGCCCATGACGGTCTCCGGACCCGAGGACAGCACGCTCAGGTCCAGTTCGCCGGGGGACTCGGCCTCTGGAGGCTGCATAGGAGCGGCGGACGGGGGCAGTGTCAGTGCCGTGGCCTGCTGGAGCAGTGGAGCGCCAGATACGGTGAAGGCGGTGGCGGTGACCGCTGCCCCCACCCCCAGGGCTATCCGGTCCCATCCGGCCCTCACCAGGCGTCCCCCGGGACCGCCGGTGAACCTGCCCTCGTGAAGGGCTTGGGACTTTGGTGGTGCTGGTGACCGCTGTCGCACGGGGTGATGTTCTCCGCCTGGCATGAGCAGGAGTGGGGGACACACCGGAGATGAGGCGGGCTTTGCGCTCCCATGCCGCCACCGATACCCCGATCGCGGACAAAAACACCAAAGGCCCGGTGACCACATCTGTCCACCGCGCCGTCCGTCCACGGCGCTGGCCGCTGTGGCCGCCGGACCTCAGCCAGACCTGTGACAGGAACTGGCGGGAACCGGTCAGGACCGGTGGATCTCCCGCCCTGTCAGCCTGGCCGGGGTGATCTTCAGAACCTGGTCGCGCGGGCCCTCCACCCAGGGCTGGGGCAGCCGGCCCTGGGGGATGCGTTCCAGCTCTCCGCTGTCACGGACCCACCGGCAGCGTCCGGAGGCCAGCACGCTCCACCCCTCCCGCCGCTCGTCGTCGAAGTGGTCGACCTGGAAGGCCGCGTATCCCCGCGCGTAACGCATGATGGTTCCGGCCAGCGTGGACCGGAAGATGACGGTGTCGTTGAGCAGGGTGTAGTTGACCGGGAGCACTGTCGGTGCGGCGTCCCCCTCGATGGTGAACGCCACCCGCCCGATGTCCCGTGTGGACATCAGGTTGAAGCAGGTCTGGCGCTCCAGAATGGTGAACCTCGCCCGCTCGTTGTCAGCCAGGTCGGTACCGATCAGCAGCCGTTCGTCCTCGCCGAGCTGCTCGGCGCCCTCCGCCGCCTCGGCGGACTGCCGCTGCTCCGGGGGCGAGGTCGGCCCCACGACCCAGTCCCGTCCGTGCGCCGACGCATCGGCACCGCTTGTTCCAGCCATCACAAGCCCCCCGAAGATTGGTGCCTTCTGTTCCTGCCCTCGCCATCCTCGCTGGTCGCGGCCGCGAAGGCAGCAGCCACGAGTCCCTGAACCGGTGGCGAAGGTCCTCCCTTGCGCATTACCCGCCGGGACACTCGCCTCAAACAGAAAGGGACGTTCGCCTCATACGGTGGCAAGCATCGACGCCTAGGCTGGAGGTGCACCGTCAAGGCGCGCAGCGGAGGCCGCGGGGCTCGACCCCGGGGACGTGCCGCGGCCCGTTCTCAGTTGCCTCACAATGGGCAGGGACGGGTTACCCACAACCCAGGGCGGCCAGGCCGCCTCAGGTCACCACATCCAGCGCTGAGGAGGTGCGCACCTGATGGGCGGCGACAAAGCGATCAGGGTGTTCCTGGTGGACGACCACGAGATCGTCCGACGAGGGGTCGGATCCCTCCTGGACGACGAGGACGGCATCGAGGTGGTCGGCGAAGCCGGAACCGCTGCGCAGGCCCTGGCCAGGGTCTGCGCACTCGAACCCGACGTGGTCGTGCTCGACGTGCGGCTCCCCGACGGGGACGGTGTCACGGTCTGCCGGGACATCCGCTCGATGCTCCCGAACACCCGGATGCTCATGCTCACGTCCTACTCCGACGACGAAGCGCTCTACGGCGCCGTCATGGCGGGGGCCTCCGGCTACATCCTCAAGCAGATCCACGGAACCGACCTGGTCGGTGCCGTTCGCACGGTCGCCCAGGGGCGCTCCCTGCTCGACCCCGAGTCCACCACACGCATGCTCAAACGCCTGCGCGACGAGGCCGGGCGCAAGGACCCGCTGAGCGAGCTCACCGATCAGGAGAAGCGCGTCCTGGAGCTCATCGGCGAGGGCCTGACCAACCGGGAGATCGGCGCCAGGATGTACCTGGCGGAGAAGACCGTGAAGAACTACGTCTCCCGCGTCCTGGCCAAACTCGGCATGGCCCGCCGTACTCAGGCGGCCGCCTACGCCGTGCGCCTGTCCATGAACGAGAGCGCCTGACCTGTACGCGCCACGGCTGGGGGCGTTTCGGGGAACACCCCGGCTGGCCCGTGTGCGGGTTCACTGGTGTGACATGGCCACGACAGTGCTTCGGCACGTGTCATGTTTGAGTAGCCGGGCTGGATAGGGCAGAGTGAGCGCAACCTTTCTCCGCCGCGAACCGAGGTAGCCCGATGAACCTGGTCGCCGTCGTCCTGGCCGCGGTCGCCGCGCTGGTCCACGTGTACATCTTCTTCCTGGAGTCGTTCCGCTGGACCGCGCCGAGCACGCGCAGAACCTTCGGGATGTCCGCGCAAGCAGCTGAGACAACTCGCGAACTCGCCTACAACCAGGGTTTCTACAACCTGTTTCTGGCGATCGTCACCGTGGTCGGCCTGGTCCTGTGGCCGACGATCCCCGCCGCCGGGATCGCCCTGATCCTGGCAGGCACGGGATCCATGGCCGCCGCTGCCCTCGTCCTGGTCACCCGGGACAGCCGCAAGATGCGTGCCGCGATGGCTCAGGGGGTCATCCCCGCCCTCGCTGTCGTCTCCACTCTGCTCACGCTCTGAAGCCCTTCGTTGCCGCGCAGGGATGAGGGCCCACGCGTCTAAGCGGGCTCGTCTTCGGTGGAGTGCCGGATCGGTGCCGACCACTCCACCACGGTGCCCTCGCCGGGCCCGGAGACCACCGACATCGCCCCGCCCAGCTCCTCGGCGCGCGAGGCGGTGTTGCGCAGGCCGCTGCGGTTCACCCCCTCCTGGATGCCGCGACCGTTGTCGGACACCCGCAGGACCACCTGGCCGTCACCGACCGACAGCTCCACGTCCACCGAGGTGGCCTCCGAGTGGCGGGCCGTGTTGGACAACAGTTCGCGTAGCACCGGGACCAGATGCTCGCCGGTCCGCTCGTCCACCGCGTTGTCCACCGGTCCCTGGGTGAGCAGCCGCGGCGCGAACCCCAGGGTCTCCGTGGCGGTGTTGACCACCTCCAGCACCTGGGAACGCAGCCACGACGAGTCGTCCTCCGCGGAACTCTGCAAGGCGAAGATCGTGGACCGGATCTGCCGGATGGTGTCGTCCAGGTCGTCCACCGCCCCCTGCACGCGCTGGGACGAGGTGGAGTCGTCGATCCGCCGCACGGTACCCATCAGGGTGATGGCCGTCGCGTACAGGCGCTGGATGACCGTGTCATGCAGGTCCCGGGCGATCCGGTCCCGGTCCTCCAGCACGCTCAGCCGCTCGGAGTCCAGCCGTGCCTCAGCCAGTTCCAGGGCCACCGCGGCCTGGTTGGCGAACGACGACAGCATGCTCAGCCAGCTGTTCTGGAAGGGCTCCCGGTCCCGGTCGCGGGCCAGCACCAGGACGCCCCGGGCGCCGTCGGGCGGGCCGAAGGGCAGTACCAGCACGGGGCCCACCCCCATCCGGGTTAGGAAGCCGACGCCGAGGTGCTCGAACTCGGAGACGTCGGTGCGCACCGGGGTCCCGCTCAGGTAGACCCGGCCGAGCAGGGTGTCGGCCTCCCGGGTGAGGGTGGCGCCCCGCGCCCCGGCGGCCAGTGATTCGCACTGGTCCTCGGGGCCGTCCCACACACGCACGGTGAGCGTCTCGGGCTCCTCGCCGGGCATGGCGATCACGCCGATGTCGGCGTGCGCCATCAGCCGCGCCCGCCGCGCGACCAGCCGCAGGACCTCCTCGGGGGCCGCGCCGGACAGCAGCCGGGTGGTGATCTGCCCGGAGGCGTCCAGCCAGGTCTCCCGGCTCTGGGTCTGCGCGAAGAGCTGCGCGTTCTCGATCGCGGTACCCGCCGCGGTGGCCAGGGCCCGCAGCAGGAGTTCGTCGTCCCCGGTGAACTCCGCGCCATCGGTCTTGTCGGTCATGTACAGGTTGCCGAAGACCTGGTCACGGATCCGGATCGGCACTCCCAGAAAGGTGTGCATGGGTGGGTGCCCGGCGGGGAACCCGCGCGACTCGGGGTGGTCGCGCACGTCCCGCAACCGCAGGGGTGCGGGTTCCTTGATGAGCAGCCCGAGAATGCCTTCGCCCTTGGGCCAGTGGTCGATGCACGCGATCTCGTGCGGTTCCAGGCCCACGGGGATGAACCGGCTCATGTTCCCGTCGGACCCGATCACCCCGAGCGCCCCGTACCTGGCCTTGACCAGACTGGTGGCGGTCTCGGTGATCCGCATCAGCAGGGGTTCGAGTTCCAGCCCCTCCCCGATGGAGACGACGGCCTCCAGCAGCGAGTGGATGCGCTCCTGGGTTCGGGAGATCTCGGACATCCGGGACCGGACCTCGTCGAGCAGGTCGTCCAGGCGCACCTGCGGCAGCGACAGACGGTCCTGCCCGAGGTGGTCGTTCGGATCGCCGTCTGTCTCACGCATGGGCGACTCTTTCCGGCTGTTGTTCAAGGGCTGCCACCGAGTCTAGGCCCGTGTTCCCCGGCCCCGCGGTCGCCTCCGCATCTCCGAAGTGCCCCGATTCGACCTCCCTGACCAGTCGGTTCTCCCATCTGTGCCGCCACATCCGGCAAGAGGCCAAGGTCCCCTTTCGCCAGGGTCCTTTGCCCCCGAAGAACAGACAGAAGGCCCCGGCCCGCAGGCACGCCCCCGTCAGCCTTTCCTGAGGATGAAGGGAGCATCCCGCACTGCCCGGGACCCTGTCCCGAGCCCTGATCACCACAGGACCTGGTCCAGTCGTCTCTGGACCGTTGACCCCTCTCCCAAGAGCTCAGCACCGATCAATTCAGTTCGCCTGAGGACTCGCACACTCAGGTCGAGGGCTCCAGCGATGGGCGTCAGGTCCACCGGGCCCAGAGCTTGGACGTTGAGAGTGGACAGCGTGGGAATGTCCCGGACCCATGCGGGGACGGAAACGGTCAGGCCTGGTTCCAGTGACTCAAGGTGAAGGTTGCGAAGGTGCTGAAGACGTGTGAGCACGCGGGCATTATCCGTTGCGGTCCGCAATCTCAGCCGTAGCTGTGAAAGGTGTTCCAGATCGACCAATACTCCGAGTTCCAAAGAATGGGTCTCCGAATTAGATCGGTGGATGAATTTGGTCAGGCTTGCAGTTTGACTCTCCAGGCCATCGATCTGGTTTAGGGGAAGAGTGTTGAAGAGGCGGATTGAGTGCAGTCTGCCCGGCACCTTAGTCAAGGATGAGAGATTTTTCAGAGGTACTTGTGTGTAGGCCAGGTCCCGGACTCCAGGCGGGAGCAGCTCGTCCAGGGGAATGCGAGGCAATCCTCTGATCATGTCCAACTTTTCCAGATATTTGAACTCGTGCAAAATTTCCGGATCGGGCAGAGTATTCAGGTGGCTTAAATACAATTTCTTCAAACGGCTTCGGGCAAGCGGACCCATCGAAGCTGCTGAAGCTTCTCCCTGTAGGAGTAGTACTTCGAGGCGGGGGAGATCACTCAAAGGTGAGAGATCGATACCGTGCCATGACTCCCTGTCGAAAGGGCGGACGTCGACCCGCGTTACTTGCCGGAGCTTTTCGATACCCCGAAGGGTGTCTCCATCTCGTCCCTGAATACAGGCTCGGGGCGTGGCTGGCAGATATGAGGTGAGGAAATCGATCCGTTCGGCGGGCACCGGAAGGTAGTAATCATTCTGGTGGGGCTCCATCTGGGGGAGGAACGTTGCGGCCAGATCTTCGCCCATATCGCTCCACCAGGATCGCTGGGCCGCGCGGCGAACATGTTCGGTTCGGAAGCGCATCGCGTCCCCGATCAGCGAGACCGACCCCGGGCCTCCGATCAGTGAGGCCGCCTCGATGGTTTTTACGGCCTGGCGGGCGTTCCGCGGCGGGGCCTTGGCCAGCAACGGCAGCGCGGACTCACCGATCAGGCTGAGGGCGTGAACGTGCTCCTTCGTTCTCGGCGGAAGGATGCTGCGAACTCGCTCCTCCACCTCTTCCCGGAGGCGCTGGGTCAGCTGCGGTGAGGTCTCCAAACAGGCGAAGGCCACCAGTAGCAAACGATCATGGTGCTTCCTGACCTGGTCGGCCCGTTCCAACAGTCCGCTGATCAGCTCTTCCCGCTGTGTGGGGGTGGCGTGACCGGCGGCCATGACCACCACCTCGTGCCATTGATCGTCGTGAGCCTTGTTGATCAGCAGCGGGAAGCTGTCTTCTTCCACGATCGCCTTCGCAGCGAGGTACTCCTCGAAGGTGCGGTGCAGGAAACTCACCCGGTCAACTGTGGGGCACTGGAGTAGCCCGCTGCGGATGATCAGATGGGTGAAGACTTCCTCTGGGGCCTCCTTCACTCGGTGCATACCAGCCAGCACTCTGGCGACCTGGCGTTGCGCAGTTCTGATCGGGGCGTCCGAGCTACCGTTGATGATGAGCCACTGGGCTAGCTCTTGGAGCAGCAACACCAGTTCCTTGCGGGACAGCTCCAATCCCTCGATCCCGCGCTGCTGGTCGCGGTCTTTGAGCAGCATCGCCAGGGCAGCCTCGTACACCTCCATCCGGTCCCGGGGCAGTGAGGTATGCCGGTCTCGGTACAGGGCGCACAACAACGCGCACAAGAGCGGGGTCGACGCGATCGCGCGCAAGTGTCTCTGACTCATCACCTTGCGGGTGAGTTCCTGTTCATAGGTGGTGAGGAGCTCACGTTCAGCCTTATCGGTTACCTCGCTGCGCACCGCTTGGTGCCAGTGGTGAATGAAAGAGCGAACGTCGTCGTCGGTGAGTGGTTGGAGTTCGGCACTGACGAATCCGTCCGCCTCCAACCACGATTCCTTAGCGGCACCTGGTCTGGTGGTGACCACGTATCGACAGCCGGGGAAGTCGGCTATCAGGTCCCGTAGCCAACAACGGGCCGTCTCACGTTGGTTGTGCGGGAGTTCGTCCACTCCGTCGACCAGGATGATACCTCTGCCCGTCGCAAGGACACCGGTCACCCAGCCCTCGGGCGCTTGGTTGGCCAGGTGGCGGCCGGTATGCTGGACAAAGTCAGCGGGTTCGGGGAGTTTTTCGCCCACGTACTGACGCAGAGGAACCATGAAGGGGATAAGGCCGTTCCAGGAGGACATTGCCTCCGGGAAGTCGCCTCGACTGGCCCGAACACCCACCCAGCGCAACAGCGTGGTCTTTCCCGTTCCGGCCGGACCACGTAGAAAGGTGCGTCGGTGTGAGGCCAGTGCGTGCTCAACCCTCAGGTCACCGGTGGTGAAAAGGGCAGCCAACAGATCTTCCAGAGGCGCACGCTCATGCACTTTCATCTCCGATGTCGGAGACACTCTCAGGCTCAGGTAAGCCAATGTCAGCGGGTAACTCCGGGTGCTTGCGTCCGTTCCGAACAACTCCAGGACGTCCCAGCGCTCCGCCGCCTTTCTCCGATAGGCCGTCTCGAACGCCGCCTCGGTGTCCTCCTTCCGGCCCACCTCCTTCGGGATGCGGTCCAGGAGCTCGTCGAGCTTGCCCAGGATGAGGGTTTCCCTACGCAACAGCTCGGTGAAGGCGCCTGCTTGGAAGCGGGGGAGGGTTTTCAGAGTCGCCATCACGTAGGCGCAGGACTCCGGAAGCACCCGGTCGTACAGGGCCACCGCCACGCCGCTGAGGTCGCGGGTGGCTCTGGGCGTCTTGCCGCGGACGTAGCGCTCCAGGTAGAGCGGGTCCAGGTCCTGTTCGAAGAGGATGCGGTCGGTCAGTCCGGCCCGTTCGAAGGTGTCCGCGACGGCCAGCACCGCCGCTTCGCGCTCGTTGTCCGCCAGCCCGTGGAACTCGTGTTCGAGGTAGCCGAGCACCCTCTCGGCGATGCTCTCCTCGATTTCGGCGAACTTACGTTCCAGCCTGCGCTGGTCGCGTCTGCCGGTGACCTTCTCCTGGACCAGGTCCACGACGGTGGTGGCGGCGTTCTCCGCGATGGGGTTGCCGATCCAGATCCCACAGGCGGCCTTGACGACCGCGACGCCCAGTTTGAGCGCGGCTTCGTACACGAGGGGTACTCCGGGAGGTAAGAGAAACAGGGGGCCATTTCCAACCCTAGGACGGCGAAGGCCGTTTCGGGCGTTGTCCACAGCCTGAGCCGGCCTCAGTTTCTGACATATGCCAAGTCAAGGAGGTCGGGAAGAGAGGACGAAAAGGCGGACGGGCCGGGGCGGCGTGTGCCGTCCCGGCCCGTCCTCGGGGGATTGGGGGTTCGGGGGTTGCGGGGGCTCCCAGAAGGTCGACCGTCGATCGACGACGGTCAACCGGTCACTTGGTCACCTTGGCGGAGATGGTGTCCAGGTCGTCGTTGCTGGTCTCCCTGCTGACGATCAGCGCGCCCAGGGTGATCGTGGCGACCAGGATCAGGTAGCCGCCGACCCAGGCCAGGCCGAAGGTGGCCGCGAGCCAGGTCGCGATGTAGGGCGCGAACGAGGCGCCCAGCAGGCTGGCCAGGTTGTAGGCGGCCGATGCACCGGTGTAGCGCACCCTGGTCGGGAACAGCTCCGGCAGGACCGCGGCCATCGGGCCGAAGGTCAGGCCCATCAGGGACAGGCCGATGATGAGGAAGGCCATCACCCCGACGGTGCTGCCGCTGCCCAGGAGCGGGCCCATGGCGAAGCCGAACACGATGATCGCGCTGGTGACCGTGATCAGGACGGGCTTGCGGCCGAATCTGTCGGCGAGCAGCCCGGAGATCGGGGTGAGGATTCCGAAGAACACCACACCGATGAGTAGGAAGACCAGGAAGTCGGTGCGCGCGTAGCCCAGGCCGGTCTCGGGGTCGGTGCCGAAGCCCAGGGAGAACACCGTCATCAGGTAGAAGAGCACGTACGTGGCCAGCATGATGAGGGTGCCGATGACCACGGCGGGCCAGTTGTGGCGGAAGACCTCGACGATGGGGGTCTTGACACGCTCGCCGGAGGCGATGACCTTGGCGAAGGCCGGGGTCTCGTGCAGGGTCAGCCGGACCCACAGGCCGACGATGATCAGCACGGCCGAGAGCAGGAACGGGATGCGCCAGCCGTAGGCCAGGAAGGCCTCGTCGCTCATCGCCTGGCTCAGGAGCAGGAAGACGCCGTTGGCGAGGAAGAAGCCGATCGGTGCGCCCAGCTGCGGGAACGTGCCGTAGAAGCCGCGTTTGCCCGCGGGGGCGTTCTCGGTGGCCAGCAGTGCCGCGCCGCCCCACTCGCCGCCCAGGCCCAGGCCCTGGCCGAACCGGCACAGCGCCAGCAGCAGCGGGGCGGCCACGCCGATCTGTGCGTAGGTGGGCAGCAGGCCGATCGCGATGGTGGCGATCCCCATGGTCAGCAGGGACGCCACCAGGGTCGCCTTGCGGCCGATCCGGTCGCCGAAGTGGCCGAACACCCAGGAGCCGATCGGACGGGCCACGAAGGCGATGGCGAAGGTCGCCAGCGACTGCAGGCGAGCCGCCGTCATGTCGCCCTCGGGGAAGAACAGGTAGGGGAAGACCAGGACCGCGGCGGTCGCGTAGATGTAAAAGTCGTAGAACTCGATGGACGTGCCCACGAGGCTCGCCGTGAGGACCTTCCGCTTCGGGTTGGTCGGTGGCTCGGCCGTCTCGGCTTGTGGCCGTTTCGGTGCCGGAGTGTCTTCGGCGACGTCCGTCATTGGAAGTTCTTTCCAGGTCAGTGCGGGTTGATGGATGGATGCTAGCTCCCGCGGACACTATGTGGAACTTCTGTCTCAGGATATGGACTTATGGTGTGATTGTGGTAGTTACGTGATGCGGGGGTGGAAAACGGAAACCCCGGCCGCATCGGTGTTTTGTGCTTATTTGTGATCCCTGCCATGGGGTCGTCGTGTCACGTTCCCGGGCGCCCGTCTCGTCATGTGGATCAACACCGCTCGAAAGCTGGAGGACGAGAACCCATGAGCCACGAGATCCTGGTGCTCGGCGCGGGCTACGCCGGACTGGCCGCGGCCGGCAGGGCCGCCCACAACATCCGCCGCGACGCACTCGACGCCCACATCACCCTTGTCAACGCAGCACCCGACTTCGTCGAACGCGTCCGTCTGCACCAGGTGGCCGCCGGGCAGGACGTCGGCGTGCATCCCCTGTCCGCCTCACTGGACGGCACCGGGATCGACCTGGTCCTCGGCCGGGTCGAGCACGTGGACACCGGGCGGCGCACCGTCCGGGTGAGCGTCGCAGGGCCGGAGAGACCGGAAGAACAGCAGGGCCCAGAAGGACAGGAAGGGCAGGCGGAGCCGGAGCGCGAGATCAGCTACGACACGCTGGTGTACGCCCTCGGCAGCGACGCAGGGCCGGGCGTGGTGCCCGGGGCCGCCGAACACACCCACAACGCGGCCTCGCTGGGATCCGCATGGGCTCTGGCCCGACGCATTCGTGAGAACGCCCCGCACAGCGTCGCCGTGGTCGGCGGCGGGCTCACCGGAGTGGAAACGGCCACCGAGATCGCCGAGAGCCACCCCCGACTGCGCGTGGAACTCCTCACCCGGGGACGGGTCGCCGACGGCCTCAGCCCGCGCGGCCGCGCCCACGTCCACCGCGTCCTGAGCCGTCTGGGGGTGAGCACCCGCGAAGGCGTCTCCGTGGCCGGGGTGGACTCGGTCGGTCTGCGCCTGGCCGACGGATCACGGGTGGACGCGGACCTCGTGGTCTGGAACGCGGGCTTCGGGGTGGCGACCCTGGCCGCCGAGGCCGGGCTCACGGTGGACCGTGACGGCCGCGCCGTGGTCGACACCGACCAGCGCTCGGTCTCCCACCCCGACGTGTACGTGGTGGGGGACGCCGCGCACGCGGTCGGCGTGCACGGCGATCCCCAGCGGATGTCCTGCGCGATGGGGCTGCCCATGGGGTGGACCGCCGCCGACGCGGTCACCGCGCGGGTGCGCGGGGACGAACCGGAGCTCCCGCCGTTCGCCGACCTTTTCCAGTGCGTGAGCCTGGGGCGGCGGGACGGTCTGGTCCAGTTCGTGCGCGGCGACGACTCCCCGGTCCGCTTCGTCCTCACCGGGAGGCCGGCCGCGCTGTACAAGGAGTACATCGTCGCCTACGCCTACGGCGTGCTGAACGGCGGCCAGGGGCAGCCCGACCAGTACCTGATGCTGGTCCGCTGGGCCGCCCGGCACTGGTTGAAGCGGCACAGTGCCCGGAACCGGGGTGCCGAGGTTGCCGGGTCCGTCTGAGCCACCGGATAGACGCGCGTTGCCCGGGAACGGTTCTGGATTCGTGCAGGCAGGGCCGGGGCGGGGCGGGGCTCAGCGTGCGGAGTAGCGGTCCTTCGACCCGAGCCGGGGGACCCCGCTGACCCGAACGACCCTCGTGCAGTTGTCCCGCAGGCCCTTCACCAGCTCGCCGTTGGGGCGGTCGCTGCGCTCGACCCACTCCTGGGCCGCGTTCGCGCTCGCCCCGCCCGCCACCTGGCGCCGGTGCAGACGGCGTTCGCGCACCTGGTCGTCGGTTTCCACGTACCACAGCTCCGCCAGCAGCCCGCGGACCCCCGCCCACGGCTCCTCGTCACTGGCCAGGTAGTTGCCCTCGGTCACGACCAGTCGGGTGCGCGGCTCGACCACGTGCTGGGCGGCGATCGGCTCGTGCAGCCTGCGGTCGTAGTCGGGAACGTAGACCGGGTTGGTGGTCTCTGCCAGGAGCCGCCGCACCATCGCGAGGTAACCGTGTGCGTCGAAGGTGTCCGGGGCGCCCTTGCGGTCCCGGCGGCCCAGCCGGTCCAGCTGTGCGTTGGACAGGTGGAAGCCGTCCATGGGCAGGTAACCGGCGGTACCGGGTCCCGCCTGCTCGTCGACCGCGTGCACCAGGTAGCGCGCCAGGGTGGACTTTCCGGCCGCGGGGGCGCCGGTCAGGCCGAGTACCACCCGTTCGGGGCCGGTGGAGGTCTCCTCCGGAACCAGGGCGAGGGCGTCGGCGACGAGCGATTCGAGCATGGTTTCCAGCCTAGGCCCAGTGGTGCGCGGGCGACCCGGTGGTTTTTCGGTGGTTGGGCCCCGCATCCGGGTTCGGATACGGGGCCCGTGTGGTCAGACCTGTGTGCTCAGGTCAGCGGGGTCGTGCCGGAGCGATCCGGCCTGTGTGGCCCGTGCGTCGAGCGGGAGGAGTCAGGGGGCGTGGCCGACATAGGCCAGTGCCTGGCGGACCAGGACACCCTGCCCGCCGGGCATCTCCGCGCGGACCTGCGGGCTGGTCGCCTCCTCGGGGGTGAACCACACCAGGTCCAGGGCGTCCTGGCGGGGTTGGCAGTCACCGCTCACCGGTACCACGTAAGCCATGGCCACGGCGTGCTGGCGGGGGTCATGGAAGGGGGTGACGCCCGGGGTGGGGAAGTACTCGGCGACGGTGAAGGGCTGCGGTGAACTGGGGATCCGGGGGAGGGCCACCGGGCCCAGGTCCTTCTCCAGATGGCGCAGGAGGGCGTCCCGGACCCGCTCGTGGTACAGCACCCGCCCGGAGACCACCGAACGGTTGAAGCTGCCGTCGGGGTCGGCGCGCATGAGCAGCCCCACGTGGGTCACCGATCCGGACTCGTCCACCCGCACGGGTACCGCCTGGACGTAGAGCACGGGCATGCGGGCGCGGACGCTCTCCAACTCGTCGGAGGAGAACCAGCCGGGCTGGGTGTCAGCGGTTTCGGTCATCGGGTTCGCGGTCGCGGGACTGCGCGGGGCAGTCTCGGCCGCTCCCTCCCTTCGCTCTCTTCGTGTCCATGAGGGCGGTCAGGGGCCCTTCCCCCGTGGGGGAACAGGGCCACCGGCCGTCACACGGGTGTCCAAGTACCGCTTTTACCGCACGGGCGCGCGGAAAGCACGGTGCGGGTGCCTGTTCGGGAGTGTCCGAGAGGGATGAGGAGTGTCCGAGAGAGAAGAGTGGGGGTCCTGTGCTGTCGGGCCCCGGGAGATCGTGGCCCCATCATGCGGGGCGGTGACACCTGTGTGTCGGGGAGGCTGCATCAGCGAGATTCTGGTGGGTTTTCTCATGGAAACCCTCCCGGAACCTCACTGGAGAGGTTACGATCTCGTACGCGGTTGCGTAGTGGAAAGGTTACGTCCGGTGAGAGGTGGCCCGAGTGGCGATGGATGCCCTGTTCTCGGCCCAGGAACGTTTTCCATGTACAGGAGTGACGGTGGTGCGCGTCCACGGTGAGGTGGACCTGGCCACCGCCGATCTCCTCCGGGATCGGCTGCTCAAGGCCGCGAGTGCCTCACGGTGCGACTGCCTGGTCGTGGACATGTCCGGGCTCGGCTTCTTCGACGCCAGCGGTGTGCGCGCCCTGGTAGCCGTCTACCGGGAGCTGACCCGCCAGGGTCGACACGTGGTCCTGGCCGAACCCTCGCCCATCGCCGACCGGGTGCTCGAAGCTCTCGGGATGCGGCGCCTGTTCGAGGTCTACCCGATGGTGGAGATGGCGCTCACCCACACCAGCGGCCTGCGGGTCGACGGGGAACCCATCTTCGACAACCCCGTGCCCTAGCCGATTCGGGACGGCTTCCGGCCCGGACATGTCCCGGGTTTCGGGCTGGTTGGAAGTTCGAAAGAAGCCCGGAAGAACGCCTGTGTCCCGGTGCCCCGGGGAAGTGGGGCACCGGGACACCGGTCCGAGCGGGTCGATGTGCCTACGGCAGCACCGAGGGCTTGGGTTCGGCGGGGCCGCTCCCGCCCTCCTCACGGACGAGGAACGGGGCGAGCAGCTCCGGTACCGCCTCGTCCGCCCAGGCCAGGCCCTGGCCCAGACCCACGTCCCCGGCGGTGTACATCCCCTCGCCGGAGGCCGTGGTCGCCGACACGCTGGCCAGGCCGACCCTGCGTTGGAACGGCGAACGCGTGATCCGCCAGCCGATCACCGCGGAACGCTCCAGGGTGACGGTGTCGCGCACCGCCATTCCCTTACGCACCACCAGGTACTTCGGGTGCAGGCCGTGGCCCAGGCCCCGGTAGGAGCCGATCGCGTACCAGAACGTCACCACCGCGAACACCGCCGCGACCGCGAACCAGCCCCAGCCCGGGGTGGCCTGGATGGTCGGGCCGGCCAGTGGGAACGGCATGAACTGTTCCTCCGCCACCTGGAGCCCGTCCCACCAGGCCTGGGTGGCCACCTGCTGTAGCCAGGCGAGCCCGCCGGCCAGGGCGAGCGCCACCATCGAGCAGACCGCGGCCCGGGTGAACCGGCGGCGCAGCGCCGCCCTCGGGTGCTCGGCCAGCGGCGCGTCGAGCGCGGAATCGGGCTCACGCATCAGGGCGGCCCCCAGCTCACGGGCGCGCGCCCGGGGCATCGCGGGGGACAGGCGGCTCTTGGCCTCGGTCTTCTGGGCGTCACCGGCGGACAGACCGGTCGCCACGGCACGGATGGAGGCACCGCGCACCGAGCGCAGTACGAAGGGTTCGTGCAGGACGACACCGTTCAGACGGCGGCCCTCCACCGACAGCGACACACTGGTCAGCAGGCCCCGGCGCAGCCGCACCGTACCGTCGGCCTCGCGGACCAGCCGGTAGTCCCACCAGGTTTCCACCGCGATGAGGACCAGGATGACCACACCGGACAGCATCAGCGAGAGCAGCGCGATCGGGACGACCACCAGCAGCTGGCCCATCACGAAGCTGGACATCTCCTGGGAGCTGGGCATGTCGGTCTGCTCGGAGATCCACCGCCAGCCGTGGCCGCCGCTCTGGGCGTTGATACCGATCAGGGCGGCGATCACACCGAGCCCGATACCGAAGGTCGTCATGGTGGCGGGGGCGTAGGCGAACCAGCGCGGGTTCAGCCGGATCAGCTCGGTCTCCTCCTCGTCCGCCGCCTCATCCCCGGTGCTCTCGGAGCCCTCGGCGGAGCCCGTGGCCGGGGCGGCCCGGCGCAGCAGTTCGCGGCGCAGGCTCTCGCCCTGCTCCGCCGTCACGAACAGCAGCTGGAGCTGGTCGGTACCGCCGGCGCCGGCCGACTCGCCGGTCCCCACGGTCACCGAGCACAGACCGAAGACCCGTACGTAGACGGGGGCGGCTACGTCCACGCTGCGCACGCGTTCGCGGGGGATGGAGCGGAAGGCCTTGGCGATGACGCCCGAGCGCATCTCCATGCGCTCGGCGGTGACCCGGTACCGGACGGCGCGCAGCCGGACCAGGTCGATGTAGGTCATCAGCCCGATGAAGGCGAGCGCGGCGGGGACGGGAAGGAGCGCCCACAAGTTCGGGGCGTCAGTGAAGAACAGCGCGAGGGTCGCGACGACGGCACTGGGCACCATGAACAGTGTCACGAGGGCGGTGTTGGCCCACACGCTGAGCGTGCTCAGGCCCTGCCAACCGTCCTCCTCATCCTGCTGCTCGGCTGCGTGCTCCTCTTCCCGTTCCTCGGTCTGCCCCTCCGTTTGCTGCTCTGGCTGCGGAGTCCCGTCCGGCTCGGCGTTCGGCCGCACGTCCGGTTCCGGGTTCGGCTCCGGGTTCAGCTCGGCCTTCGGGCCCTGGTCCGGCGCCTGGTGCGGCTCCCTGTCGGGGGCCTCACGCGGCTCCTCGTCCGGGCGGTGGTCGTCGTGGGAGGTCATGTCGCATCCCCCGGAACCGCCTCGGTGCTGTCTGTGAGCTGGTCGGCCACCTCGGTCGCCAACTCGTGGTCCAGGCCGCTGATCTCGATGGGCCCGGCCGCCGAAGCGGTCGTCACCGTCACGCTGGACAGACCGAAAGCCCTCTGCAGCGGTCCGCGCGCGGTGTCCACGGTCTGGATGCGCGACATCGGGGCCACCCGCCACTCCTGCCAGATCCACCCGCTGGAGGTGTAGACGGCGGTCTCGGTGACCTCCCAGCGGTGGACGCGGTAGCGCCACTGGGGCATCACCACCGTGATCAGCAGCCCGAGCCCGCCGAGGACCCCGGCGGCGACCAGGAACCAGAAGCGCACCGGCTCCCAGATCAGGGCGGGGATCACGGGGATGACCGTGAGGACGACCGTCACCGCGAGGGACCGGGTCGTCCACCACCAAATGGCGCGCCGGTCCACGCGGTGGTGGGGCGGTCGCAGTCGCAGAGCGTCGGTGCTCATCGCGTCCACGTCTCCTCTCAGTCGGTGGCCCCGGGGGCGGGCCGTCTGTTAAAAGTGATATCACAATGCTATTCTCAAGTCATCACCTAAAAGGACGGGCGCCCCAGAGCATGGAAGACAAGAGGATGGAACACAGATGAGCGAGACACCGAGTGTCACCAGGCCGGCGCCGCAGTACCGGGAACGCGAGGCCTTCGGTTCCAGCGGAATCCCCATGTTCGCGGTGTCCGTTGTACTGTTCCTCGCCGGTGCCGGAATCGCCTCCCTGCCCCTGATCGGCCTGCACGCGTCACTGGTCGCGGTCGGGATCGTGATCGCCGCCGCCGGAGTGGTCCTGGCCGTCGGACTGACGATGGTCGCGCCCAACGAGGCCCAGGTCGTCCAGTTCTTCGGACGCTACGTCGGCACCATCCGCACCGACGGCCTGCGCTGGGTCAACCCGCTGACCGTGCGCAACGCGATCTCCACCCGTATCCGCAACCACGAGACCTCGGTCATGAAGGTCAACGACGCCGCGGGCAGCCCCATCGAGATCGCCGCGGTTGTCGTCTGGCAGGTGGAGGACACCGCGCGGGCCTCCTTCGAGGTGGACGACTTCATCCAGTTCGTCTCCACCCAGACCGAGGCGGCCGTGCGCCACATCGCGGGCAAGTACCCCTACGACTCCTACGGCGACGACGCCGTCCCGTCCCTGCGCGACAGCGCCGACGCCATCACCGAGCAGCTGTCCAAGGAGGTCGCCGAACGCGTCGACGCCGCGGGCGTGAAGATCGTGGAGTCCCGCTTCACCCACCTGGCCTACGCGCCCGAGATCGCCCAGGCCATGCTGCAGCGCCAGCAGGCCAGCGCCATGATCGCCGCCCGCGCGGAGATCGTCGAGGGCGCCGTCACCCTGGTCGACCGCGCCCTGGAGCGGCTCTCGGACGAGGACGTGGTGGACCTGGACGAGGAGCGCAAGGCGGCCATGGTCAGCAACCTGCTCGTGGTGCTGTGCTCGGACCGCCCCGCCAGCCCGGTCGTGAACACCGGGACGCTCTACCAGTAGATCCGGGTGAGGTTGCCGTGCCCGAGCGCAAGAAGGTGCTGCTGCGGCTCGACCCCGCCGTCCATGACGCGCTCGCGCGCTGGGCAGGGCAGGAGCTGCGCAGCACCAACGCCCAGATCGAGTTCCTCCTGCGCCGCGCCCTGGACGAGGCGGGGCGGATGCCCAAGGAGGCCGGGGACATGCCCAGGAGGGGGCGACCCCGCAAACCCAAGGCCGACGAACCCACCGCCGAGAGCGACGGCGAGGAGGCGTCGGAAGAACCAGAGCAGACATGACGGAGCCGGGTGCCCGAGGGGGACACCCGGCTCCGCGCCGTCGAGGTGAGAGCTACGCGTCGCTCTCCCACTTCTCCGTTTCCTCGACCGTCTTCGCATCGTCTGCCTCCTTCGGCCCGCCTATGTGCAGACGCCAGTCACCACCGGTACGCAACAGCCACTGGGGCACGACCTTCACCGGGAAGGGCAGCTCGGTGTCCAGCACTTCTTTGTCGAAGGCCGCGGCGACCTCGGTGTACTCACCGTCCTTCAACCGCATCTCGATAATGCTCGGGCCGTCGGGGTCGGGGGTGATCACCCAGTACGAGGGGATGCCGAAGGCCGCGTACTCGTGCTTCTTGGTGTGGTGGTCCCGGAGGACGCTCTCGGGGGAGACCACCTCCACCGCCAGGAGCGGGGGTTTGGTCAAGTACGGGCTCTCCGCCTCGTCGGCGCTGATGACCACCAGGTCCGGGATGCGGTGATGCGTCCTGTCCCCGTTGAAGTTGATGCCGGGTCCGGTGATGACCTCGCACTCCACCGGAGCCATAACGCCCAGGTGAATGCTGAGTCGGGATTCGACGCGACTGTGCAGGAACACGGGTGCGGGAGACACGTCAAGCCTCCCGTCGACGAGCTCGTAGCGCCGCCCGTCGTCCGGCATGCGTTGCAGGTCGTCCACGGTGAGCGGTGCCGGTCCCAGATCCGTCTTGCCGGTAGTCATGACACTCATGATGCCTCCTCGATCGCATGGGGACCAGCGTGTCGGAACCTTTGGGCGCCTCGGGCGGGAATCGCAGAACTCGCGAGTAAGTGCCCACATCATTCGCTTCTTGAGCCTGCCCGGAACTAGGTAGGGGCAGGGCACGCGTTAGTGCCTTGCCCCTACACGGCCGGTCAGCCCTACCCCAGGGCGGCCGCCGCGGCCCTTCCCGCGGTACGTCCCGAGAAGATGCAGCCGCCCAGGAAGGTGCCCTCCAGGGAGCGGTAGCCGTGCACGCCGCCGCCGCCGAAGCCCGCGACCTCGCCGGCCGCGTACACCCCGGGCAGCGGGGTGCCGTCGGCGCGCAGCACCCGGGAGTCCAGGTCGGTGTGCAGGCCGCCCAGGGTCTTGCGGGTGAGGATGTGCAGGCGCACCGCGATCAGCGGACCCGACTTCGGGTCGAGGATCTGGTGCGGGGTCGCCACCCGGGCGATCTTGTCGCCCCTGTAGTTGCGGGCCCCGTGGATCGCCATGACCTGGAGGTCCTTGGTGAAGGTGTTGACCATCTCCCGGTCGCGGGCCACCACCTCGCGGGTCACGGTGTCGGCGTCCAGCACGTCGTCGCCGGAGATCTCCTTCATCTTGCGGATCAGCTCGGGCAGCCTGTCCGCGACCACGAAGTCGGCGCCGTTGCGCTTGAACGCCTCCACCGGTCCGGGCGCGCCCGGCAGGACCCGCTTGAGGACCAGCTTGAGGTCCTTGTTGGTCAGGTCCGGGTTCTGCTCGGAGCCGGAGAGGCCGAACTCCTTCTCGATGATCTTCTGTGAGAGCACGAACCACGTGTACTCGTGGCCGCTCTTCATGATGTGGTCCAGGGTGCCCAGGGTGTCGAAGCCCGGGAAGTACGGGGCGGGCAGCCGCTTGCCGGTCGCGTCCAGCCACAGGGACGACGGTCCGGGCAGGATGCGGATACCGTGCTTGTTCCAGATCGGGTCCCAGTTCTGGATGCCCTCGGTGTAGTGCCACATCCGGTCGCGGTTGATGATCTCACCGCCGGCCTTCTCGGTGATGCCGAGCATCCGGCCGTCCACGTGGGCGGGCACCCCCGACAGCATGTGCTTGGGCGCGGTGCCCAGCCGCTCGGGCCAGTTCTGCCGGACCAGGTCGTGGTTGCCGCCGATCCCGCCCGCGGTCACGATGACCGCCTGCGCGCCCACCTCGAACTCACCGGCCTCGTCCCGGTTGCTGGCCTGCCCCCGCTTGATGTCGCTGGGGGCCAGCACCGTACCGCGCACCCCGGTGACCGTCCCGTTGGTCACCACGAGCTCGTCCACCCGGTGGCGGAACCGCAGGGAGATGAGCCCGCGTTCGGCGGCCGCGCGCACCCGGCGTTCGAAGGGTGCGACCACCCCCGGGCCGGTGCCCCATGTGATGTGGAAGCGGGGGACCGAGTTGCCGTGCCCGTCGGCGAGGTAGCCGCCGCGCTCGGCCCAGCCGACGATCGGGAAGACCTTGAGCCCCTGCTGGCGCAGCCAGGAGTACTTCTCCCCGGCGGCGAAGTCCACGTAGGCCTCGGCCCACTTGCGCGGCCACTCGTCCTCGGGGCGGTCGAAGGCGGCGGTGCCCATCCAGTCCTGGAGGGCCAGCTCCTTGGAGTCCTTGATGCCCATGCGTCGCTGCTCGGGGGAGTTCACGAAGAACAGCCCGCCGAAGGACCAGAACGCCTGCCCGCCCAGGGACTGCTCGGGCTCCTGGTCCAGCAGGATCACCCGTTTCCCGGCGTCGGCCAGTTCGGCCGCCGCAGCCAGTCCGGCCAGCCCTGCCCCGACGACGATGACGTCGGCCTGGTCGACTCCGGTACTCATGCGGTTCTCCTCGGGGGGTCGTCCGTGCCCCGGCGGACACGGTCTTTGCGGGCACGGTGTCTTTGCGGGCACAGCGTGCGCGATGATGACGACTGTGCCCCGGTCCGGCCCGCAGGACAAGAGCAGTGTGTGTCCCGCGCCACATCATTTGTCAGTGGGTGACAAGTGGTGGGGCAGGCGGGACGGCGAAAGGGACTGATGGGACATAATCGCGTTGTCGCGCTCCCGTGGCCCTGATCCTCAGGGCCATCGCAGGTCACAGCGTGCTCTGCCGAGAAAGTTCCCCCGTGCACTTCCCCCTGCCGACCTTCGTCCCCGGTCCGGTCGCCACCGTCATCGCCCTGATCCTTTTCGCCTACTACGTGGCCGCGCCTCCGCTGCTGCGCTCCTGGCGTGCACGACAGAAGCGCCGACTCGCCCCGAAGGACCGCACGCCCTACGCCACCGGCTTCCGGCACGCGGCCTGGTGCCTCCTGGCCGAGGTCCTGGCGGTGATGGCCTTCCTGGGCACCGCCCGGTCCGTGTCTCCGGTCGACATCGGATGGGCTCCGGTGGTCCTGGCCGATCCCGAACCCCTCGGTCTGCTCCTGGTGGGGGCGGGCGGGCTGGCCGTGTTCGTGCTCCTCGTCGTGACCGTCGCCCGGTCCAACCTCAAGCTGCTGCAGCACGTTCGCTCCGGGGAGTTGCCGCCCCAGGTGAGCCGGGAGGAGCTCCTGGAGCTTCCCCGGGAGCGGCGGGAGCTCGGGGCCATGGCCGGAGGTTACGCGGTGGTGGTGCTCTCGCACCTTCTCGTCGTCTACACGGTCCTCTTCCCGGTGCTGGCGCAGGCCACGGATTCCGCCCTGTTCGCCGCGCTCGCGCTGGGGCTCCTGGGCGGCTGGCAGTACGTGGGCCGGGGCGGCGGCATGATCTGGATGATGGCGATGCTGACCACCGCCGGTCTACTCGTCTACGCGCTGCTCCTGCCCGGCTCCCTGCTGGTTCCCGTGCTGCTCTGGGGCGGTTTCTGGACGGTGGTGCTGGGGACCGCCCGCGCCCTGACCGGGCTGCCGATCCCACAGAACTCCCGCCCCCTGCACCCGGTCGAGGTGACCATGCTCGACGCCGACGGCAACCCGGTCGAGCGCCCCGGCCAGGGAGCGCTCGACCGCTGAAACCCGTGTGCGGTCCGAGTCCCCGGTCAGGCGCCGAAGCGGACCAGGGATCGGCCGCCCTTGCCCTGGCGCATGCGCTCGAAGGCCTCGGGCAGACCCTCCAGGGAGATCTCGTCGGTGATCATCGCGGCGAGCTTCAGCTCTCCCGCACGGACCGCCTCGGCGAGCACCGGGATGTCCCGGACCGGGTCGCTGGATCCGTACACGCACCCCTGGACCGTGCGCGCCTGGTGGAACAGCTCCAAGGCGTTGAAGGACACCTCGTCCTGCTTCGAGCCCAGCCCCACCACCGTCACGGTGCCGCCCCGGCGGCAGGAGTTCCAAGCGGTACGCACCACCTGGGCCTTGCCGACCACCTCGAAGGCGTGGTCGACCCCCCGCCCGCCGGTCAGCTTGCGCACCGACTTGTGCACCTTCGGGTCGGAGACCAGGAATTCGGTGGCGCCCAGGGAACGGGCCAACTCCTCCTTCTCGGTGGAGACGTCGACCGCGATCAGCGGGTCGGCCCCCGCCATCCGAGCGGCCTGGAGGAGGGACAGGCCCACCCCGCCCAGCCCCAGCACCAGGGCGGACTGGCCCGCCCGCAGTTTGGCGGCGTTGTTGACGGCGCCCCATCCGGTGAGCGCCGCGCAGCCCAGCATCGACGCGACCGCCAGGTCGATCCCGTCCGGCAGCGGGACGAGCGCGCCGACCGGAACGACCGTGGCCTCGGCGAAGGCGCCGGTGTTCAGCCCCGGGTACACCGGGGTGCCGTCGGTGAGTTCGGCGTAGGGGGTGGCCATGCGGTCGAGGGCGTGCTCGCACAGGTGGGGTTCGCCCTGTTCGCAGAACCAGCACGCGCGGCAGGGCGGCGCCCAGTTCAGGATGACCTGCTGGCCCGGCATCAGCTCGGTCACACCGGGGCCGACCGCCTCGACGGTGCCCGTGCCCTCGTGGCCCAGGACCGCGGGCAGGGGCTGGGCCAGGGTTCCGTTGGACAGGGAGATGTCGGAGTGGCACACGCCGGCCGCGACCATCCGGACCCGGACCTGGCCCGGGCCGGGGTCGGGCAGGACGACGTCGCGGATCTCGGGGGGAGCATCGGTCTCGTGGAAGACGGCTGCCTTGACGGTCGTACTCATGAGGAGGTCTCCAATCGCGGAACTGCGGAGACCTTAGCAATACCGGCCGGTCGGTCGGTGGTGCGGGGCGCCCTCCGCCAGGCAGGGCCGCACGGTTTCGGCTGACAGCGGTCGACTTTATGCAAAAGCTTATATTGGCGGGCCTTCCGCGCGGGTATCCCACTTTTGTCCGCCGGATAACGCGGTGTGGTAAATGCCTGTACCACTGCGGGCCGTACGGCTTCCGGTGCACCTCAACGGGGAGGTTTCATGGCTCGACCTGTCGACTCTGCGGCCGCGGTGACACCGCGGCACTACCTGATGTGCAGACCCACTTACTTCGCGGTGGAATACGCGATCAATCCGTGGATGGATCCGGCAGCGGGCGTCGACCGGGCACGCGCCGTCCGTCAGTGGGAGGGGCTGCGGGACCTGTACCGGTCCCTGGGTCACAGGGTCAGCGAGATCGCGCCGATCGAGGGGCTGCCCGACATGGTCTTCGCGGCCAACGGCGCACTGGTCGTGGACGGGCGCGTCTACGGTGCCCGGTTCGCCAGTGCCGAACGCACCCCGGAGGGCCCGGCCTACCTGGACTGGTTCCGCAAGGCGGGCTACACCGAGGTCCGGGAGCCCAAGCACGTCAACGAGGGCGAGGGCGACTTCATCACCCTCGACGACGTGGTCCTGGCCGCCACCGGCTTCCGTACCGAGGCCGCCGCCCACCAGGAGGCCGAGCGTCTCCTGGGCCGCCCGGTCGTCACCCTGCAGCTGGTCGACCCGCGCTTCTACCACCTTGACACCGCGCTGTTCGCACTCTCCGGCGACCAGGTCGCGTACTACCCCGGTGCCTTCTCCGAAGGCAGCCGCAGGGTACTGCGCGCCCTGTACCCCGACGCGCTCCTGGCCACGGAGGAGGACGCGGCGGTGCTCGGGCTCAACGCGGTCTGCGACGGCCGCAACGTGGTCATCGCCGCCGAGGCCACCGCGCTCGCTGGGCGGCTGCGCGCTCTGGGATTCGAGGTCCACCCGGTGGAGCTCGACGAACTGCGTAAGGCCGGCGGCGGGGCCAAGTGCTGCACCCTCGAGCTGAGGGGCGTATCGGAATGACAAACCGCGGGCGGGTTCCGCGCACTCCTGTGCGGAAACCGCCCGCCTAAACAACTCTGAGTGTGGGATGCGCCACGTTCCGAATTCGCCTCGGTCGCGGCCCCACAGGTCACGTACGCCGGGGTGCCGAACCCGTGGATCGGCCGAGGAAACTCATGTCCGGCGGCCTCTGGCCAAAGCCGCCGATCCCACTAGGGTCGGTTTCCGTGAAGACCAAACAGCGCAGACTTCCACGTCATGTCAGGGAACGACAGCTGATCGACGCCGCCGTCACAGCGTTCTCCCGTGGTGACTACCACACGGTCAGCGTTGAGGAGATCGCCGAGGTCGCCGGGACGTCCAAGCCGACGGTGTACCACTACCTGGGTTCGAAGGAAGGGATCTTCACCGCCTGCGTGCGCAGGGAGATGGAACGGCTCGTCGAGACCATCCGGGCCGCCGTGCACGACCCCGCCGCCCCGCTCGGCGACGACCCGCTGCACCGCGGGATGCAGGCCTTCTTCACCTTCGTGGTGGACAACCGGGAGAGCTGGACCGTTCTGTACCGGCGCGCGGCCGTGCAGGGAGAGCCCTTCGCGGGCGAGACCACCCGCATGCGCGACCGCGTCACCGAGGAGATGGCCGAGCTCATCACCGCCTGTACCAGCGGGGACTTCGGAGCCCTCGACCCCAGGGACGCCCAACTGCTGGCCCGGGTCGCGGTGAGCACCGCGGACGCCTTCGTGGACTGGCTGCTGGAGAACCCGGACGAGACCCCCGACACCATGGCCGGACACGTCACCGAACTGACCTGGTCCCACCTGAGAGCCCGTCGCCCGGCCGGGGTCTGAAGCAGCCCCGGCCGGGCAGCCGGACGCTAGTCCAGGGAGCTCATCACGTGCTTGACGCGCGTGTAGTCCTCCAGGCTGTAGGCGGACAGGTCCTTGCCGTAACCCGAACGCTTGAACCCGCCGTGCGGCATCTCCGACAGCAGGTCGCCGTGGGTGTTCACCCACACCGCACCGAAGTCCAGTTCGCCGGAGACCCGCAGCGCACGCGCGTGGTCGCGGGTCCACACCGAGGACGCCAGGCCCTGCTCGACGCCGTTGGCCAGCTCCACGGCCTCGGCCTCGTCGGCGAACCGCTGCACGGTGACCACCGGTCCGAACACCTCCTCCAGGACGATCTCGTCGTCGGCGCGCAGCCCGGAGACGACCGTGGGGGCCAGGAAGTACCCGGTCTCGCCGACCCGGTGCCCGCCGGTCTCCACCTTCGCGTGCGCGGGCAGGCGCTCCAGCAGCCCGGTGACCCGGGCGAACTGGTCGGCGTTGTTGAGCGGCCCGAAGTCGCTCGCCTCCGCTGAGGGGCGCCCGGTCACCTGTTCGGCGGCCAGGCGGGACAGCTCGGTGACGAACGCGTCGTGGACGGAGTCGTGCACGATCACGCGGGTGGCCGCGGTGCAGTCCTGCCCGGCGTTGAGGAAGCCCGCCGTGACCACTCCGGCGGCGCTGTCGGCCACGTCGGCGTCGTCGAAGACCAGCACCGGGGCGTTGCCGCCCAGTTCCAGGTGCAGGCGCTTGAGGTCGTCGGAGGCGCTCTTGGCCACCTGCGCCCCGGCGCGGGTGGAGCCGGTGACCGACACCAGGCGCGCTGTCGGGTGCTCCACCAGGGCGCGCCCGGTGCCGCGGTCGCCCACGACGGTGTTGAGCACGCCCGCGGGCAGTACCTCGGCGGCGATCTCGGCGAGCAGGACCGTGGTGGTCGGCGTGGACTCGGCGGGCTTGAGCACCACCGTGTTGCCCGCGGCCAGCGCCGGGCCGATCTTCCACACCGCCATCATCAGGGGGTAGTTCCACGGGGTGATGCCCACGCAGACCCCGACCGGCTCACGGCGGATCCAGGAGGTGCGGCTCTCGGCGTACTCGGCGGCGGCCTTGCCCTCCAGGTGGCGAGCGGACCCGGCGAAGAACTTGAGGGTGTCGACGCAGAAGGGGATCTCCTCGTCCAGCATGCTGGTGCGCGGCTTGCCGGTCTCGCGGCACTCGGCGTCGGCGAACTCCTCGGCGCGCGCGGCCAGGGCGTCGGCGATGGCCAGCAGTGCCTCTTGTCGCGCTGCCGGGGTGGCCTTGCGCCAGGTGCGAAAGGCGCGCGCGGAGGAGTCCAGGGCGGCCGCGACCTCGTCGGGGCCGCAGATCCCGGCCAGGCCCGCCACCTGCCCGGTGGTCGGGTCGACCAGCTCCAGGGTTCGGCCGCCCGTCGGGTGCAGGGGCTTGCCGTCGACCACGCTGTGCAGGGTCTCGTGGCTGCTCATGATGTCCTTCGCTTCTCGTCGGGTGTGTGCGGTGGGGTGTTCGCTGATGGTGGGTCGAGGTCTCAGCGCGCCGCGGTGGCCGGGGCCTCGTCGGTGACGGGCCGGGCTGGCTCCTCGCGGGTCGGGACCAGTCGCGGCCCCTGGGGCCCGAACACGGAACGCGGTTCGGGGAACAGGAACAGGGCGGCCGGGTAGACGACCGCGGCGGTGACCAGCGCGGCGGGCAGGCTCAGGTCGATCCCCGCGGCCAGGTTCCCGAGCGGCCCGACCAGCAGCGGGGTGTTGGCGAACAGCAGGCCCGCCAGCGCGGCCAGCAGCCACGCCGACATCGCCCGCCAGTTGACCCCCGCACGGAACCAGTACGCGCCGCCCCGGCGTCCCTCGTTGAACACCTGCAGGTCCTCGACCAGGTAGAACCCGCGCCGGAACAGGTAGCCCAGCATGAGGATCACCATCCACGGCGAGGTCAGCAGAACGATCAGGATCGCGAAGGCGTTGATGGTCTCGACGAAGTCGAACAGGAACGTGCCCACGAAGACCAGGGCCAGCGCCAGGCAGCCCACCACGACAGTGCCCTGGACGCGGTTCAGCCGCGGCACCAGCGAGGAGAAGTCCAGGCCGGTCCCGTACAGCGCCGTGGTCCCGGTCGACAAGCCGCCCACCAGCGCCACCAGCAGCAGCGGCAGGGCGTACCAGAGCGGGGACAGCTCCGAGAGCCCGGACACGTACTGGTTGGGGTCGGCGACCAGGGTCGCGGTGGCCAGTCCGAACACGAACGGCAGCAGCGTGCACACTTGAGCCAGGAACGGGGCGGCCAGCATTCGACGCGTGGAGGTGGCGGCGGGGATGTACCGGGACCAGTCGCCGAGGAAACCGCCGAAGGAGACCGGGTTGGCCATGATGGTCAGCACCGCGAGTACCCAGGTGGGCCAGAAGCCACCCAGGATGTAGTCACCGCTCCCTGCGAACGAGGGATCGAACGAGCCGCCGTAGGCGAACAGGCCGAGCAGCATCAGCGCGCTGCCCGCCACCACGGCCACCTTGTTGATCAACAGCATGAACTGGTATCCGTACACGCACACCACGAACACTGCCACCGCGATGACACCGTAGGCGGCCGCGCGCAGGGCGTCCCCGCCGTGCACCCCCAGCCGCGCTGCGGCGCCCACGATCGCGTCACCGCTGACCCACACCGAGATGGAGAAGAAGGTGACGGCGGTCAGCAGGGACAGCAGCGAACCCAGGGAGCGGCCTACCACGCCGAAGTGCGCTCCAGAGGAGACTGCGTTGTTGGTGCGCGTACGCGGTCCGAACAGCGCCATGGGGGAGAGGATGAGCGCCCCGACGACCACCCCGACCACGGTGGCGGTCAACGCCGCGGTGAACCCGAGGCCGTAGGCGATGGGCAGGGTGCCCAGGATGATGGTGGCGAAGGTGTTGGCGCCGCCGAAGGTGAGTCGGAACAGGTCGAAGGGGCGTGAGGTCTGGTCGGTGACCGGGATCGGGGCGACCCCGTGGGTCTCGACCTCCGTCACTGGGGCGGGCTGGGGGTGGGACACGGCTGGACTCCTGAGGGCTCAAGGCGGGAGCGGGGGATGGGTGGGGGACGGGGACGCGCGGCGCCGTTGACGCGCGCCCCCGGAACGGACAGCTGAGGCTGGTGCGCTCAGCCGTCCAGATGGGTCGGGGCGAACAGACCCACGAACATGGGGAGAACGACCACGCTGGGACCGGGCTCTGCCAGGGCGGCGGCCAGGTCCTCCTCGACCCTCTCGGGCGTGGTCAGGGTGGCCGGTACCCCGAAGGAGGCGGCCAGGGCCACGAAGTCCGGGCGGGTCAGCTCGGTGTGCGTGGCCTCGCCGAAGGCGCCCTCCATGTACTCGCGGAGGATGCCGTAGCCGCCGTCGTCCACGATCAGCCAGGTCACGTCCAGGTCGTGCTGGCGGGCGGTGGCCAGCTCCGCGATCGAGTACATGGCGCCGCCGTCACCGGAGACCGCCATGACCGGGCCGCGGCCGGTCGCCGCCGCGCCCAGCGCCGCCGGGAAGCCGTACCCCAGACCGCCCGAACCCTGCGCGGAGTGCGCCTGGCCGCCGCGCGGGTCCCAGGCCGACCACGCCCAGTAGGCCAGCACCGTCATGTCCCAGAAACTCGGAGCCCCGTCCGGCAGGGCGGCGCGCACCGAGGCCAGCAGGGCCTGCTCGGCGGCCAGGTCCTGCTCGGCCAACCGTCGGGCCACCCGAGCCTTCACCCCGGCGACCTCGGCCGCGACCTCCGGGTCCCGGTCGCGCGGGCTCACCCGCTCGGCCAGGGCGGTCAGGGTCAGTGCCGCGTCGCCGTGGATCCCCAGCGCCGGGACGTTGGACTCCAGCTTGCCGAGGTCGGCCTCGACCTGCACCACCCGGCCCTTCGGCACGAACGTGTGGTAGTTGCTGGACAGCTCGCCCAGCCCCGAACCCACCACCAGGAGCACGTCGGCGCCCTCCAGGTAGTCGGTGGTGTGCCGGTCCTCGATCCACGACTGCAACGAGAGCGGGTGCTCCCACGGGAAGGCGTCCTTGCCGCCGAAGGTGGTGGCCACCGGGGCCTGGAGCGCCTCGGACAGCTCCAGCAGCGCCTTCTGCCCGCCCGAACGGCTCACCCCGCCGCCCGCGAGCACCACCGGCCGCCGGGCCTCGTCCAGCAGCCGCGCGGCCTCGTCGACCAGCTCCGCGCGCGGCGCCAGCGGCGCGGGCACGGGGTTCACGTCCGCGACCGGCGGCACGACGGTCGGCTCCAGCAGCACGTCCTGCGGGATCTCCACCAGAACCGGGCCCGCGGGTGCCGCCGCGGCGGTCCGCCAGGCCTCGGCCAGCGCGGACGGGATCTGCGAGGCGTGTCGGACAGTGACCGCCGACTTCGTGACGTTGGCGAAGCTCGCGGACTGCTCCGGCAGCTCGTGCAGGTAGCCGCGGCGGCCCCCGCCCAGCCCCGCACGCGGGATCTGACTGCTGATCACCAGCACCGGGGCGCTGGCCGCCCGCGACTCCTGCAACGAGGCCAGGGTGAGCAGCGCACCGGGTCCGGTGGAGACCAGCAGCGGTGTGACCTCCCCGGTCAGCCGGGCGTGCCCGTCGGCGGCGAAGGCCGCGTTGTTCTCCACCCGGCTTGACACGAACCGCAGCTCCGGGGCCCGGCGCAGCGCGTCGAACAACCCCAGTGCGTGCTGACCGGGGATGCCGAAGGCCACCCGGGCTCCCAACGCGGTCAGGGTCTCGGTCACCAGGTCACCGCCGTTGCGCGGTGCGCTCCCACCCATGTGTCTAGTTCCCCGTCTTCCGCTGGTGGTTCAGGGCCAGCAGGCTGACCAGGTCGTAGGCCACGTGCGAGGCGGCCGTGGAGGTGATCTGCGCGTGGTCGTAGGCCGGAGCGACCTCCACCACGTCGGCGCCGACCAGGTTCAGGTCGGCCAGCCCGCGCAGGATCTCCAGGAGCTCGCGGCTGGTGATACCGCCCGCCTCCGGGGTGCCGGTGCCGGGCGCGTGCGCCGGGTCCAGGACGTCGATGTCCACGGACACGTACAGCGGCCGGTTGCCGATGCGCTGGCGCAGGGAGTCGGCGATCTCGTCCACGCCCTTGCGCAGGACGTCGGCGGCGGTGACGATGCCGAACCCGAAGCGGCGGTCCTCCTCCAGGTCGCGCTTGCCGTACAGCGGGCCGCGGGTGCCCACGTGCGCGATCGCCTCGGTGTCGAGGATGCCCTCCTCCACGGCCCGGCGGAACGGGGTGCCGTGCGTGTAGGGCTCACCGAAGTAGGTGTCCCAGGTGTCCAGGTGGGCGTCGAAGTGCAGCAGGGCGATCGGACCGTGCTTGCGGTACAGCGAACGCAGCAGCGGCAGCGCGATCGTGTGGTCGCCGCCCAGAGTGACCAGCCGGGTCCCGGCCTCGACGAACTTCGAGGCGCCCTGGTCCAGGGTCTCCACGGCGTCGCCGATGGAGAACGGGTTCACGGCGATGTCGCCGCCGTCGACCACCTGAAGGCGCTCGAACGGGGCCACGTCCAGACCCGGGTGGTAGGGGCGCAGCAGACGGCTGGCCTCGCGGATCGCGGAGGGGCCGAAGCGGGCGCCGGGCCGGTAGGACACCCCGGTGTCGAAGGGCACGCCGATGACGGCGACGTCGGCGCGCTCGACCTGGTCGATACGGGGCAGCCGGGCGAAGGTCGCCGGGCCCGCGAAGCGCGGGACGAGGCTGGAGTCGGTGGGTCCGATCGGGCTGTTCATCTGGTCCGTTCCTGTCATCGGTGCTGTCGGTGCTGTCGGTGCTGTCGGTTCAGTTGGTTCGTTCGGCCTCGGCCTGCGCCGGGGACAGAGTTTCGGTGCCGGCTGTGGCGGCTTTGGTCGGCGCCTCGTCCTCGAGGGCTTCCTGGCCGCGCAGGCGCCGCTGCCAGAGGTCGAGGACCGCCGGGGCGGTGGGCTCGGTCATCAGGCTGACGACCACGTAGACCACCAGCGCGGTGCCCAGGCCCACGTAGACGGGTTCGTTGGCGAGCAGGCCGGTCAGCGCCATGGTGACGATGACGGCCACGGACCCAGCCAACATGGAGGCGAGCGCGCCCGCACGGGTGCCGCGCCGCCAGACCAGACCGCCGAGGATCGCGACGAGCAGACCGCCCACGAGGATGTTGTAGGCCAGGGTGAGGGCGGCGACCACGTTGTCGACGGCCAGCGCCACGCAGATGCTGGCCACACCCAGGACCAGGGTGAAGATCCGGTTGGCGGCGACCTCGTCGCCGTCCCTGGCCTCGGTGCTCGGGCCGCGCCCGAAGAGACGGCGCACCTGCGGCCACAGGTCGGTGGAGGTCACCGCGGAGCAGGCGATGAGTGCACCGCTGGCGGTGGACATCACGGCCGACAGCGCGGCGGCGATGACCAGACCGGCCAGGCCCACGGGCAAGGTGGCCTCCACCATGAGGGTGAAGGAGTCGTCGGGGTTGGCCAGGTTGGGGAACATGACGGCTGCGGCGGTACCGATGAGCGCCCCGCACACGCCGTAGATCAGGCAGTACACGCCCGCGCCGAGACCGCCGACCTTGGCCACCCGGTCGTTGCGGCCGGTGAAGACCCGCTGCCAGATGTCCTGGCCGATGAGCAGCCCCAGCGAGTAGATGACGAAGTAGGTCAGGATCGTCTCGCCACCGATGTTGGTGGGGCTGAAGTAGGCGGGGTCCAGGGACTCGCGCATCCCCGAGAAGCCGCCCGCCGACCAGACCGCCACGGGGGTGAGGATCATGACCAGGCCGACGGTCTTGATCGCGAACTGCGCCATGTCTGTCATGGTCACCGACCACATGCCGCCCATCGTGGAGTACAGCACCACGATGGAGCCGCCGATGATGATCGCGGCCACGCGCGGCAGCCCGAACAGGCCGCTGAAGATGGTGGAGAAGGCCAGGGTGGAGGGCACGATCAGCATGAAGGTGTAACCCCACATGACCAGGCCGGAGATCACCCGGGAGTTGCCGCCGTAGCGCAGGTCCAGCATCTCCGAGACGGTGTAGACCCGCAGCCGGGAGATGCGCTTGGCGAAGAACAGGTGCAGGACGAGGATGCCGACACCGATCGCGACCACCAGCCAGGCCCCGGAGATGCCGTAGGTGTAGCCCAGACCAATACCGCCGACGGTGGACGCGCCGCCCAGGACCACGGCCGCCATCGTGCCCGCGTACATCAGGGGGCCGAGCCGGCGCCCCGCCACCAGGTAGTCGGACTTGTTCTGCGTACGGCGCATGCCCCACCAGCCCAGGGCGATCATGCCCAGGAGGTAGGCGGCGATCACCGCGAGGTCGATGAGCATGGTGCTCCTTACGAGGGGAACGCGCTCGGGGGAGGGCGTGCAGACTGGGTGGTGGCCGACCGCGGCAACGTTGACGCAGGTCACAGTGCTTCGGTCAGCGTAAGCAGCCGATAAGCTCCGTTCCAGTGGCCGAACCGCACGATTGGGCGCCGTTTTTTGGCCGAATCATCTACGAAGTGCGCCTGGCGTACCCGTGTACGCAATGTCCAGGACACGCGGTGGCAAGCGCCGGTTCAGCGGCGAAGCGATAGCGAGGCGGGGGAGAGCATGGTCGACGGCACCGGCGGGGCGGACAGCCACGACGTACCCCTGAGCGTGGTCACGGGGCGCCGCGACCTGTCCCTGACCACCGTGGTCGCGGCGGGCGACCCGGCGATCACCTGGGCGGTGGCCAGCGAGATGGTCGAACCCGCCGCCTATCTGCGCGGCGGCGAACTCCTGCTCACCGCGGGCGTCAACCTGCCCGCCACCGCCGCTGGTGTGCGCGCGTACGTGGACTCCCTGGTGCGTACCGGGGTCGGCGCCATCGGCTTCGGGGTGGCGCCGGTGTACGACACCATCCCCGAACGGCTCATCGAACAGTGCCACAGCCAGGGCCTGCCGCTGTTGGAGGTCCCCCAGGCCACCCCCTTCGCCGCGGTCAGTCGCGCGGTCGGCGAGGAACTCGAGGAACGCCACCTGCGCGACGTGCGCCGCCTGGGCGAGGCCCACCAGGCGCTGGCCCGCGCCGTCACCGCCACCGCACCCGTGCAACGGGTCCTGTCGGTGCTGGCTGACTCCCTGGGCGCCTGGGCCGTTCTGGAACCCTCTGACCCCGGTACCCCCGCCCACCGCACCACCGGAGCGCCCCGCTCCACCGACCCCGAACTGCGCCCCCTGATCGCCAAGCTCACCGACCCTGCAGGGCCGCGCGGCGCCAAGGCCCCCAGCGGTACCGACGAGGTCTTCCTGCACACCGTCGGCGTCCCGCCCCAGGAACGCGGCGTGGTCCTGGTGGGCCGCCCCGAACCGCTCGGCATCACCGACCGCGCGGTCCTGCGCACCGCCACCGCCCTACTCGACCTGCTCTCCCGCACGGTCGAGGACGCCCCGCCGGTCCCGGGGCGGCTGCTCACCGGGCTCCTCCTGGACGGCGGCCTGGACGAGGCGACCGCGCCCCTGCTTGCCGAACTCACCGACACCCGCGGCCGGACCGGCGCGACCGGCGCCTACCGCGTCCTACGGGCCAGGCCGCTGACCCAGGACCGCCGCACCGCCCCTGGCGACCTCCCCCTGGGCACCCACCTGGTCGACCGGGCCGCGCCCGACGCGGATGCGGGGGAGTACGTTCGCGCCGTTCTCGCCGACCGGGGCGAGCAGGCCCACCGCGAGCATCTGGACCTGCTCCGGGCCCACGGGTGGATCGCCGCGCTCAGCGCGCCCGCAACCGCTCCGGAGCTGCCCGAAGCCGACCGCCGAGCGGCCGCCCTGCTGGTCCGCGCCCGCGCCTCGGGTGAACCTCTGCTGTGGGGCGAGGGCACCGACCCCTTCGCGGTCCTGCTGGACCCCGCCGGCACCAGCGGCCTCAGGCGCGAACTGCTGGGTCCGCTGGCCCGCGACACCGGGGCAGCCCGCACCCTGCGCGAGACCCTGCGTGTCTGGCTGGCCCGCCACGGCAACTGGGACCGCGCCGCCGCGGACCTGGGCGTGCACCGCAACAGCGTCCGGTACCGGATCGGGCGGATCGAACGGGACCTGGGGGTGGACCTGGCCGATGCCGAACAGCGCATGCGCCTGTGGTTCGCCCTGACCCGCACTGAAGCGGGACCCCGCTGACCGTTTCGCCCATGAAGGTTCGCCGCTGAAGGCCGCCGATACCAGAGCTATCCGGCTCCGCGGTGCCGGTGACCGCTACCGGCCACATCCATGTTCGCTCCGGGCACCTGTCGAATTCTGGGAACGCTGCACCACCAGGGACGCTGATCCCCACAGGAAACGGAAGGGCTCGCCGGAAAGACCTTCCGAAAAGAACGCTTCTCCTGGTTCTGTTGGCCCTGCCGAAGCCGAGGCAGGAAACTTGGGGCTCCGCGACGAACATGAGATCTGGGGGACCGATGACGTTTCCGCCGTTGGACACGGCTCTCCCCTCCGGGACGGACGCACGTGAACACGCCGTCCTGCTCCGCCGTGCTCACGATGCACAGCTCAACGGGCGGCCCACGCCCGCGCCGCTGCGCCCGGTGATCGAGGACTCCTGGGGGAGGATGCGCGGCTTCGGCATCGACCCGGACAGTGCCCCGCCGCCCAAGGTGGCCCGGCTGGACGAGCTCCAGCGCTACCGGGACGCCTCACCGATCGCCGAGGTCCTGCCGCTGATCCGCCGTTCCCTGGTTTCGGTGGCCGACGAGGCCGAGCACATCATGCTGGTGACGGACGCCGCCGGGCAGGTTCTGTGGCGGGAAGGATCTCATCGGATACGCACAATCGGCGACCGGGTCGGCCTGGTCGAGGGCGCCTACTGGAACGAGGGCAGTACCGGTACCAACGCCATCGGGACCGCGCTCGTGGTGGGACGGCCGGTCCAGGTCTACTCGGCCGAGCACTACGTGCGGAACCTGCACACCCTCACCTGCGCCTGCGCCCCCGTGCACGATCCCCGGGACGGGCGGCTGCTCGGCGCCATCGACGTCACCGGCCCGGTATCCACCATCCACCCGGCGACCCTGGCCCTGGTCAGCGCGGTCGCCCAGCTGGCCGAGGCACACCTGCAGGGCATCCACCACACCCATCTGGAGCGGCTGCGCTCGGTGGCCGCGCCGCTGCTGGCCGGGCTCACCCGGCCCGCCCTGGTCGTGGACGACAACGGTTGGACCGCGGCGGCTGTCCACATGGAACCGGTCCGGCGGGTCCTGCTGCCCAAGCAGTGCGAGAGCGGGACCACCTGGCTTCCGGCGTTGGGGGAGTGTGCCCTGGAACCGCTGCCCGGCGGCTGGTTGGTCCGGCCCCGACCCGAGGAACAGGCCGCGCCCTCCACCGTGACCCTGGACCTGCTCCGACCCGGTGCCGCCTCGGTGACGGTTGCCGGGGACAGCGGGGAGTGGGTTCAGCACCTGTCCCCGCGCCACACTGAACTCCTCCTGCTGCTGGCGGTACACCGGGGCGGGCGTTCGGCGGTACAGCTGTCCCGCGACGTGTTCGGCTCCGACAAGCACGTGGTGACTGTGCGGGCGGAGTTGTCCCGGGTGCGGCGCAACCTGGGCGGGGTGATCGAGAGCCGCCCCTACCGGTTCTCCGACGAAGTGCGGGTGCGGGTCCTGACCCCCGAGTCACCGCTGAACCTGCTGCCCGGTTCACTGGCGCCCGGGGTGCGGGCACTACGGGACCGTACTCGCGCAGAGGACCTGTTCGATTTCATTGGGTGATGACATCGCAACCTGTTGCAACCGTTGCCGCTCTGGCCTGGATGGGATCAACTGGTGCTGCGCGGCCCGCCTACCGGTGGGCGGCCTCCGGGCAAGAGAGGGCACGGCGGCTGCTCACCGGTGCGGGACGCGTCCGCGACCTTCGCGCCTTGAGGGGGGTGACGGGGGATGAGAGCGGACGCGTCCGCGGGCTGGTGCCCCGTGAGGATCGGGGGAACCTCCGGGGCCATCGCGCACACGACGGTACGGCCCGAAGACACTAACGCCTTCGGGCCGTACCGTTGCCTGCTCCGCCGGTCGGCCCGGACCCGTGGCCCGTTGGTCAGTCCGTGTCGGCGGCCGACTCCGAGGGTTCGTCGTCCTGACCCTTGGCTGACTCCGGCTCGGCGGGCTCGGCGTTGACCGGGGAGCACTGGAAGCAGTCCATGGTGAAGACCTCCTCCTCCCCGACCAACCCGGTGAAAGCGCCGCGCAGGCTGTCGTCGCCCACCTCGCGTCCGGCCAGGGCCTCGCGCAGCAGCTGACCCTCGAAGCGCAGTTCCTCACCGTCGCGGCTGTGCCCGGTGCAGAGCACGGCCAGTCGGCCGCCGCGCTTCTCCTGGGTGTCCTCGCCGGGGCCGTCCTCGCGGGGATCGTTCGTGTCGGTATCGTCCGCGACCGGATCCTGCTCGGCTTCGGTCCCGCCCGCGGTCACCGAGTTCTCCTCGCCTTGGGCCAGCTCCTCCGAGGGTTCGTCGCCGGAAACCGCGGTACAGGTGAGCGGGGCCGCCACGGGGTGTCCCTTGCGGGCGAAGGCGCGTTCGGCGCCGGGGCGCAGGATCGTCACCGACAGCGCGTCGGCGGCGAGCTCCAGCTCCAGCAGCGCGGCGTCGACCTCCTCCTCGGTCGCCCCGTCGGCCGTGCACGAGGTGAGCGAGACGCACAGCAACAGTGCCAGTGAGGCGGTGACGGTGGTCGAGCGGACTCCCATGGCTTCCCCCTCGGGATGGTGGTGTCGCCGTGCACGGCGAACGCGGGTCCACTGCCCCAACGTCCCGGATGGCCTCTAAGTAACCAATGTCCGACTCAGGGTTAAAGGGTGAAAAGTGAGTCATGTTCTGGTCATCCACATGTGAGTCGAAACACCTGACTGGGTACCGTGCCCGGTGGGGCACCGGGATACCCAAGGTGTTCGGCGGAGCGGGGACGGGAGGGAAAAGCCCTGCTGGAACGCGCGAACACCGCCACTGGGCTACACTCGGGGCATTTACCGAACCGTGCTCTGGCATGGTTCACACAGACCGAACGCAGCACCGGACTCCTCACGCGGCCCAGCCGAACCAGGAGAGTCCGGTGAACCAGGGGACCGCTCGAAGCGTCGAACCAGGCATCAACGATGATCCTGGATCATCCCGCACCGACGGCCCCACAGACCGTCCTTCCTTCGGAGGTGGATCGTGTCCGCTGACCACCGAGAGCAGCAGCCCAGCCAACAGGGTTCGCGTATCGACCCGCACGTCGGCCGTTACGCGCTCCGAGCAAAGGGCATGGTCGCATCGGAGGTCAGGGCACTCTTCGCGGTCGCGTCCCGGCCGGAGATCGTCTCCCTGGCGGGCGGCATGCCCAACGTCGCCGCCCTGCCCCTGGAACAGCTCGGCGACTTGGTCAAGGACGTCGTCTCCGAGGAGGGCGCCACCGCCCTCCAGTACGGATCGGCCCAGGGCGACCCCGTCCTGCGCGAACAGATCTGCGACTACATGACGCTCGAGGGCGTCCATGCCAGCCCCGACGACGTCATCGTCACCGTCGGCTCCCAGCAGGCCCTGGACCTGCTCACCCGGGTCTTCGTCGACCCCGGCGACGTCGTCCTCACCGAGGCGCCCACCTACGTCACCGCGATCAACACCTTCGCCGCCTTCCAGGCCGACATCCGCCACGTGGGCCTGGACGAGCAGGGCGTCATCCCCGAGGAGCTGGAGGAGGCGCTGGTCCGCGCCGAACTGGACGGGAAGCCGGCCAAGTTCTTCTACACGATTCCCAACTTCCAGAACCCCGCGGGCATCACCATGACCGCCGAGCGCCGCGCCCAGGTCATGGAGGCCTGCGAGCGCCACGACGTGCTCGTGATCGAGGACAACCCCTACGGGCTGCTCCGCTACGACGGCGAGGCCGAGCCCACCCTGTACTCCCAGGGCAACGGCAACGTCATCTACCTCGGCTCGCTCTCCAAGACCCTCTCCCCGGGGCTGCGTATCGGCTGGGCCCTGGCGCCCTCGGCCGTGCGCGCCAAGCTGGTCCTGGCCGCGGAGTCGGCGATGCTCAGCCACTCCACGTTCAACCAGCTCGTGGTCCGTCGCTATCTGAACACCTTTCCCTGGAAGGAACAGATCAAGGCGTTCAACTCCATGTACAGCGAGCGCCGCGACGCGATGCTCGGATCCCTGGCGGCGATGATGCCCGATGGGTGCACCTGGACCAAGCCCGAGGGCGGGTTCTTCGTCTGGGCCACCCTGCCCGAGGGCATCGACGCCAAGGCCATGCTGCCGCGCGCCGTCAACGAGCGCGTGGCCTACGTGCCCGGCACCGGCTTCTACGCCGACGGCCGCGGCCGGGACAGCATGCGCCTGAGCTTCTGCTACCCCACCCCCGAGCAGATCCGCGAGGGCGTACGCCGCCTCGTGACCGCGATCGAGGGTGAGATCGATCTGCGAGACACGTTCGGTAGTACCATCGCCCCGCCCACCGAAGGCAGCCAGGCACCCACCCCTGACCTGCCCTGACATTCCCTCGTAAGGGCAAACGCACCATGACAGCAGCACAGAAGGAGGTTCGCGCCGTGGCTGACCTTGACCGGGTTCTCGTTCTCGCCGGAGGCCTGTCCCCCGAACACGAGGTGAGCGTCCACTCCGGCCGCAGCGTCGCCGAGGCCCTGCGCCGACTCGGCGTCGAGGTACAGGTCACGGATGTCGACTCCGGTCTGTTGGACCGCCTCGCCGCCGACCCGCCCCAGGTGGTCTTCCCCGTCCTACACGGGTCCGCCGGTGAGGACGGCGCGATCCGCGAGGTCCTGGAACTGGTCGGGGCGCCCTACGTGGGCGCCCGTCCCGACTCCTGCCGCCTGGCCTACACCAAGCCCGCCGCCAAGGCCCTGCTCGCCGAGAAGGGCGTACGCGTGCCGCGCGGCGCCACCCTGCCCAAGTCGGCCTTCCACGACCTGGGCGCCCCTGCGCTGCTGGATCGCCTCGCGGACCGGCTCGGCCTGCCGCTGTTCGTCAAGCCCGACCGCGGCGGCTCGGCCTTCGGCGCCACCCCGGTGACCTCGGTCAGCGACCTTTCCGCCGCCCTGGTCTCCTGCTTCGCCTACAGCGACTCCGCGCTCGTGGAGGAGCAGGTGCAGGGCACCGAGCTGGCCATCGGCATCCTGGACACCGGCGACGGCCCCGTGGCTCTGCCGCCGGTGGAGATCGTCCCGGACGGCGGGGTCTACGACTACGCGGCCCGCTACACGGCCGGTCGCACCGAGTTCTTCTGCCCGGCCCGCCTGGACGAGTCCGTGGTCGCGGCCGCCACCGAGGTGGCCCTGACCGCCCACCGCACCCTGGGGCTGCGCGACTTCTCCCGGACCGACATCATCGTCGACGCCGACGGTGAGGCGATCTTCCTGGAGACCAACGTCGCCCCCGGCCTGACCGAGACCTCCACGTTCCCGATGGCCGCCGCGGCCGCGGGGCTGGACTTCGCGGTCGTGTGCCGCGAGCTCGCCCACCAGGCCTACCTGCGCGGGTAGCACCGGCCGGGAACGGCAGAGCCAGCGGCACCGGCGCCGGTGCCGCTGGCTCCTCTCTTCTCCGACTACCCGCCCGACAAGGGGCCCGGCCTGTACGGAGGAAGGTGCGACGAGTAGGATCCATCACAAACCGACTGTTCGGTATGTGAAAGGTATCCCTCATGCAAACGGCCCTGCGGATCTGCCCGCTGTGCGAGGCCACCTGCGGCCTCACCCTGACCATCGACGCGGGACGGCTCACCGGTGCGCGCGGCGATCGCCAGGACGTGTTCAGCGCAGGGTTCGTCTGCCCCAAGGGCGCCACCCTCCCCGCTCTGGACAACGACCCCGACCGGCTGCGGCGGCCCATGATCCGCGACGGAGAGCACTGGCGCGAGGTCGACTGGCCCGAGGCCTTCGCCGCCGTCGACGCCGGGCTCACCGGAGCGGTCGAACGGCACGGCCGCCAGGCCGTGGCCAGCTACCTGGGCAACCCGAACGTGCACACCCTGGCCGGACAGCTCTACTCGGGCCTGCTGGCGCGCACCATCGGCAGTACCAACGTCTACAGCGCCAGCACGGTCGACCAGATGCCCAAGCACGTCTCCTGCGGGCTGATGTTCGGCGATCCGTTCGCCATCCCGGTCCCCGACCTGGACCGCACCGACCACCTGCTGATGCTCGGAGCCAACCCGCTGGAGTCCAACGGCAGCCTGTGCACCGCCCCGGACTTCCCCGGCAGACTCAAGGCACTGCGTGCCAGGGGAGGCCGTCTGGTCGTGGTCGACCCCAGGCGCACCCGGACCGCCGACCTCGCCGACGAGCACGTCCCCGTGCGCCCTGGCGGGGACGCCTTCCTGCTCTTCGCCATGGTGCACACCCTGCTGTCCGAGAACCTCGCCGACCTCGGGAACCTCGCGGAGCACACCCGCGGCCTCGACGAACTCCGCACCCTGGCCAAGGACTTCCCTCCTGAGGCCGTCGCCGCGGTGTGCGGGATCGAGGCCGAGCACATCCGCGCCCTGGCCCGGGACCTGGCAGCGGCGCCGACCGCTGCGGTCTACGGGCGCCTGGGCACGACTGCCGTCCAGTTCGGCACACTGACCAGTTGGCTGGTGGACGTGCTCAACCTGCTCACCGGGAACCTGGACCGGCCCGGCGGGGCGATGTTCCCCCAACCGGCGCACCGCGGTCCCGACTCCGTCCGCAGCAGCCCCTTCCAGATCGGGCGCTGGCGCAGCCGGGTCCGGAACCTGCCTGAAGCCAAGGGCGAGTTCCCCGCCGTGACCCTGGTGGACGAGATCGCCACCCCCGGCCCCGGACAGGTCAGGGCCCTGGTCACCGTCGCCGGGAACCCGGTGCTGTCCACCCCGGGCGGAGAGCGCCTCGCCGAGGTGCTGCCGGACCTGGAGTTCATGGTGAGCGTGGACCCCTACCTCAACGAGACCACCCGCCACGCGCACGTCATCCTGCCGCCCGCACCGCCCAGCCGCTCCAGCCACTTCGATCTGGCCTTCAACGAGCTGGCGGTGCGCAACAACGTCCGATACTCGCCTCCGGCACTGCCGCTGGGCGAAGGAGAGGCCGACGAGGGCGAGATTCTGCGCCGTCTCGTGCAGATCGCCGCCGGGCAGGGGCCCCACGCCGCCCCCGACGCCGTCGACGAGGCCGAGATCGCACGGCTGCTGTCCCGAGCCGTGGCCGACCCGGACTCCCCCGTGCATGGGCGCGACCCCGCCGAACTGGCCGCCCGCCTGCACCCCGGCGGCTGGGCCGAACGCCGCGTCGACCTGTTCCTGCGCCTGGGCGCCTACGGCGACGGCTTCGGGGTCCGCCCCGAGGGCCTGTCCCTGCGTTCCCTGCTGGAGGCGCCGCACGGTATCGACCTCGGAGCGTTGCGCCCACGCGTGCCCGCTGTCCTGGCCACCGCCTCCGGCCGCATCGAGGCCTGCCCGCCGCCGATCGCCGAGGACGTCGCCCGGCTGCGGGCCGGACTCGCCGAACGCCGCGAGTCCCTGGTACTGGTGGGACGGCGGCACCTGCGCTCCAACAACAGCTGGGGACACAACGTGCCCCGGCTGAACGGCGGCAGCAACACCTGCACCCTGCACGTGCACCCCCAGGACGCGGCCCGCCTGGGTCTGCTGGACGGCGTGACGGCCACGGTGCGCAGCGGTGCGGGCGCCGTCGAAGCCGTCGTGGAACACACCGACACCGTCGCACCGGGAGTGGTGAGCCTGCCCCACGGCTGGGGACACGGGGTACGGGGCACCCGGTTGTCCGTCGCGGCCCGGAACCCGGGCGTGAACGTCAACGCCGTGACAGACCCCTCCATGGTGGACCCGCTCTCCGGCAACGCCGTCCTGAACGGAGTCCCCGTCGAGGTACGCCCCCGGGAATGATTCGAGCAGGGGCGAGTGGGTCGCCACGCCACGGCGGCCCACCCGGCCCTACCCCGGATCACTCGCTCCGAGCCCGTGTCACCGGTTCGGAGCGTCCAGGGACCGTTCGATTACATCCCGTACGGTCGCCTGGAGCAAGGGGACCTTGTACCCGGTGGCGGGCAGCGGGGAGCAGATTTCGGTGAGAGCGTCCAACGCCTCCGCCACCGCCGTACCCGGATCCCGGCCCGGAACCGAACCCACCAGGGCCCGCTCCACCCCGGCCAGCCGCAGCGGGGTACGGGCCACCCCGCCCACCGCCACCCAGGCCCGGACGACCGGGCCGGTGCCGCCGTCGGCACACTCCAGCCGGGCCACCGCCTCTACCAGCGGCCACTCCGCGCGCGAACGCCCCGCCGTGCGCAGGTGGGCGGCCCGTTCCCCGGGCACGGGGGCGGGCAGGTCCACCGAGACCAACAGCTCCCGGGCGCCGAGCACGTGGTCACGGGTGGGATCGGCGCCCTCGTACAGCTCCGCCATCCCTCTTTCGGTCTCCGTATCCGAATCCTGCCCAGAGTCGTGCCGGACCCGCACGGTCGCTTCGTAGGTCAGCAGCGCAACCGCCAGCGACGACGGGTGCGGGGCCACGCACGGCCCCTGGTCCACGACCACACCGCGCAGGTGGTCACCGGCGCGGGAGGGGCACGAGTCACCCCCGGTCTGGAAGCAGTCGAAGGCGGGATTGCGCAGGTAGGAACAGCGGTTGCGCTGCAACAGGTTGCCGCCCACCGTGGCCGTACCCCGGATCTGCGGGGTCGCCAGGGCCCGCGCCGTGGCGGCCAGCCCTGGATAGGCCCCGGCCAGGCGGGGGTCGGCCCCCAGCTCGGCGACGGTGGTCATCGCGCCGATGCGCGCCGCGCCGTCCCCGGCCCATCGCACTCCACGCAGTTCGGGCACGTGCAGCAGGTCCACCAGCGGGCCGGGCGCGAGCGCGCCGACCTCCAGGCAGGCGGCCAGGTCCGTGCCCCCGGCGCGGGGGCGCGCACCACCCCCGGACAGTTCCCGGGCGGCCTCGGCGGCACTCGTGGGACGGGTGACGGTCAACATGGGCTGTGGCGCCGCGGTCAACGCTGGCCCCCCTTCGGTCGGTTGGAGCTGATCAGTCGGTCCGGGCGGAGCGGAAGGTCGTGCGGGCGCCAACCGGTGGCGTCGTACACGGCGTTGCCCAGGGCCGCCGCCACACCCACCACCGACACCTCTCCCAGGCCGACCCCGCCGCCCACGACGTGCTCGAACCCCTGCTCGTGGAAGTACACCTCGGTCTCGGGCACGTCGCCCATCCCCGGGATGCGGTAGTCCTCCAGGTTGTCCGAGAGCACCACCCCGGTGGCGAGGTCGTCGCGCCGCTCCTCGAAGAGCGCGTAGCCCACGCCCTGCACCACCGCACCCTCGCACTGGTTGCGGGCCAACCGCTCGTTGTAGATGCGCCCGGCGGCGATCCCCGCCCAGCAGCGGGTGGGCCGCACCCGACCGAGCAGGGTGTCCACCTCCACCTCCATCACGTGGACGGCGCCGCTCATGCCGCGCCCGACGGCCAGGTCGCCCAGGTTCGGGGTCAGCTGACCCCAGCGGTCCCGGCCGCGTTCGCCGACCACGCTCACGCCCTCGGCGGCGGCCAGCGCCTCCTTGAACACGTGCTCGGGGACGGGACCCGCGGCGGGCACGTCGGGGCAGAGCTCGCGCAGGGCCTCGCGCAGGCGGTCGGCGGCGTCGGCGGCGGCCGGGCCCATGGAGGTGGTGGTGCGGCTGCCGAAGGAACCGGTCCCGTGCACCGAGGAGCTCTGCCCGATCTCCACCCGCAGGTCCGCGGCGTTCACCCCGAACCGGTCGGCGACCACCTCGCCGAGCAGGGTTCGGATACCGGTGCCGATGTCCTGGGTGGCCGAGCGCACCACCAGGGCGCCGCCCTCCACCACCAGCTCAACCCGGGCGTCGGGCGCCAGCAGGTAGGGCCAGCCTGCGGCGGCCAGCCCCACCCCGCGCCGGAACCGGCCGGTGCGCTCGCCTCGCGGACGGTCCCGCCACAGCGCAAGGTCGGCGACCCGCTCGTACAGGGCCTGCCGCTTGGGGTTGCCGTCCCAGCGGCGGCGCAGGGTCAGCGGGTCCTCGCCGAGCCGCTCGGCCACGGTGTCCACGGCCTGCTCCAGGGCCCAGGCCATCGGCGGCCCGCCGGGCCCGCGCATGGGCTCACCCGGCGGCCGGTTGGTCACCACGTCGAAGTCGCGCACCCGGCGCGGCGAGCGGCCGTACATCAGCGCGGCCAGCACGGCGGCGTTGGAACCCACCGATACCCCGCCGTCGCCGTGGGAGTCCACGGACAGCGCCCGCAGGGAACCGTCCTGACCGGCCAGGAGCGCCACCCGGGTGCGGGTCCCGGGCCGGTGCCCGGCGTCGGTCAGCTCCTCGGCCCGCTCCAGGCTCACCTGCACCGGGGTGCCGGTCAGCCGGGACAGCTCCACGGCGGCCACGACGTCAGCGGACAGCGAGTTCTTGGCCCCGAACCCGCCGCCGACGTACTCGGTCACCAGGTGGACCCGCTCCCGGGGCAGGTCCCAGCGCTTGGCCGCCTTGGCAGCGATCTTGCTGACCGACTGTGTGGACACGTACAGGTGCAGGTCGCCCCGCTCCCACCGAGCCACGCTCACATGCGGCTCCAGCGGGCTGTGCACCTGGGTGGCGGTGGTGTACTCCTCGGCCACCAGCAGGGGGTCCCGTCGGCGGGAGGCCGCCCGCAGCCGGGCCACGGCGGTGGGCCCGCGCCAGCTGAGCACCCCGGGTCCGCGCACGTTGCCGTTCCAGGGCGCCGCGGGAGTGGGCGCCTCACCGTAGGTGGGCGCGGCGGCGCGCTCCTCCTTGGTGGGGTAGAGCACGGGGGCGCCCGGGGCGCGGGCCGCCTCGGGGTCGGTCACCGCGGGCAGGGGTTCGAGGTCCACCCGCACCGCCCCGGCCAGCTCCCTTGCCGCCGCCCGAGTGGGCGCGGCCACCGCGGCGATCGGCTGGCCCACGTAGCGCACCACACGGTCCTCACCGAGAAGGTCCACCAGCGGCGGTGCGGCCCCGCCGGGGCCGGGGTCGACGCTCACCTTGAGTACACGGGCGTGCGGCACGGTGGAGCGCACGATCACGCCCTCCCAGGTGCCGGGCGGGGCGAAGTCCGCGCTGAACCGTGCGCCACCGGTCACCTTGGCGGGGGCGTCCGCGCGCGGTGGGGCCTGGTCGGGTTCGGTGTCGAACTCACCGGCGCAGGCGGCGGCCACGGCCGCGAAGATCCCCTCGTAGGCGCCGCAGCGGCACAGGTGACCGGCCAGGGCGTCGGCGATCCGGCCGCGCCCTGGGCGGGTGTCCCCGTGTTCGGCGCGCCAGGCGTCCACGAACACCGAGGCCTCCACGGCGAATCCGGGCGTGCAGTAGCCGCACTGGAGGCCGTCATGGGCGGTCAGGGCGCGCTGCACGGGGTGGACGCCGTCCAGCCCTTCGACGGTGGTCACGGAGCGACCGGCCAGATGGTCGGCGGGCAGCAGGCAGGAGGCGGTGGGCGCTCCGTCCACCAGGATCGTGCAGGCCCCGCACACACCGGAGCCGCAGGCGATCTTGGTGCCGGTCAGCCCGAGCCGGTCGCGCAGGTGGTCGGCGGCGCTGAGGCCTGGGGCGTCGGGTGCGGGGGAGGGTGCGCCGTTGACGCGCGTGTCCATGGGCGGCTTCCTGGGTGGAGGTGGAAGTTGTCATTGACAACTTAGGTGGCCGCAAAGCCCGGTGTCAAAGACTTTCTGTGCACCGGCGCACACTTCCCGCCAGAGCTCACCTGCCGAGCGCGTTCTGGTACGACAGGTCCAGCTGTGCCTGGGCGTGCTCCAACTGCTCGGTGAGCCGCAGTACCGTTGCCTGCACGCCGTCCGCCTCGACCACAACCCACTCCGGGGGCCTGCGCCTGCGCCAGCCGCGTAGCGACCACGAGATCAGCTGCTGCAACGCCAAAGGCACCGCCATTAGTGTCAACATGACCATGCCGGGCTCGTTTGCTTGCTCCGGATTCTGGGTGAGGATCAAAACCACCCCCACCCCTAGTGCGCCCAACACGGCCAGGGCCTCGAAGCCCTTGGCCCGCCCGTACCGGCGCAGCTCTTCCAGTTGAGGACTGGTCCTGGCCTCCTGCTCGCTCAGCTCGACCAGCGCCAGGGACACCCGGAGATGGACCGCCTCCACCCCGGCAGCCTCGGCGAGGTCCCCCGACACCTTCGCCGCGGGGGCCAGCCCGGCCCACCGCCCGTGCACCCGGGTGGCCTCGCGCATGCGCCCGCGCCACAGTTGGGGCGCGAGCAGCGCGGTCACCAGCTGACCGATGAACCCCGCTGATGTCGGATGCACGGGGCCGGAACCGATCCAGCCCAGCCCGCCCAGCCAGGGGTTGTACCGCTGGGCCGCGCGTTCGGCGCTCCTGAGCGCAGTACCCAGGTCCGAGGCGAACTCGCGGTAGCCCTGGCAAGGGAACCCGCGGCAGTCATGCCCCGGCTCGGCGCAGTGGTGCCCGGACAGCGCCTCGACCACCTCGACCGTCAGCCCCGCTTCCAGGAAGGGGCTGTCCGCTGCCCGGACCCGGCCGGTCAACGCGGTCAGTGTCATGTCCCGGCCGCGCAGCAGCGGCGGCAGGTCTGGTCGCAGCCGGGCCAACAGCCGTACCAGGGCCAGCTCTGGGTCGGTCCGGGCGTCGGCGGCCACCTGCGCCCCGGCCTGCTCCTGCCCGTGCAGGTCGATCAGCCACGACCCCAGGATCCGGCACTGCCGGGGCTGGGTGAGGAACGCCACCGCGGTCTCCCAGCGCTCACGCATCGCCTCGGCCAGCGCGTCCGGATCGGAGAAACCGGAACCGTCAAACCACAGCGGTGGGCCGCCCGCCGTCCGTACTGGTGCCGATGCCTGTGCTGGCGCCGGTTGTGCGACCGGAGGCGGAGCGGCTGCCGGGACCGCGGCCGCAGCCCCGGAAACACCGGTGAGCAGGTCGATGAGCTCCCGCGCGCTGGGTCGCTCCTCGGGCTCCTTGCTCAGGCACCGCTCCACGATCCCGCGTAGCCGGTCGGGCAGCGCCGAACAGTCCGGGGTGTCCACGAGTACGCTCTTGACCAGCGCCCGCTGGCTTCCGGCGTCGAAGACCGGCCGCCCGGTGGCGGCGTAGACCATCACCGCGCCCCAGGCGTACACGTCCAGGGCCGGGGTCAGCCGCGCCCCGTCCTCCAACTGCTCCGGGGCCATGTACTGCAGGGTTCCGATCACCGCGCTGGCGGTCAGGGAGGTGGCCTCCTCGAAGGGCCGCGCGATCCCGAAGTCGATCACCCGTGGACCGTCGGCGGCCAGCATGATGTTGCCCGGCTTCAGGTCGCGGTGCACCACCCCGGCCGCGTGGATCGCCGAGAGAGCCGTGGCCGTGGACACCGCCAACCGGTCCAGGTCCGTCCCCGTCCTGGGGCCGTTCTCCCGTACGTCCTGGGAGAGCGTGGGCCCGTCGACGAACTCGCTGACGATCCACGGCTGTGCCGCCTTGGGGTCGGCGTCCAGTACCTGGGCCACACAGAAGGGGCTGACCCGCCGGGCCGCCTCGACCTCGCGGGCGAACAGGTCGAAGAACCGCGGGTCGGTGCCGGGTCCGACGTGCAGCAGCTTGACCGCGACCCGCCTGCCCCGGGCGTCCTCACCGAGGTGGACCGAGCCGAAACCGCCACGGCCGACCTCCTTGAGCAGACGGTAGCCGCCGACCTCGACGGGCGCGGATGTGGGGGACACGGGGCCTCTTCCTGGTGTTTTCCGGCGGGCCCGGGGGGTGGGCCCGCCCTGTGGGACGCACATGCGTCCCGTCCGGTTTTTACCTGCCTTGGGTTACCCTGGGCACCGCTGACGCTACTTCTTCCTCCTCCCCCTTCCCAAAGGACCCCGAGGATCTCATGCACGTCGCCTTACAGCCCCGCGTTCACGGCTGGACAGAACCGGCCTTCACGCCCGTCCGCGAGGCCTTCCAACGCAACTTCACCGAACACGGTGAGCTGGGCGCCGCCGTGGCCGTCCACCATCGCGGCCGACTGGTGGTGGACCTGTGGGCGGGGGTACGCGACCAGAGCACCGGCGCCCCCTGGGAGTCGGACACCCTGGCCATCGTCTTCTCCGCCACCAAAGGCGTGACCTCGATGGTCCTGGCGCACGCCCACTCCCGCGGGCTGTTCTGCTACGAACGCCCGGTCGCCGACTACTGGCCCGAGTTCGCCCAGCACGGCAAGGAACACGTCACCGTCCGCGAACTCCTCTCCCACCGCGCGGGCCTGCCCTACCTGGACGCCGAACTCAGCCCCGCCCTGCTGGCCGACCACGACCGCCTCGCCGAGGCCCTGGCCGCCCAGTCGCCGGCCTGGGCCCCGGGCACCCGGCACGGCTATCACAGCGTCACCATCGGCCTGTACGCGAGTGAACTGCTCCGGCGGGTGGACGGGCGCACCGTCGGCACCTATCTCGCCGAGGAACTGGCCGGGCCGCTGGGCCTGGACCTGTACGTGGGGCTGCCCGAGGACATCGACCCCGACCGGCTGGCCCCCATGGCTGGGGGCACCTGGCGCGACCTGGCCGCCGACCCCACCGCCGTACCCCTGGGACACGTACTGGCCCGCTCCCTGCCCTGGACCACCGCCGCCCGCACCTTCGCCAACCCGCCGCTGAAGTCCGCCAACCAGCTGGCCGGGCCGGACTACCGGTCCGTGGAACTGCCACACGGCAACGGGTTCGCCACAGCCCGCTCCCTGGCCGTGCTCTACGGCGAGTTCGCCCAGGGCTCACCGGTGCTCGGAGTGGACCAGGACAGCCTGCGCGCCCTGGAGGAGCAGCCCACCGAGCCCTCCGGCGGTGAGCGCGACGTCAACCTCAAGGTGCGCACCCGCTACTCGCTGGGCCTGTGGAAACCCTTCCCCGGATGGCGGTTCGGCAGTGACGGCCGCGCCTACGGCACACCCGGCGCAGGTGGCTCCTTCGGGTTCGCCGACCCGGCCACCGGGACCGGGTACGGGTACGTGCCCAACCGGATGGGTCTGCGGATCTGGGATGATCCGCGCGACGTCAACCTGCGCGAGGCCCTGGCCGACTGCCTGCGGTCCGCGACGAACGACAGCTCCGCCTGAACTCGCGGGGCCCGCCGGCCGCGCGGCGGGCAGGAGAGGTCATTCGGTCTCCGCGCCGCCCTCTGGATGCGGGTCCGCGCCTCCGTCGCCACCGCTCTCGTCCGTGCCGGCGCCGTTACCAGCACCGCCACCGCCACCGCCACCGTTACCGCCACCGCCGCCCTCGCCGCCGTGACCGCCGTCGCCGCCACCCTCGGGCTCGCAGGCCTGCGGGTCGTAGTCGCACACGTCAGGCTCGACCGGTGCGCAGCCGGGGGCGTGCGGATCGGTGTGGCAGTCCACCTCGGGAGGCGTCCACTCCGTTTCGGGGGGAGTCCATTCTGTCGGAACGCCCTCCTCTTCCACGGGTTCCTCGGTTCCGCCTCCGTCGCCTCCGGCCGGCTCCTCCTCCCGGACCTCGGGCTCTTCCCCTTGTTCCGGTTCGGTGACCGGCTCCGCGGGTTCGGTGGCGGGTACGGAACGGGCGGGCTCCATCTGGCTCGGTGCTCCCTGGCCGGTGGCCCAGATCAGCAGCGCGCCGAGCAGTCCCAGGAACGCCACGGCACCCACGGTGAGCAGCCCCGCCTTCGAACGCCGCCGAGCACGGCTCCGCCTGCCCGGGTTCGGGGAGGGTTGTGGTGGCACCTCCGGAACGGTGCCGCCTACGGGCGGGTAGTCGCCGGTCTGCTCCCCGACCCCGGCGGTGCCTTCCTCCGGAAGCGTGCCTCGTACGTTCGGCGCGGTGCTGTCGGTGGGCGGGTAGTCGCCGGTCTGCCACGGAGTGCCGGCGTTCTCCCTGAACCTGGCTGCTCCGATGCCCTCATCTGGGAACGGGCCTCGCGCATCTGGAGCGATGCTGCCCCTGCCCGGGAGCGGATTCCGAGCGAACGAAGCGGGGTTGTCCGTGGGCGGGTAGTCGCCGGTCTGCCACGGAGCACCAGTCTGTTCTTCGCCCGTGCCTCCGAAAGCGCCCGAGTGGATGGTGCCCCCGCCCGGTTCCTGGCTCTGGGCGGGGATCGTGTTGGCTGGCGGTAGGGGCGGGGGAGTCTGGGCGGGGATACCGGCCACGGGCGTCTTCACAGACACCTCCGAAGGCGCCGGGGCGGTCGATCCCCACGCGCCGCCCCTCTGCGAGGGCACATAGCCGGCGACCGGCAGGACGCGGATACGGGCGGTGCCCTGGACCACGGTCGCGGACGCCTGCTCCAGCACGGCGGTCGGCTCCGTCTTCGAGGCTGCCGGAACGCGTCCGATCAGGCGGTCCAGGACCTCCACCGCGGTGGGCCGGTCCGCCGGGTCCTTGGCCAGGCAGTGCTCCAGTACGGGCAGCAGCCGGTCGGGCACGCCGGTCAGGTCCGGTGGGTCCGAGAGCACCTTGTCGATCACGGCCACGGTGGTCTCGCCGGGGAAGGCGTGTCGGCCAGAGGCCGCGTAGGCCATCACGGCGGCCCAGGAGAATATGTCGCCGGAGGCCGCAGCCGCGTCGCCGCGGATCTGTTCCGGTGACATGTAGGCGGGGGTGCCGGTCACCGCAGTGGTCTGGTGGGTGGCGTCGGTGAAGCGCGCGATACCGAAGTCGATGACCCGCGGTCCGTCCGGTCCCAGGATGACGTTGCCGGGTTTGAGGTCGCGGTGGACGACCCCGGCCTCGTGGACGGCGGCCAGCGCGGTGATGGTGGCGATCGCCAGTCGGTCCAGCGCGGCTCCGGTCCGAGGCCCTTCATCCGTGACCGCGGTGCGCAGGGTGGGGCCGGGAACGTACTCGCTGGCGATGTAGGGAACGTCGGCGTCCATGTCCGCGGCCAGGACCGCCGCGGTGCAGAAGGGGGCGACTTTGCGTGCCGCCGACAGCTCCCGGGCGAAGCGCTCGCGCTGGCGCTGGTCGTCATCCCAGAGTCCGGCGAGCACTTTGACCGCGGCGGGGGACCCGTCCTCCCCGTGCCCGAGGTAGACGACCCCCTGCCCTCCGCTGTCGATCCGAGCGGCCAGGGTGAACGGGCCGATCTGTTCCGGGTCGGTACTGGTCAGAGGAGTGGTCATGGTTGCGCCCCATCGGAAGGGAGTCGCCGGTTGCGTGCTCCTTCATGGACTATGACGTCGCGGGGAGCGGGAACGGGCCTTGCCCCCAGGTAACATTCTCCTCCTTTTTTCCCGACAGAAGGGGAGGCCGAAGTACAAATGTGTGCAATCGGCCTCCCCTGTCAGTCACCTGCGAGTGAAGGAACTACAAACCTGGTGCCTGTGACGACCCTTGCTTTACAACCCGAAAGCGTGCATCGCGAAGTGGAAGGCGAACACCGCGCTCAGGATCCACATCAGCCAGCCGACCTCGCGGAAGCGGCCCTGCGCCGACTTGATGAGGGTGTGCGCGATGATCCCGATCCCGATGCCGCTGGCGATGTCGTAGGCGAACGGCATGATCGCGATGGTCAGGAACGCGGGGATGGCCACCGAGATGTCCGTCCAGGCGATCTGACCCACGTGCATCATCATCATGGCGCCCACCAACACCATCGCCACGGACGCCGCCTCGGCGGGCACCATGCCGAAGACCGGGGCGAAGAAGATCGCGCTCAGGAACAGCAGGCCGGTCACCACGCTGGCCAGACCGGTCCGCGCCCCCTCGCTCACCCCCGCGGTGGACTCCACGAACACCAGCGTCGCCGAGGAGCTGGTCAGACCACCGGTCACCGCACCGGCGCCGTCGGTGACCAGGATCTGGTTGACCCGGGGCATCTGCCCGTTCTCGTCGGCGATGTTGGCCTTGGTGCCGATCGCCAGGATGGTGCCCAGCGCGTCGAAGAACCCGGCCAGCACCAGCGTGAACAGGATGACCCCGGCCGTGGTGGGTCCGGCGCTCGTCCAGGCGCCGAACAGGTCCACCTGGAACAGCAGGCCGAAGTCGGGTGTGGCCACCGGGCTGGAGGGCAGTTCGGGGACGCCGCCACCCCAGGCACCGGCGTCCAGCCGGAACACGAAGTGCAGGGTCACGGCGAGCACGGTCGCGCCGATGATCCCGTAGAAGATCGCGCCGGGCACGTTGCGGGCCAGCAGCACGCTGGCCAGGATCAGCCCGGCTACGAACACCAGGATCGGCCAGCCGTTGAGGTGCCCGCCGCCGCCCGCGACGCCGAGCTGCAGCAGGCTGCCGCCCTCGCTGGCACTGACGAACCCGGCGTTGGCCAGGCCGATCAGTGACACGAACATGCCGATACCGACGCCGATGGCCAGCTTGAGGTTGTGCGGAAGCGCGTTCATCACCGCGGTGCGCACCCCGGTGACCACCATCAGGATGATGGCGATGCCCTGCCAGATGACCAGGCCCATCACCTCGGGCCAGGACATCACCGGGGCCGCCTGGTAGGCGACTACCGCCATCACGCCCAGGGCCGCGGCGCAGGCGATCGGGGCACGGCCGATCACGCCCATCATGATGGTGACCAGCCCGGCGGCCAGGGCGGTCATCGTGGTCAGTTGGCCAGCGGAGAGGTGGTCGCCGTTCACGTCGGCCACGCCGCTGAGGATGATCGGGTTCAGGACGATGATGTAGGCCATCGCCATGAAGGTGGTCAGGCCGCCGCGGATCTCCCGCCCGAAGGTGGAGTTCCGCTCGCTGATGAAGAAGAAGCGGTCGAGCCAGGATCGATCCGTACCGGCCTGCGGCCGCGGCCGCGAACCGGTGTCGTTGAGTTTGGTCACGTCCCCTCCTGGAGGGATATGAGCACAGCGAATATCGCCATGTGTGGGGGGTTTGCTACTTTGAGTAGTCAAACTTGGGTGGTGCCAGGACGGCACTGTCCTGACGGCCCGCCCCGGGGCCGAGGGCGTCGGATGTCCGGGGCGGGCGTCTGGGGGCGGGGCCGGCGGCGGGCGTTGCCGCCACCGCCCCACCGGTTCAGGGGGTACTTACTACGTGGAACCGGCCGCTACACGGCCAAGGCGCCCTGGACCAACCTGGAATCATCAAACCGGAATCATCAACCCGAGATCACAGGTCGATGCCCACGATGTCCTCCGGGCGCACCGGCGCGTGTGTCAGCGGACGCTTGGTGGCGTCGCGCACCGCGGCCACAACCGCCGGGGTCGACGACAGGGTCGGCGGCTCGCCCGCGCCGCGCAGCCCGTACGGGGCGTGCGGGTCCGGGTGCTCCAGCACGTCGATGCGCATCGGCGGCATGTCCAGGATGGTCGGGATCAGGTAGTCGGTGAAGGACGGGTTGCGGATCACACTGTCCTTGACCTGGATCTCCTCCATCAGCGCCAGCCCCAGGCCCTGGGCGGAAGCGCCCTGGATCTGACCGGCCAGCTGCTGCGGGTGGAGTACCTTGCCCACGTCCTGGACGGCGTCCAGGGCCACCACCTTCACCAGGCCCAGATCCACGTCCACGTCCACCACGGCACGGTGCACGCACATGCCGAACTGGGTGTGCGAGGAGCCCTGGCCCAGCGTGGGGTCGAGCATCTCGGTGGGCCGGTGGTGGTGCTCGCGGGTCTCCTCCACGACCGTGCCGCCACTGGCGGACTCGCCCAGCAGGTCGGCCAGGGACACCAGGGCCCCGGCGGTCTCGGACTCGATCTTGCCGCCGGTCAGCGACAGCTCGGCGTCGGCGATGCCCTCCGGGATCACGCCGCGCTCGCGGGCCAGTGCGAACACCGCCTCGCGCACCGCCTCGCAGGCCATCTTCACCGCGCCGCCGGTCATGTACGACTGCCGCGAGGCCGACGACGAACCGGCCGAACCCACCTGGGTGTCGGCGGGGGCGATGGCCACCTTCTCCACACCCAACTCGGTCCGCGCGATCTGCCCCTTGACGGTCACCAGGCCCTGGCCGACCTCGGCGGCGGCCGTGTGCACCAGCACCACCGGCTCACCGGCCACGATCTCCATCCGGACCCGGGCCGTGGAGTAGTCGTCGAAGCCCTCCGAGAAGCACAGGTTCTTCAGGCCCACGCCGTAACCCACACCGCGCACCACACCCTCGCCGCGGGTGGTCCCGGCCACACCGCCCGGCAGGGTGCGCTGGTCGGAGGGGTCCTCCAGGCCGGTGCGCTCCACCGGCATCGGCAGGTCGCGGGCGCGCTCCAACATCTCCGCCATCGGCAGCGGCATGTCGATCTCCTGGCCGGTGATGATCCGGGAGCCCTGCGCCATGGCGTTCTTGACCCGCAGCGCCACCGGGTGCATGCCCAGCTTCTCCGCGAGCTTGTCCATCTGCGACTCGTAGCCGAAGCAGGCCTGCACCGCGCCGAAGCCGCGCATGGCACCGCACGGCGGGTTGGTGGTGTACACGCCGTAGGCGTCCACCAGTACGTTCGGCACCTCGTAGGGGCCCACGCCCAGCGAGGAGGCCACGCCCACCACGGCGGGCGTCGCCGAGGCATAGGCGCCGCCGTCGACGATGATCTCCATCGTGACGTACAGCAGCGTGCCGTCCGCCTTGGCGCCGTGCTCGAACTTCATCTTGGCAGGGTGCCGGTGCACGTGGCCGTAGAAGGACTCCTCGCGGTTGTACACGAACTTGACCGGCTTGCCGGTGCGCAGCGCCAGCAGCGCCGCGTGGATCTGCATGGACAGGTCCTCGCGGGCACCGAACGCGCCGCCCACGCCGGCCAGGGTCAGCCGCACCTTGTCCTGGGGCAGGTCCAGGGCCGGGGCGATCTGCTTCTGGTCCACGTGCAGCCACTGGGTGGCCACGTACAGGTCCACGCCGCCGTCCTCGGCGGGCACCGCCATGCCGGACTCCGGGCCGAGGAAGGCCTGGTCCTGCATGCCGACCTCGTACTCCTCGGCCACGATCGCGTCGGCCTGGGCGCGCAGGCGCTCCAGCACCTGGCGCTGGCCCTCGTCCGACTCGGCCACCCCGACGAAGTCACCGGTGCGGATCGGCTGGTGGCGCACCCGGTTACCGGCCTGGCGGTACTCCTCGTGGATCTTGAGGGAGCCCTCCTCGTGCACGAGCGGGTACTCGGGGTCGTGGGCGGCCCGCACCGGGTCGCTCACCGGCTCCAGCACCTCGTAGTCGACCTTGATGCGCTCCATCGCCCGGCGCGCGGTCTCGGGGTGGTCGGCGGCCACGATCGCCACCGCCTCGCCCTTGTACCGCACCTTGCCGTAGGCGAGCACCGGCTGGTCCTGGTACTCCAGGCCGTACCGCTTGTTGCCGGGTACGTCCTCGTGGGTGAGCACCGCCTCCACCCCGGGCACCTTGAGCGCCTCGGTGATGTCGATGCCCAGGATGTTCGCGTGGGGGTGGGGGCTGCGCAGGGTCGCGCCCCACAGCATCCCCTCCATCCACAGGTCCGAGGAGTAGGCGAACTCGCCGGTGACCTTCAGCGTGCCGTCGGGGCGGCGCGGGCTCGCGCCCAGTCCGTCCTTGGTGGTGCTGGACAGGTCCGTGGTCACGGTCTTGGTGGTCGCCGTCATCAGTGGTTCGCCTCCTGCATGAGGGATCGGTGCGCCGCACGGCCCCGCGCGGCGGCGGTCTCGGCGGACAGGGTGCGTAGCTCACCGCGGTCGACGACGGTGTTCCCGCCGACCAGGAGCCGCTCCAGGGGCGGGACGGGACCGAAGGTCAGCGCCACCACCGGGTCGGCGATCACGTCGAAGCCGAAGCCGTCCACGCGCCACAGGGCCACGTCGGCCTGCTTGCCGACCGTGAGCGAGCCCAGCTCCGCGTCGCGGCCCAGGACCCGGGCCCCGCCCAGGGTGGCCAGTTCCAGGGACTGACGGGCGGTCAGCGCCTGCGGGCCCTTGCGGGCACGGGCCATCAGCAGTGCCTGGTGCATCTCACCGGCCATGGTGGACAGCTCGCTGGAGGCGGGGCCGTCCACACCCAGGCCGACGTTCACGCCGGCCGCCAAAAGCTCGGGCACCCGGCAGATACCGGCGCCCAGGCGGGCGTTGGAGGTCGGGCAGTGCGCGATGCCCGTACCGGTCGCCGCGATCCGGCCGATCGCGGAGTCCGACAGGTGCACGGCGTGCGCGAACCACACGTCATCGCCCAGCCAGCCGAGCTTCTCGGCGTACTCCACCGGGGTGCAGCCGAACTCGGCCAGGCACTTCTCCTCCTCGTCGAGGGTCTCGGCGAGGTGGGTGTGCAGGTTCACGCCCTTGTCCCGGGCGAGCGCCGCGCCCTGCGTCATCAGGTCCCGGGAGACCGAGAACGGCGAGCAGGGGGCCACCGCGATGCGGGTCATCGAGGAGGCGGAGGCATCGTGGTGGGCGTCGATCGCCGCGGCCGTTCCGGCCAGCGCGCCCTCCAGGGTCTCCACCACGCTGTCCGGCGGCAGACCGCCCTGGCTGTGCCCGCGGTCCATCGAACCGCGCGCCAGGTCCAGGCGGATGCCGACCTCGCGGGCGGCCTCGACCTCGGCGGCGACGATGTCACCGCGCCCGGCCGGGTAGATGTAGTGGTGGTCCGAGGCGGTGGTGCACCCGGACAGCGCCAGGTGGGACAGCCCGGCCGAGGTCGTCCCGGACACCACGTCGGCGTCCAGGCGGTGCCAGATCTCGTAGGAGCCGACCAACCACTCGAAGAGCGTGCCGTCGGCGAAGAGCCCCTGGGTGGCCCACTGGTAGAGGTGGTTGTGGGTGTTGACCAGACCCGGCGTGGCCACGCAGCCGCGGCCGTCGATCCGCTCGACCTCACCCTGGACCTCGGGAGCGGGACCCGCGCCCACCGCGGTGATCACACCGTTGCGGGAGACCACGTGACCGTCGGCGTACTCGGCGCCGTCCACGGTCACCACGTGGGCGCCCTCGATGATGACGGTCCGGCTCATGAGTTGCTCCCGGCTGCCTCGGCGCGCCGCTCGGCGGCCAGGTGGACGGCGTCGATGATCTTCTCGTACCCCGTGCAGCGGCACAGGTTGCCGGCCAGGGCCTCGCGGATCTCGGCGTCACCGGGGGCGGCCTTGCCGCATCCCACCGTGCGCTCCAGCAGGTCGTCGGTCTGCACCAGCAGGCCCGGCGTGCAGAACCCGCACTGGACCGCGCCCGCCTCGACGAACGCCTCCTGGACCACGCCCAGAGCGCGGTCGCTGCCCTTGCCGGTGCCCTCGGCCAGGCCCTCCACGGTGCGGATCTCGCGGCCCTCGGCCTGCCCGGCGGCGATCATGCACGAACACGCCGTCACACCGTCGAAGTAGACCGTGCACGAACCACATTCGCCCTGCTCACAGGCGTTCTTGCTGCCCGGGAGGCCCAGTCGCTCACGCAGCACGTACAGCAGGCTCTCGCCCGGCCACACGTTGTCGGCGCTGACGTCCTCGCCATTGACGTTCATGTTCACGCGCATCGCGTGGACCCCTTCCGGTAGTCGGTGACGGACCAGCTCAGCGCACGGCGAGCCATGACCGACAGAGCGTGCTTGCGGTACTCGGCGGTGCCGCGCTGGTCGTCGATGGGACGGGCGGCCGCGGCCACGAGGTCGCCGAAGCGGCGGACCACGGATTCGGCGAGCGGGCGGCCGTCCTCCCAGTCGAACTCGTTCGCCAGGAACTCCTCGGCGGCCTCCGAACGCAGCGGCGTCGGACCGGCCGAACCGATCCCGGTGCCCACCGCCCGCTTGTCGGTGTCCAGCGCCAGGCTGAACGAGGTCACCGCGATGACCATGGCGTTGCGGGTGCCGATCTTGGCGAACTGCTGCGGGCCGGTGGCCTCAGGCAGCAGGACCGCGGTGATCAGCTCGTCCTCGCGCAGCGCGGTGGTGCGCAAGGAGAGGTAGAAGTCGCGTGCCTTCACCCTGCGGGTGCCGCGGATGGAGGCGAGCTCGATCTCGGCGTCCGTGGCCAGCAGCGGCGGGTGGGACTCACCGGCGGGGGAGGCCCCGCCCAGGTTGCCGCCGACCGTGCCGCGGTTGCGGATCTGGGGGGATGCCACCGACCGGGAGGCCTTGGCCAGAGCGGGGGCGCGCCCCGACAGGTGCTCGATGATCCGGGTGTAGGGGACGCCTGCGCCCAGTCGCGTCCGGCCGCCGTCCACCCCCCACTCGGTCAGCTCGGGGACCCGGGTCAGGTCGATCAGCGCCGAGGGGCGGCGCTTGTCGAAGTTCAGCTCCACCATCACGTCGGTGCCGCCCATGATGGGCACCCCGTCGGGGTGGGCGCTCCTGGCCTCTAGGGCCTCCACCAGTGTGGATGGCCTCAGGAATTCCATGCTCGTCCTCGTCCTGGCAGTGCGGTCTGGTCGCGTCGAATCCGGCGCGATCCCTCGTTAGTAGGGCGATCTTGTGAAGTACAACACTCGAAAGGCTTCCTTAACCAGCGAGTGAAGACATGAAGTGATCATGGAACGAACGGCAGGTGTTGGGCGTTTCCTACAAGTGTCGTTGGTGAGAAACTCCGGGACCGTCGGCACTGTCATTCCGGGCTGTCTGATCAGGGCACACTGTCCTGGTACGAACACACTGACACCCACACCGGCCACCACTGGTGGGCAGTGCCCCACCCGACCAACAGAGGGACGTTCATGCAGATCAGTGAGCTGCTCGCCGTCAAGCGACTGCACCTGCGGTTCCTGGCGGGCGCGGAGCACGCCCATCGCGACATCCGGTGGGCCTACACCACTGACCTGCTCGAACCCGCCCGGTACCTGCGCGGCGGAGAGCTCGTCCTGACCGGGATGATGTGGCGCACCCGCCCGGCGGACTCCGAGGTCTTCGTGGCCTCCGTGGTCAGTGCCGGGGCCTTGGCCATCGGCGCGGGCACCGCCCTGGGCGAGGTCCCCGAGGACCTGGTCAACGCCTGCCAGGCGCACGACATCCCCCTGGTCGAGATCCCGCCCGAGACGTCCTTCGGTGTGGTCACCGAGGAGGTGCTGCGCTCCCTCACGCAGCGCCGCTTCACCACGATCGCTGAGACCCGGGACCGCCAGCGCCGCCTCATGGCCGAGGTCGCCTCCGGTGCCGACTTCCCCGAGGCCTTCGCCTCGGCCGCCAGACAGGCCGGAGTCACTGCCTGGGTGATCTCCGCCTGCGGTCGCCACGTCGCCTCCTCCGGTGCCCCGCTGTCCGCCGAGGAACGGGAGAACCTTGCCGCCAAGGCCCTGACCTGGTCGGCTTTCCCGCGCACCACCCGCCTGCACTCCGGCGGGGAGGGGCGGGTCATGACCATCGTCCCCGTCCAGACCAAGGAGTCGCACTCGCTCTCCAACTGGCTGCTGGTCTGTGGCGGCGACCACAACGCCTGGAGCGAGGAGGAGCACGAGGCCGTCGCCGAACTCGTCTCTGTCAGCGTCCTGGCGCGCAGCCGTGACGAGGAACGCTCCCTGACCACCGCCCGCCACCTGGAAGGGCTGCCCCGCCTGCTGGCGGCCCAGCGCTTCGACGAGGTCACCGCCCTAATGCGCGGCACCGGCGACGGGGACACCGCCGAACCTGACGAGCGCGCGCACGTGGTGGTCAGTGCCATGATGCTCCCCGAACCGCGCGTGCCCGACCTGGCGCGCCGGGTGATCGCCGAACTCGTCGCCGACCACACCGGCGCCGTGGTCACCGGCGACAACGACGCCCTGGCCGTCATCCCGGTCGAGGGGACCGAGGAGCAGGCACGCGACAGGGCTGAGAAGATCCGCGCGGAGCTGGTCCACCGCGCCCGCGTCCTGGAGGGCGGCCTGCTCGACTACCGCCTGGCCGTGGGCCTGAGCTCGGCCGCCCGCGGGATCCCCGAACTGCGCGGCGCCGCCGTGGAGGCCCGGCACGCCCGCCGCCTGGCCGAGCTGCGCGGCGGCCGCTCCCGGGTGATCGCCGGGGCCGAGATCGACTCGCACGAACTCCTGCTGGCCTCGGTGCCCGAGGAGGTGCAGACCTCCTACCGCGAGCGCCTGCTCGGGCCGTTGGTGGACTACGACCGCGACCACCGCTCCGAGCTCGTGGACACCCTGGAGCAGTTCCTGGCCCACTCGGGGTCCTGGCAGCGCTGTGCCGCCTCCATGCACGTTCACGTCAACACCCTGCGCTACCGCATCGGCCGGGTCGAGGAGCTCACCGGCCGAGATCTGAGCAGCCTCGAACACCGCGTCGACCTCTTCCTGGCCCTGAAGCTGCGGGACTGAGCCGGGACCGGACGCGCTTTGTCGGTGCCGACCGTTAGGGTCCGGGGCGTGAGCACCGACCTCCTCGCCCAGGGCGAGATCACCGACGCCGACCTGTCCGAACTCGACCTGCGTGACGCCCTGGCCAAGGACCCGGGCGCTCCGCGCGTGCTGACCCGCTGCGACCTGAGCGGTGCCGACCTGCGCGACGCCCACCTGGTGGACGCTCGGCTGGTCGACTGCCGCCTGGACGGGGCTCGTCTGGACCGGGCGGTCCTGGAGGGTGCGGTGTTCACCCGGGGAGGGGCGCCGGCGGCGAGCTTCGCGCACGCCGAGTGCACCGACACCCGTTTCGAGCGCACGGACCTGGCCAACACCCGCTGGCAGGGCGCCCTGCTCACCGACACCGTCTTCACCGGTTGCCGGATGACCGGCGCGGGGCTCACCTCCCTGCGGGGGATCGGCTACACCTTCTCCCAGTGCAACCTGATGCTGGCCCGCTGTAAGGGACTGGTCCTGCGCGGCCAGACCCTGGAGGGGCTGCGCATGGACGAGGCGGACCTGGCCTCGGCCGACCTGCGCGAGACCGTGTGGACGGAGTCGCGCCTGCGCGGCGCCAACCTGGTCAACGCCACGTTCGCCGGAGCGGACCTGCGCGGCGCTGACCTTGGGGAACTCGAACTCCAGCAGGCCGGTTTCCTGCGCGGGGCCACCATTGGGCCCGCCCAGGCCGGGATCATCCTGGGTTCCCTGGGCATCACGGTCGCCGAATAGGATCCGCTCGGAGCGGACCTGCGCTGGGCCCCGTCACCAGGCCAGACAGGCGCCGGTAGCTGTGCGCGGGAGGCCGGGCCTGTCCTGCCGGAACGGCTCGCCGACTACCGGGAACGGGAGGCCGACTCCGCCGGGGTGTGCGTGCGGGCCGTGTTCTGCCGGGGCGCGCCCGGTGTGAAACACCGCTGCGGGCCTCACGCGTTCCGGTGCAGCCGCCGCAGGGCCAGCGCCACCTGGAGGCGCAACCTTCCCGGCACGTCCCGCACCGACCACCCCAGCACCCGCTCGGCGCGCTCCACACCCTCCTGGAGCGTGGAGTGGTGTACCCCCAGCGCGGCGGCGGCAGCGCGCAGGCTCGGCGAGGCCGACACCGCCTCCAGACTCTCCAGCAGCGCGACTCCCTCGCGTCCCACCTCTTCCAGGGAGAGCACGTCGGCCACGGGGGCCGTGCCCCGGGTCACGGCGTCCGCCAGCAGCAGGAGGCCACCGAGTCCCTCGGCGCGGACCACGCGCGGCCCCGGATCGGTCCCGGTGCCCTCGGCGGTGAAGCGCAGCGCCCGCTGCGCGTCCTCCCACGAGGCGGGCAGCCCCTCCACGCCGACCACGGGGCCGACCCCCGCGCGCTCGGAACCCCGCACGGGTGGCTCGGGGTCCGACACCACCCGTGCCGCCTCATCCGGTACCGCCACCGCGCGCACCCGGGCACGGTCGGCGATCCCCAGCCTGCGGGCCGCCCGTACCCGCACGGCCTCGGACACCCGTGCGTCGACCAGAACCTCGGTCAGCGCGGTCCGGCTGCCGGCCACCGGACTCGTCAGCTCCAGGTGGGCGCGCAGGGCGGCCGAGGCGCGCTCCAGCACCATCGCCTCGACCGGACCCGGCTCCCCGGAACGCTCCAACCACAGCACACCCCCGGACGCTCGGACCGGGACCGAACACCAGGACGGGTCGGGGTCGGACGCGGCCCGCTCCACCCGGCCGTCCGGGGTGACGCGCAGCGCCAGCCCCCGCGAGCGGTCCACGAACCCGGCGGGGACGCCGGTCAGGATGGCCGCGCCCCGCACGAGCGGTTCGACACCCGAACCCGCCAGGGAGTCGAAGTAGGCGATCACCTTGACGGCCTCGCCCGCCTCGGGATCCAGTGCCGAAATCCTGCCCAAGAGCTCCCTCATGGGATCATTCTGCCCCTGATCACGCGCGGTGGGCGCCGATCACGAACCCAGGATCCGACGCAGCCAGGGAAGGCGCTGCGAGATCGCGCTCACGCTCAGCGCGGCCTGGGGTGCGAAACCGTCGAAACCGTGGAAGCCGCCCGGCCACACGTGCAGCTCGGCCGACCCTCCTGCCGCCCAGATCCGTGACGCGTACTCCACCACCTCGTCCCGGAAGGTCTCGGCCGAACCCACGTCCAGGAACGCCGGGGGCAGCCCCGAAAGGTCTTCGGCGCGAGCGGGTGCCGCGTACGGGGAGACATCCGGCCCACCGCGGCCCTTGCCCAGGAGCGCCGTCCAGCCCGTCTCGTTGGAGACCCGGTCCCACACGCCGACCCCCGCCATCTGGTGCGCGGACACCGAGTCGTTGCGGTCGTCCAGCATCGGGCAGAGCAGGAGCTGGCCGACGAGCCGGGGCCCGCCGCGGTCGCGCGCCAGCAGTGCGGTCGCCGCCGCGAGCCCGCCGCCCGCGCTGCCGCCGGCGACCACGACGCGGTCGGGGTCGATGTTCAGCTTCTCCGCGTTCTCGGCCACCCACACCAGACCGGCGTAGCAGTCCTCGACCGGCGCGGGGTGCGGGTTCTCCGGGGCCAGTCGGTAGCCCACCGACACCAGGGTCGCGCCGAGCTCTCGCGCTGTCTCCAACAGGGTGGGGAGCTCGTAGCCCCGGTGCGAGCCCAGCATCATCCCGCCTCCGTGGATCCAGTACAGGGCGGCGGTGGGCGCGGGCGCGTCCGTGGGCCGCCACACGATCACCGGTACGTCGGGTGCGCCCTCGGGGCCGGGGATCTCGTGGGCCTCCTCGGCGAATGCCCCGCCCAGGGTCAGGTCGTCGGGGGCCTGGAGCATCGGGGAGTCGTCCATCCCCGCTGCCCGCATCTGCTGGACCATCTCCGCGGTGATGCTCGGCGGGATCTGGTCGTTGATCACCGCGAGGGCGGCGGCCAGTTCGGGGTCGAACGGGGGACGGACGGGTGTCGTCATGGGTGTCTCCGGACGTCGGTGGTGCGTGGTGTGCGCTACGTCACCATTGTCGTCCGGGGCGGACCGCACGGGCAGCGCCGTGTGGCGGGGCACGCCCGCCACACGGCGGGGGCTACGAGGTCAGGGCTTCGGTGGTCACCAACGGCACCTCCGGCAGCCGGTCGTCGCCGCCCTGTCTCGGCCACACCCCTGTGCCGCCCGTACCAGGGTCCAGGACCGGGCGCGGTCCAGCCCGGCGCCCTCGGTCAGGGAGGTCGAACCGGCGCCGCGTGGGTGGAGCCGCGCCTGCGCGGCGCCGACCTGGTCAACGCGAAGTCTCCCGGGGCCGGCCTGGGCGGCGCGGCCCCGGGGAGTTGGAGCTCCAGCAGGCCGGTTTCCCGCGCACGGAGAAGGTTCTGTCCCGTTTGGTGTTGATCTACGTCGTCAAGGTGGCCTTTGGGTTAATGCAACCCTTCAGGTGTTCCAGTCGCCCGATACGAACGCATCTTTGACGAACTCCGAGAAGTCCCGGGGCTCGCGTCCCAGCGCCTCCCGGACGCCGGGGGAGACCTTGGCCTCCAGGCCGCGGCGGATGGCCGAGAGCGCCGAGACCAGTTCCTGGGCCCCCTCCTCGGGCCAGCCCTGCTCCACGAGACCCTTCACGTACTCGTCCACCGGAACCGCCTCGTAGCGGATCGGCCTGCCCAGGGCCTCGGAGATCTCCACCAGGGCCTCCGCCACGGTCAGCGCCCGGGGGCCACTCAGCTCGTAGGTGCGCCCGTGGTGGTCGGGTTCGGTGAGCGCTGCCACCGCCACGGCGGCGATGTCCTCGGTGTCGATCCAGCTGGCCGCGGCCTCCCCGGTGGGCAGTCGCAGCACCCCCGTGCGCGCCCCCTCCGTCAGGAACCCCTCACTGAAGTTCTGCGCGAACCACCCCGGGCGCAGGACGGTCCACTCCAGCCCGCTGGACTTGACCGCCTCCTCGCCCTCCACATGCGACGGGACGCCCTCCACACCCTCGAAGTAGCCGGGCTGGTCGACCCCGCGCGCGGACAGCCGCACGATCCGCTCCACCCCGTGGGCCACCGCGCGCTCCACGAACTCCGGGGTCCGCGGGTTGGTGTCGTCCTGGACCAGGTAGACCGCCCCGGCGCCCTCCAGCACCGTCTCCCAGGTCTCCGGCTCGCTCCAGTCGAACCGCCACTCCGAGGAACGCGAGGCCGCCCGGGTCGGCACCCCCAGCTCGCGCAGCCCGGCCAGGACCCGGCTGCCGGTCATTCCCGTCGCGCCGGTCACCAGGACCGGTCGCGCAATCACGTTGTTCTCTGTCATGGCTCCGATTCAACCGCCCAAGGCTGAGACGATCCATGGCCAGGAAGCTCATGAACATGTCCCATCGTCTACGCTGTCGGGTATGGACGCACTCGCCGACCTCCTTGAGGGGGTCCGCGCCCGAGGGGCGCTGTTCAGCAGATCGGTCATGGAACCGCCCTGGGCGATCCGCTTCGCCCACGGTGCTCCGCTGACCCTGGTCACCATGGTGCGCGGGCGGGCCTGGATCGTCCCCGACCACGGGGAACCCCTTCTCCTGGTGGCGGGGGACACCGTCATCCTGCGCGGACCCGGCCCGCACACCATCGCCGACCCCGCCGACGCCCCCACCAGCTGCACCGTCCTGGACGGGGACCAGTGCCTGGGTCCGGACGGCGAACCCCTGAGCGAAGAGGCCACCCTGGGTCTGCGCACCTACGGCCACTCCCTGGACTCCCCGGACCTGTTGCTCAGCGGCTCCTACGAAGTCTCCGGGGACCTCAGCCAACGCCTGATCCGCGCCCTGCCTCCGGCCCTGGTCGTCCCGGCCGACGAATGCCACGAACGGCTCGGCGAGATGATCGCCGCCGAGATCGACTGCCCCGCACCCGGGCAGCAACTGGTCCTGGACCGCCTGCTCGACCTGGCCCTGATCACCAAACTGCGGGCCTGGTTCGACCGTCCCGGCGCCACCCCGCCCGCCTGGTACACCGCCATGGCCGACCCGGTGGTGGGCCAGGCGCTGCGGCTGTTGCACAACCAGCCCGCCCACCCCTGGACCGTGGCGCTGCTGGCCGAGCGCTGCGGGGTCTCCCGGGCCACCCTGGCCCGCGATTTCCGCGCCCTGGTCGGCGTTCCGCCCATGACCTACCTGGCCGACTGGCGGGTGGGCCGGGCCGCCGACCTGCTCCGCGAGACCGACACCACCGTCGAGACGATCGCCCGCCGCGTCGGCTACTCCAACGCCTTCGCCCTGAGCAGCGCCTTCAAACGGCTGCGCGGAACCACCCCCACCGATCACCGCCGCGGTTCGGCCCCGGCCGAGCTCAGCCGGGCCTGACTCACTCCGGTCGGGTCCACCCCGCCAGGATCCGGCGCAGCCACGGCAGGCGCTGGGCCGAGGCTTCCAGACTGAGCGCGGCCCCGGGCGCGAACCCGTCGAATGAGTGGAACCCGCCCGGCCACACGTGCAGCTCCGCCGCCCCGCCCGCCTGCCAGATCCGTGACGCGTACTCCACCACCTCGTCCCGGAAAGTCTCGGCCGAACCCACGTCCAGGAACGCAGGGGGCAGCCCGGAGAGGTCCTCGCACCGAGCCGGGGCGGCGTAGGGCGACACGTCCGGCCCGCCCCGGTCCGCGCCCAGCAGCGCGCCCCAACCGGTCGCGTTGGACACCCGGTCCCACACCCCGACCCCTACCATCTGCCGCGCGGAAACCGAGTCGTTGCGGTCGTCCAGCATCGGGCCCAGCAGCAACTGACCCAGCAGCGAGGGACCGCCCCGGTCCCGGGCCAGCAGACAGGTGGCGGCCGCCAGCCCGCCCCCGGCGCTGGCCCCGCCGATGACCAGCCGATCCGGGGCCACACCCAGATCCCCGGCCTGATCGGCCACCCACAGCAGACCGGCATAGCAGTCCTCGACCGGGACAGGATGCGGGTGCTCCGGCGCCAGCCGGTAGTCCACCGAGACCAGCACCAGGTCCAGCTCCCGGGCGAACTCCAGCAACCGGGGGACCTCCCAGCCGCGGTGGGTGCCCGCGACCATCCCGCCGCCGTGGATCCAGAACAGCGCCCCGGTAGCCGCCGTGGTCCGCTCCGGCCGCCACACCAGCAGCGGTACCTCGGTGCCGTCCGCACCCCGGGCGGCGTGCTCCTCCTCCCGGAACACCCCGCCCAGCGTCATGTCCACGTCGGCGCCCGGCGCGCGTTTGGCGCCCTCCGACCGCAGGAGCGGGATCATCTCCGGGGTGATGGCGGGCGGGATCTCCCCGCCCACCTCGACCAGAGCGGCGGCGAGTTCGGGATCGAAGGGAGGACGAGGGGGAACGGACACGGTGGCCTCCGAAAGGGGGTGAGGGGGCGGCGGTGCAGGCCCCATCATGCCCCTGGCAGCGCACGGAACTCCAGGGCCTGAACTCTCCCTCCTTGCCGCTTGCGACCCTCCCCACCGTCGACCCCGAGGCCCTCAACCCTCCATGGCCTGGTCCATCAGGGCGTGGAAGCGGGGCACCCCGTGGCGGGCGGCCTCCATCCACAGGCAGTCCTGGAGCAGGCGCACGCGGGTCCAGGCACGGGCACGGCCCCGGTCGATCCCGGCGACCTCGGTGATCAGGTCGAAACGGTGCCGCGTGGCGCGGACCGGGTCACCGGTCCCCTCAGCCTCCGCCCAGCGGTTGCGCAGCGCGGGCAACAGCTCGAAACCCGGATCACCCGCCAGTGGTTTGGGGTCGATGGCCAGCCAGGGACCGCGCCGGGCGGCGGCTGAGCCCTCCAACGGGGCCAGGATGTTCTCGTAGTGCAGGTCCCAGTGCAACAGGCGATCACCGGGCTGGGCGGCCATCTCCTCGGCGATGGCCGCCCAGCGTTCGTACACCGGGCGCCAGACGCTCTCGACCCGGTCGAGTTTGGCTCGGCCGCGCTCGGCGATGTCGCGGGTGATGGGTCCCAGACCGCGTACCCCTTCTGGTGCGGGGTGGGCGTTCAGCCGTGCGAGCAGACCGCCGATCACCTCCAGTGCCTCGTCCAGGGGCTCCTGGTCCAGCCTGCGTCCGGCCTCGAGGGGCTCCAGCAGCATGGCCGCGGTTTCGGGGTCGTGCTCCAGCAGGCGCACGGCCCCGTCTCCGTCCCAGGCGCGCAGCGCGACGGGTTCACCCTCGGTCTCGGCGTCCTGCGGCTGGAGCTTGAGGACGGCCGGGCTCCCGTCCGCGCGCTCGACCGGGAGTACCAGGGCCAGGGCGCCGTGCATCGGCTCCCCGGTCTGACGCAGCCCCCACCGGTCGCTCTGGCGCCGGACCAGAGCTGGCAGCTCATCAGCCCAGGCCGGGCCAAAGAACCCGGTGACGCTCTCGATCAGCTCCCGGGGCACATCGACCGGGCGGATAGCGCTGTTGTCCATGGTGGGACTCCTGGGTGAAAGAGAGCACGTGTGGAAGCGCCCAGGATGGCGGGTGCGGGCCCCGGCCCGCACCCGCCATCCTGGGCCTGCCAACCGGGGCCGGGGACGGGGGCGCTCAGCGTCGCGCGCGGCGGCCGTTGCGGCTGAGCGCCTCCACCATCCCGCCCAGCGCGGGCTTGGGAGCGTAGTCCTCGTCGAAGGGCAGCGCGGCGGTGTAACCGGGGAACCACTCCGGGATCCAGGAGTGCGCGTCGGTCACACCCCACACCGACACCCCGACGCAGCGCGAGACCGCCAGGCAGGACTCCAGGACGTGCCGGTACTCGTCGGCCTGGGCGGCCAGGTCCTCCGGGGTGACCGGTTCGGGGATACGCACGTCCAGCTCGCTGATCTCCACGTCCAGACCCAGGTCGGCGAAGCGCTGCATGTTCTCGGCCAGGTCGTCGGGGACGCTGCCGTGCACGAAGTGCCCCTGGAAACCGATGCCGTGCAGGGGTACACCGCGCTCCAGCAGGCTCGAGGAGAGCTCGTACAGGGCGTCGGCCTTCTCCCCGCTGCCCTCGGTGTTGAACTCGTTGATGTACAGCTTGGCCTCGGGGTCCGCCTCGTGCGCCATCCACAGGGCCTCGGCGATGTAGTCCTCGCCCAGGGTCTGGTACCACAGGTTCTCGCGCAGCTCGGGGGAGTTCTCCTCGAAGGGCTCGTTGATCACGTCCCAGGAGTCGATCCTGCCCTCGTAGCGGCCCAGCAGCGCCTCGGTGTGCTCGCGCATGACCGTGCGCAGCTCGTCGGCGTCGAAGAACCCCTGCGCCAGCCAGTCGGGCTGCTGGTTGTGCCACAGCAGCGTGTGCCCGCGGACGGACAGCCCGTTGTCCTCGGCGAAGTCCACCATGAGGTCCGGTCCGCTCCAGTCGAACTCGTACCTCTCAGGCTGGACGTGCTGCCACTTCATTGTGTTCTCGGCCGTCACCGACGTGTAGTGGTCGGTGACCAGGTCCCGGTACACGGCATCGTGCGCCAGCGGGTTGACCGCCACCGCCACGCCCAGCTTGATCCCGTGGGCCTCGGCCAAGCCGGGAAGCTCACTCGCAGGTTCCTCGACCGGCCCAGGAAGGAGCAGCACCAGAACTGTTACCACCACGAAGATGACCACGCACACCGCCCCCGCCGACAGCAGAACACCCCGCCCGCGCGTGGCCGAACGCCAGCCGTCCTGGACAGCTTCATGCACCCTTGCGGCCCCGCCCTCTACCGGCGCCCGGCGGTGACCGGGAACGCGGACAGGGACCGTACCGTCAGGGTGCCCCGCCGGGTGGGCATCGCCGTGGGACGCAGCCCCGGGGCCCGCTGCGCCAGGGCTCGGAAGGCGATCTCCCCTTCCAGCCTGGCTAGTGGCGCCCCCAGGCAGTAGTGGGCGCCGCCGGAGAAGGCCAGATGCTCAGCGGAGTCGGACCGGGTGATGTCGAACCGGTCCGGGTCCCCGAAGTGTCCGGGGTCCCGGTTGGCCGATCCGATCAGGCATATCACCTGCTCACCGGTGCGAACCCGGACGCCCTCCACCTCGGTGTCCCGTCGGGCCCAGCGCCCGGTGAGCTGGACCGGGGAGTCGAAGCGCAGGACCTCTTCCACCGCTCCGGTTGCCAGCTCGGGGTCGGCGACCAGCCGCTCCCACTGTTCCCGGTGGCGCAGCAGGGCCATCACTCCGTTCCCGATCAGGTTCACCGTGGTCTCGAACCCGGCGAGCAGCAACAGACGGCACATCGAACCCAGCTCGGCCGCGGTCAGCTCCCCGTCGTCGGACTGCTTGACCAGGGTGGAGACCACGTCCCCGCGCGGGTTGGTGCGGCGTTCGGCCATCAAACGCTCGAACAACAGGTCCAATTCTGCCGTCGCGTCCCTGATTTCCCGCAGGTGACGCGCCGAGCCGGCCCCGTCCAGGGCCCCGCCGATCACGTATCCGATGCGGACGAAGTCGGCGTTGTCGCGTTCGGGGACCCCCAGCAGTCGGCTGATCACCGTGATGGGCAGGGGCTGGGCGAAGTCGCGCATGAGGTCGAACTCCCCGCGCGCCAGGGCCGTGTCCAGGAGTTCGGCGGTGATCTTCTCGATCTCGGTACGGTACTCGGCCATCCGCCGGGGGCTGAACGCGGGCCGGGCGAGTGTGCGCAGCCGGGTGTGGTCGGGCGGGTCCATTTGGAGGAAGGACAGTTCGACGGCGTTGAACTGCTCGGGGAGCTCCAGGTCGCCGGGGGGTTCGACACCGAAGTCGCGGGAGCGCAGGACCTGGTCGACGGCGGCGCGGGTGGTGGCGGTCCGGAAGGGCAGACGGCTGGAGACAACCGGGCCCTGTTCCCGCAGCCTGCGGTAGGTGGGGTAGGGGTTCTCCCGCCAGGGCCAGTGCAGGAGGCGGCTGGGATGGTCGCCGCTCTGCGCGGTGAGCCACGACACGCCGTGGGCCACCCGCAGTCGGGTGTCGATGCGGAGGGTGTCGAGAATCTGCATGGGCGTCGAATCCTCTCGGTGGCGCTTTCGACCCTAGGGGGCCCTTCCCCTCCTGCCTGGTCGGAGCTCTGAGTTGGCCGTCTGTGGCCAGTCGGGAACTCTGTGCCCGGGTCCGGACGTTCCGGCCTCACGCCGATCCCTCTTCTGGGAACCTCCGCCGCCTTCCCGTGAACCCCGGCGCACCGGCGCGGATCACACATGGTCACGATGGTCCGTACGGGGAACCGGGGCCCTAGACTGGGGCCCCGTTCGGTAGGAACACGCCGCAGAGCCGGAGGTTGAGGACGTTGGGGCCGCTAGAGAGCACTGATCCGGAGCGGGTCGGTCGGTATCGGCTGATCGGGCGCTTGGGCGCCGGTGGCATGGGTCAGGTGTTCTTCGGGCGCTCGGCCGGTGGCCGCGCGGTCGCGATCAAGCGCATCCATCCGCACCTGGCCACGGACCCTTCCTTCAGGCAGCGGTTCGCCCGGGAGGTCAACGCGGCCCGGCAGGTCAGCGGGGCGTTCACCGCCCCGGTCATCGACGCCGGGCCCGATGACGAGGTGCCCTGGCTGGTCACCTCCTACGTGCCCTCTCTGCCGCTGGACGAGGCGGTGCAGGCCCACGGCCCGCTGCCCGAGGCCAGCATGATGGTGCTGGCGGCCGGTCTGGCCGAGGCCCTGGGCGAGATCCACCGGGTCGGGCTGATCCACCGCGACCTCAAGCCCGGCAACGTGCTGCTGTCCGAGGACGGGCCGCGGGTGATCGACTTCGGTATCGCGCGGGCCACCGACGGCACCGCGGCCACGCAGTCGGTGATCGGCACCCCGGGGTTCATGAGTCCCGAGCAGGTGCAGGGGACCGAGCTCACGCCCGCCAGCGACCTGTTCGCCTACGGTGCGGTGCTGGCGTTCGCGGCGGCGGGCACCGGGCCCTTCGGTGAGGGCAACATGCCCACGATGGTCATGCGCATCATCAGCAAGGAACCGGACCTGTCCGCGGTCCCCGAGTCGCTGCGGCACCTGATCGCGGCCTGTCTTTCGAAGGACGTGCGCGGGCGGCCGGGCCCGGGCGAGATCCTGGACTACCTGGGCGACGTGCACGCCGGTGCCTCCTGGCTGCCCCCGGCGGTGATGATGGGCGTGCAGGAGCAGGTGGCCAAGGTCAACAAGGCTCTGGCGACCTCGGCGGGCGACCCCGGGGCGACCGGTGGCCACCAGCGGACCGAGGTGCTGGGTGCGGGCGGCGCGGCGGCGCTGGGCGGCGCCGCTGGTGCGGTGGCCGGTGCCGCGGCCGCGGGCGCCTTCGGCGACGACCAGTCCACCCAGGTGGCACCGTCGGGCGGTTACGGTACCCAGGACCCCTCGGCGGGTGCGACCTCGGTGCTGGGCAACCAGCAGGGCGCTCCCTACCAGCCCACGGCTCAGTTCCCCGGAACCCAGTCCGGAACCCAGGCGCCGGGGCAGCCGGGGCAGGGGCAGGTTCCGCCCACGTCCCAGTACCAGCAGCCGCCGAACCAGGGTGGGTACCAGCCCACCCAGCAGTTCGGCCAGGGCCAGGGACGTCCGGTCGACGACGACCCCTACGCCGACCTGTACGGCGAGCGCCGCAGTCCGCAGACCGCCCCCCGCCAGCAGCAGGAACAGCAGTACCGGCAGGCCGAGGAACAGCGCCAGCGGCAGATGGCGCAGCAGCGAAGGGCCCAGGAGCAGCAGGAGGAGCAGCGGCGCCGTCAGGAGGCCGAGCGCGCCCACCGCGAGCGTGTGCGCGCTGAGCAGGACGCCGCGCGGCGGGCCCAGTCCGAGGCGCGCCGGGCCGACCAACCGGGCCTGTGGGGCTTCGTCAAGCTGCTGCCGTGGATGATCATCCCGATCATCCAGATCCCGCTGGGGTACGGCGCGGCGCTGGCGTGGTCGTGGTTCACCACCGAGACCGACGTGTGGACCGGGTCGGCCTACTTCTTCGAGCCGTGGAACCTGGACTCGTTCTGGCACGGGATGATGCTGGGGTACTTCATCCTCAACAACCTGCTGTCGTTGGAGTTCCTGGTGCGTTCGCTGCGGACCTCGTTCGTCACCGGGTCGGTGCTGGCGCTGGGCGCCATCGCCGCCACCAACTTCCTGCTGTACAACTTCGGTTTCTGGGCCTGACCGGCCGGGACCGACACGAACGACGACACACGAACCACCATGAGGGGGCGGGCCCGACCGGGCCCGCCCCCTCATCGGTGTGACCAGTGCAGGTGTGTCTCTGCCCGATGGCGCCGTCCTGCGGGCAAGGAGGGACCGGCCCCGCGCCACGGGGCCGGTCCCTCGGCCTTCGAAGATCAGGAGCGGCTTTACACCGCGGCGCCTCTGGTCAGGCCGCCGCGAATCTCTCTTACCCGGTGGTGCACCGGGCGGGTGGGGGAGAGCGCCGAGCAGGTGGTGGGGCACTCCTGGCCCTCCACGGTCTCCACCGACACCGAGTACAGGCCGCCGTCGTGGCCCAGGGTGAGCCGGACCCCGTCCTCGCTCTCCTCCTCGGCCAGGTGGGTGATGGCGTTGACGCCCACGGGGGCGACGATGTGGGCGCGCAGTGCGGCCTCGGCGGCCTGGGCGGACCCGGAGTCGGTGCAGCGGCCCCGGTAGTTCTCCGGCAGGACCAGCCCACGCTCGAAGGCGGCCACGGTCGACTGTGCCGACTCCGGGTCCAGGCGGCCGAAGTACACGCCCTGGGGCAGGGTCACCAGGTTGGCGGCGAAGCGGTCCCCGCCCACGTGGGTGGTTTCCCAGACCTCGGCCTGGCCCTCGGACAGCGCGGCGGCGACCGGGCGGCCCAGCATTGCGCAGCAGGGGTCCTTCTTGGCGTGGGTGCACACCAGGTAGAGGGTGTGGTCCACCGCGGTGCCGAAGGAGGGCGGTTCGGGGCGCTCGGCGGCGGTGACGTCGATCTCCAGCAGTTCGGCCAGGTTGTGGAAGTCGATTCGGCGCGTCCAGGGGCGGGTGCGGCTGGTGTGGACGAGGTAGGCGCGCAGCGGGCCGTCGGCGGGGGTGCGTTCGTTGGCCCCGGGGCGCTTGATGAGCTGCGGCCTGACGGCGTGGCCGGCGATGCGTTCGGCCAGCTGGGAGACGACCGCCTTGTCCAGGCCGGGGCTGGCGAAGCCCGGGTGACGCCAGGGGCCGTTGTGTTCGACCAGGAGCCAGCCGCTGCTGGAGCCCGCGGTGCCCGCGATCTGCTCGTCGGTGTAGCGGGCCAGTGCCGAACAGCCTCGGCGGCCGTCCGGGGCGGTGGGAAGCCGCACGGGTCCACGTCCAATCGGGTGGTGCTCACTGCTGGGCTCGCGTGAGGACGCCGTCGATGCGGGCGTTCACCTCACGTGGCGGTTTGGTTAGGCAACCCTATCCTGTTCCGCTCGGCCCGGGCGCTCCGGGGTGCGGGTGGGGTCTGTCCGGGCTCTGGTCGCGCGCGAAAAGGCCCTGACCAGGCGTGGTCATCCGATCCTCCGCTGTTCACGTGTTCGAAATGTGCCCCGGGCACACCTTGACCCGGTGATGCGGATCACCTATGTTCACTTTCAGAACACATGTGCGCTAAGCGTACAAATCTGGGTGGTCGCGTCCCACCCCGCCCCCTCACCAGTTGGAGTTGCGATGCGCCCGATCCCGGCCGCCCTGACCGCGGCGGTTGCGCTGCTGGCCGCCACGGCCTGCGGCACCGCCACTAACGACGACCCCGACGGCCTGACCAGCGTCACCGCAGGGGTCATCCCGATCGTCGACGTGGCCCCCGTCTACCTCGGTGTGGAACAGGGGTTCTTCACCGACCGCGGCATCGACCTCCAACTGGAGTCCGGATCCGGCGGGGCCGCGATCGTCCCCGGGGTGATCAGCGGCGAGTTCGACTTCGCCTTCAGCAACGTGGTCTCGCTCATCGTCGCCCGCGAACAGGGCCTGCCCCTGACCACCCTCACCAACGGCGTCACCAGCGCAGGAGAGCAGGGAGGCGACTTCGGTGGGGTGTTCGTCCTCTCCGACAGCGACGTCACCAGCGCCGCCGAACTGGAGGGCCTGACCGTGGCCGCCAACAACCTCAACAACATCGGCGACACCACCGTCCGCCAGTCCGTGCGCGAGGCGGGCGGGGACCCGGCCGCGGTCGACTTCGTTGAACTGCCCTTCCCGGACATGCCCGCAGCCCTGGAGACCGGCCAGATCGACGCCGTCTGGGCCGTGGAACCCTTCGCCTCCACCATCCGCGAGGCCGGGCACCGCGAGATCGCCTCCAACTTTGTGGACACCCACCCCGACCTGTCCGTGGCCGCCTACTTCACCGCAGAGGATCGGATGGCCGAGGCCCCGGAGCTCTTCGAGGGGATCACCGAGGCGCTCCACGAATCCCTCGCCTACGCCGAGGACAACCCCGACGAGGTCCGCCGCATCCTGGCCACCTACACCGAGATCGACCCCGACCTCATCGAGCTGATGGCCCTGCCGCGCTTCCCCGGACAGATCAACGAGGAGTCCGTGCGGGTGCTCGCAGACCTGATGGTCACCGACGGCCTTCTGGACTCCGCCCCCGACCTCGACCCGCTCCTGAACTGACCCCGCTCGCACAGCCCAGCTCCGCCCCAACCCGCATCCGCCCCACCTTGCCCGTCCTCAGGAGAGATCACATGACCGCTACGAAGACCACCCTGGGCGTGCTCGCCGCAGGCGCCGCACTCACCCTGACCGCCACCGCCTGCGGTTCCGGCGACACCGCCGCTTCCGAGGGCGGGCTCACCCCAGTCAGCGTGGGCGTCCTGCCCATCACCGCGGTCGCGCCCCTCTACCTCGGGGTGGAACAGGGTTTCTTCTCCGAGCGGGGCCTGGACGTGACCATCGAGACCGGCGGGGGCGGCGCCACCACCGTCCCCCGCGTGGTCAGCGGAGAGCTCGACTTCGCCTTCGGCAACGTCGCCTCCCTGATCATCGCCCGCGAACAGGGCCTGCCCCTGACCGTGGTCGCCAATGGCATGACCACCACCGGCGACGCCGACACCGACTACAGCGCCCTGGTCGTGCCCGCTGACAGCGACGTCACCGACCCCGCCGACCTGGACGGCGCCACCGTGGCGATCGACAACCTCAACAACATCGGCGACACCTCGGTACGCAACTCCGTGCGCGTGGCGGGCGGGGACCCCACCGACCTCGACTTCATCGAACTCGCCTTCCCTGACATGCCCGGCGCCCTGGACAACGGCCAGGTCGACGCCGCCTGGGTGGTCGAACCCTTCCTCACCGTCGCCCTCCAGCAGGGCGCCACCCAGATCGCGGGCAACTTCGTGGACCTGCACCCGGAGCTGTCCATCGCCACCTACTTCACCTCCGACGAACTCATCGCCCAGGACCCCGACACAGTCGACGCTTTCACCGAGGCGATGAACGAGTCCCTGGCCTACGCCGAGGACAACCCCGAGGAGACCACCCAGACCCTCACCGCCTACACCGAGATCGACCCGGACCTGTTCGACCAGCTGCGCTGGCCGCGCTTCCCCGCCCGGATCGACACCGAGGCCGTACAGACCCTGGCCGAGCTGATGGCCGCCGACGGCATCATCGACGCCGACCCCGACCTGGAAACGCTGATCCGATGACCGCCACACTCCAGCGCCCCCAACCCGGCCGATCCGCGCCTCGACGCCCGGTGCTCAGCCGCTCTGCGCCCAACCGGCCCCTGCTGGGCTCCCTGGGCATCATCGGGCTGCTCGCACTGTGGGAGATCGCGCCCCGCCTGGGCGCGGTGCCCGAACGCTACTTCCCGCCGGTCTCCGAAGTCCTGACCACCCTGGCCCAGCGCGCCACCACCGCACCCTTCTGGGAGGCCATCGGCCACACCCTGTACGGATGGGCGCTGGGCCTGGCCATCGCCTTGGCCGCCGCCATCCTGATCGGCTTCGCCCTGGGCGCCACACCCCGGCTGCGCGCCTTCACCACCTCCACGGTCGACTTCCTGCGGCCCATCCCCTCGGTGGCGCTCATCCCGCTGGCCGTGCTGATGTACGGCACCGACATCCGTTCCACCCTGCTCCTGGTCGTGTACGCCTGTTTCTGGCTGATCTACATTCAGGTGCTCTACGGGGTAGCCGACGTGGACCCGGTCGCCGAACAGACCGCCCGCTCCTACGGCCTGGGCCGCCTGGCCCGCATCCGCTACGTCGTGTGGCCCACCACCCTGCCCTACCTGATGACCGGTCTGCGCCTGGCCGCCGCCGTTGGCCTCATCCTGTCCATCACCGCCCAGCTGATCATCGGCTCCCCCGGAATCGGGGCCCAGATCACCAACGCCCAGCAGGGCGGCGCCGTCGCCCTGGTCTACGCGTGGATCGTCGCCACCGGCATCCTCGGCGTGGTCATCAACATCGGCGTGCGCGCCCTCGAACGGCGCGTCCTGCGCTGGCACACGTCCGTCCGCGGGGAGGTCGCCGCATGAGCCAGCCCACCACCGTCGAACCCGGCGCCACCGGTACGAGTGACCACGAAGGACCCGGCCGGGGCCCCGAAGGTCGCGCCGCCCGCTTCACCGCGAGCCGACGCCGCCCCGGAGCCCCCGGGATCGGCCTGCGCCTGCTGCACGTGCTGGCCCTGCCGACCCTGATCGTCGGTGTGTACTGGGCGATCACCGCCCAGCCCGGTGCCAGCTTCTACACGCCCACCCCCGCTGCCATCGCCTCGGCCTTCGCCGACCTGTGGTTCTCCGAACGCTTCTTCGTGGACGTGCTGCCCAGCCTGGGCCGCCTGCTCACTGGGTTCGCGATCGCCGCCGTGATCGGCGTCGGATTGGGCGTCCTGCTCGGCCTGGACGCACGTGTGCGCGCCACCATCGAACCCGTCCTGGAGTTCCTGCGCGCTATCCCGCCGCCCGTGTTCGTCCCGCTGATGATCATGCTCGCCGGGATCGACGACTCCATGAAGATCATGGTGATCGTCTTCGGCTGCGTGTGGCCCATCCTGCTCAACACCGTCGAGGGCGTGCGTGCGGTCGACCCGGTCCTGTCCGACACGGCCCGCTGCTACGGGATCTCCGGGGTGACCCGACTGCGGGTGCTGGTACTGCGCTCGGCCAGCCCGCAGATCATGGCCGGTCTGCGCCTGGCCCTGGCCCTGGCCATCATCCTCATGGTGATCAGCGAGATGTTCGCCAGCTCCAGCGGCCTGGGTTTCGCCATCGTGCAGTTCCAGCGCACCTTCGCCATTCCCGAGATGTGGGCTGGCATGGTCCTGCTCGGCGTGATCGGCTTCCTGCTCTCGTCCCTGTTCGAGCTTGTCGAGGGCCGTGTCCTGGGCTGGTACCGCGGCCTGCGCGCCGCCAACCGGGGGGAGTGAGACACCATGAACCACAGCGACAACCAGGGGGAACGACCCGCCATGCTCAAAGTCACCGGCCTGCAGAAGATCTACAATGGCGGCGCCACGGCCGTGGAGGCCGTCCGCGACCTCACCTTCGAACTCGCCGAGGGCGAACTGGTCTGCCTGGTCGGCCCCTCCGGCTGCGGCAAGACCACCCTGCTCAAGTGCATCGCCGGGCTCATGGCACCCACCAGCGGCACCGTGGAACTGGCCGACCAACCGGTCCTGGCCCCACCGCCCGGCATGGCCGTGGTCTTCCAGGAGTACGGGCGCAGCCTGTTCGCGTGGATGAGCGTGCGCGAGAACGTGGAACTCCCGCTCAAGGAGAAGAAGCTGCCCAAGGCCCGCCGGACCGAACTGGTCACCGAGTCCCTGGAGGCGGTCGGCCTAACCACGTTCGCCGACTCCTACCCCTGGCAGCTCTCTGGCGGCATGCAGCAGCGCGTGGCCATCGCCCGGGCGATCGCCTACGAACCCCAGGTGCTGCTCATGGACGAGCCCTTCGCCGCCGTGGACGCCCAGACCCGTGCCGACCTGGAGGATCTGGTCCGCGAGATCTGGCAGCGCCTGGGGGTGACCGTCCTGTTCGTCACCCACGACATCGATGAAGCCGTCTACCTGGGCGAACGGGTGCTGGTGTTGTCCAACTCGCCCACCGTCGTCCAGGACAACATCACCGTGGACCTGCCGACCGAACGCGACCAGCTCACCACCCGCCAGGACGAACGCTTCACCGACCTGCGCGCCCGCGTCTATGCCCAGATTCAACGCGCCAAACGCGGCACCGACCAGTCGGTCGCCTGAACCGCGCCCGCGCCCGCGCGCTTGGCACAAGCCACATCCCGCAGTACCGCATTCGCCTTCGTAAGGAGCCACACCGTGAGCCTGCTCGCCGCCGAGGATTTCACCAGCGCCGTCTTCACCGGGGCCTGGACCCCGGCCAGGGGCGGTGACGCCGAGGTCGTCTCGCCCTCCTCCGGCGCTGTCCTGGGCCGCACCGGCATCGCCGACGCCGAGGACGTGCGCGAGGCCGCCGTCCGCGCCGCCAAGGCCCAGCGCGACTGGGCCGCCGCCTCCTACGAGCAACGTGCCGCCGTCATGCGCCGCGCCGGCGACCTGCTGGAGGCCAACGAGGAGGAGATCACCGGCTGGCTGCGCCGCGAGGGCGGAGCGGCCGCCGGGATGGCCGGCTTCCAGGTGCACGTGGCCGCCAGTGAGTGCTTCGAGGCCGCGGCCCTGGCCTCCCAACCGCACGGTGAGATCCTGCGCACCGCCAAGCCGCGGCTGAGCTTCTCCCGCCAGGTCCCGGCGGGCGTGGTTGGGGTGATCGCTCCGTTCAACGTCCCTCTCATCCTGGGCATCCGCTCGGTCGCTCCGGCCTTGGCCCTGGGCAACGCTGTCATCCTCAAGCCCGACCCGCGCACCGCTGTGTGCGGCGGCGCTGTCCTGGCCGAGGCCTTCCGTCAGGCCGGGGTCCCCGAAGGGGTCTTCCAGGTCCTGCCCGGCGGGGTCGAGGCGGGCGAGGCCCTGGTCGCCGACCCGCACGTACGCGTCATCTCCTTCACCGGCTCCACCCCGGCCGGCCGCAAGGTGGGCGAGGCCGCCGCGCGCCACCTCAAGCGCGCCCACCTGGAGCTGGGCGGCAACTCCCCGCTGGTCATCCTGGACGACGCCGCCCTGGACTCGGCCGCCGCCATCGGCGCCTGGGGCTCCTTCCTGCACCAGGGGCAGATCTGCATGACCACCGGCCGCCACCTGGTGCACGAGTCGGTGGCCGACGCCTACGTGGAGCGCCTGGCCGCCAAGGCCGAGGCGCTGGTCGTGGGCAGCACCGAACAGGACGGTGCGGCGCTCGGGCCGATCATCGACGCCGGTCAGCGCGACAAGATCCACCACTTGGTCACCAGCAGCGTCCAGCACGGGGCCCAGCTGCGCGCGGGCGGCACCTACCAGGACCTGTACTACCGGCCCACCGTCCTGGACCGGGTGAACCCGGAAACCCCCGCCTACGCGGAGGAGGTGTTCGGTCCGGTCGCTCCGGTGGTGCGCTTCTCCTCGGTGGACGAGCTGGTGGAGCTGGCCAATTCCACCGAGTACGGGCTGTCCCTGGGTGTGGTCACCACCAATCCGATGCGCGGCATGGAGATCGCCGACCGTATCCCCAGCGGGATCGTGCACATCAACGACCAGACCGTGGACGACGAGGCGGTGGCCCCCTTCGGCGGGGTGGGGTACTCGGGCACGGGCTCGCGTTTCGGCGGCACCCGCGCCAACCTGGAGGCCTTCACCGAGACCCAGTGGATCACCATGCAGGCCGACCCTGCCCGCTACCCGTTCTAACCCCCGTGATCTTGCTACCAGAAGCGAAATCGGCGCCGAACTTGCTCCTGGTAGCAAGATCATCCGGGTGGAGAGGGCCTGGGGGAGATGTGGGGGAGAGCTAGGCGGAGATGCCGCCGTCGCTCTTCAGGAGCTGGCCGTTGACCCAGCCTCCCTGCGGCGAGCACAGGAAGTCGACCAGGTGTGCGGTGTCGCGCGGTGTACCCAGGCGGCCCAGCGGGGTGTGCTCGGTGCAGTGCTCGCGCACCTGGTCGGGCATCCAGCCGGTGTCCACCGGGCCCGGATTGATCACGTTGGTGGTCACCCCCAGGTGGGCGAACTCGCGCGCCGAGGCCAGCACGATCCGGTCCAGCGCGCCCTTACTGGCTCCGTAGGGCAGGTTGTGGACCACGTGGTCGCTGGTCAGGGCGATGATCCGGCCACTGCCGTGCTCCCCGGCAAAACGCAGGCCGAACTCGCGCACCAGTAGCCAAGGGGCGCGGGCGTTGACGGCGAAGTGGCGGTCGAAGCTCTCCACGCTGGTGTCCAGGATCCCCGAGTCCACTGACTCGCAGTGGCAGATCACCAGCGCACGTACCGGGCCCAGGCGCTGTTCGACCTCGTCGAAGACGCGCGCGGGGGAGGCGGGGTCGGCCATGTCGGCCTCCACAGCGAGTGTGGCGGCACCGCGTTCGGTGAGCTCGGCCCCGATGGTGTCGTTGGCCTCTGCCTCCACACCCCAGGGCATGCGGTCGTCATAGGGGGTCCACTGGGTTCGGGCCACGTCCCAGCCGGACTCCGCCAGCTGGCGGGCGATGGCCGCGCCGATCCCAACGGTGCGCCCCACCCCGGTGATCAGGACGACGGGGCGTCCCGAGGAAGGTGCGGGTGCGGCTGGAGCGGGGGTTTGCGCGGAGCTGTGCTGAGCGTTCATGGGGACCCATCCTGATCGGGCGGAACCGCTCCCACAACTGGTTTTCACCGTGCGGCGCACGCTCTGATTCGGGGATAATCCGGATGATTCGTACCATCGAGCGCATGACAAGTGGACAACAGTGGGCCCTGACCTCCGTCGAGCAGCGCCTGGACACCTGGGCGCACCGGCGCCTGGAGTCCCTGAGCGGCCGGGGGAGGGTACGCGGGTACCTGTTGGAGTTCGCCGTGTTCACGGTCAAGCAGGCCTGGGCCTGTATCTTCGGTGCCCTGATGCTGGCCCTGCTGCTCGGCACCCACCTGTGGTATCCCGAAGGTGCCGCGCTCTCCCGCAGCGACGCCCTGGTCGTCGGTGCGGTCGCGATCCAGGTGCTCATGCTCCTGACGAAGCTGGAGAGCGGCCGCGAGCTGTGGGTGATCGTCCTGTTCCACCTGGTCGGTACCGCCATGGAGCTCTTCAAGACCGCCGTCGGCTCCTGGCACTACGGCGGCGACGGCCTGTTCTGGATCGCCGGGGTTCCGCTCTACACCGGCTTCATGTACGCGGCGGTGGGCTCCTACATGGTCCGGGTCTTCCGCCTGTTCGACCTGCGCTTCGACCACTACCCGCCCCGCTGGGCGACCGCGCTGCTCGCGGTGGCCATCTACGCCAACTTCTTCGGCCACCACTACGTGGTCGACCTGCGCTGGGTCCTGCTGGTCCTGGTCGTGGCACTGAACATCCGCTGCGTCATGCACTTTCGCAACCACCGCTCCCAGCCCTGGCGGCGGATGCCGATCCTGGCGTCCTTCCTGGGCGTGGCCTTCTTCATCTGGGTGGCGGAGAACATCGCCACCTTCGCCGGTGCCTGGATCTATCCCAACCAGGCCGAGGGGTGGGAGCTGGTGCCGCTGTCCAAGCTGGTCGCCTGGTTCCTGCTGATGAACATCTCCGTGGTCCTGGTGACCTTCGTCTACCGGCCCCGGCCGATGAAGGCTCCGGAGAGCTCCGAAGGCCCCGGGGACCCCGCCCCGCTCAGCCGGTGAGGTCGGGGATGACCTCGGGGCCCACCCGGCGCACGTAGTCGCGGAACAGTGCCACCGCCGGGGGCTCGTAACCGCCGCCCGACCCCTCCTGCGGCCAGACCACCCCCACCGGCCGAGTGGCGTTCCCGTCGCGCAGCCGCAACTCCACCGTCCCGGCCAACGGCCCCTTGGGACGGGCGGGCAGCACCGACACCCCCAGACCCGCCGCCACCAGACCGCGCGCGGTGGCGATGTCGTCGGCCTCGAAGGCCACCCGGGGGGTGAACCCCGCCTGGTCGCTGAGCCGGTCGGTCAGGTGCCGCACCCCGCGTCCCGGTTTAAGCAGGATGAACTCGTCCCGGATCTGCGCCAACGAGGCGGAACCCTGATCGGCCAGCGGATGGTGTTCGGGCACCACCAACCGCAGGTACTGGGTGTGGAGTACCGCCGAGACCAATCCGGGCCCCGAGGGCAGCGGCGAGGTCAGCGCCAGATCCGCGCCGCCCGAAGCCAGCCGGCGCAGGGAGTCGGCCCACGCCTCCTGGGTCAGGGTGAACCGCACCCCCGGATGCTCGGCCCGAAACCCCCGCAGCAGCACCGGCACCACCTCCACACCCAGGGTGGGCAGGAAGGTCAGCGCCACCCGGCCCTCCTCCGCGCCAGTGAGTTCGGCCACCCCCTGGCGTAGATCGTCCAGTGCCCGATCCACGTGCGGCAACAGCAGCCGACCGGCCCGGGTCAGACGGATCCCCCGCCCGGTGCGCTCCACCAAAGCCATCCCCAGCTCCTCCTGAAACCGGGCCAAAGCCCTGCTCAGCGTGGGCTGGGGCATGTTCAACGCCTCGGCGGCATGGGTGATGTGCTCGGTCCTGGCGACCTCCGCCAGCATCCGCAACCGGGGCGCGAGGATCCGGGTCAGAGACTCCACATCAGGATCATTCATACAAAACAGTATGTAACAACGTGAAATCATGCATTGGACGTATGAAAACACGCTTTCTAGCGTTGAACCATGACCGTGACCAGCACTCCCCTCGACACCCGTGACCCGCGCCCGCGCGCTGGCACGACCGCCTACCGGCGCACGGTCATCGCCCTGGTCGCCGCCGCCGTGGCCACCTTCGCCCAGCTGTGGTCGGTCCAGCCGATCCTGCCCGCCATCGCCACCGGCTTCGACACCTCCGCGGGCCAGGCCGCCCTCACCGTCTCCCTGGCCACCGGCGGCCTGGCCGGGTTCACCCTCATCTGGAGCGGCGCCGCCGACCGCATCGGCCGCGCCCGCGTCATCGCGCTCTCCCTGCTCCTGGCCATCGTGCTGGGTGCCGCGATTCCCTTCTCCACCGAACTCTGGACGCTCCTGGTCCTGCGCACCCTCCAGGGCGCCGCTCTGGGCGGGGTCTCCGCCGCGGCCGTGGCCTACCTCGCCGAGGAGATCCACCCCCGCGACGCACCCAAGGCCACCGGCCTGTACATCGCCGGAAACCCGCTGGGCGGCATGGGCGGCCGCCTCCTGGCCGGGTTCGCCGCCGAACACGGCGGCTGGCAGTGGGGCGTGGCCGCCAACACCATCCTCGGCCTGGCCGCCCTCCTGGTCTTCATCCTGGTCCTACCCCGCAACAAGTCCGGCGCCCCCGCCCGCCGGGCCGACTCCGACGACGGCCTCAGCATGGGCCGGCGCCTCAAAGCCGCGATGACCACCCGCGGACTGATCCCCATGTACGCCCAAGCCCTCCTGCTCATGGGCGCCTTCATGGCCGTCTACAACGTCCTCGGCTTCCGCCTCACCGACCAGCCCTTCGGCCTGTCCCAGGCGGCCGCCTCCCTGCTCTTCCTGTCCTACACGGCGGGCATGCTCGGCTCGGCCGTGGCCGGATCCGCCACCCTGCGCTGGGGCAGGTACGGGGTGCTCACCACCGCAACCCTGCTCCTGCTGGTCGGCCTGGGCGGGCTCTTCACCACCTCGGTCTGGCTGCTGCTGGCCACCCTGCTCCTGCTGACCTTTGCCTTCTTCTGCGCCCACGCCACCGCCTCGGCCTGGGTGGGCTCCCAAGCCGTCACCGGCCGCGCCCAGGCTACCGCCGTCTACACCCTCGCCTACTACCTGGGCGCCAGCCTCTTCGGCTGGCTCGGCGGGGTGGTCTACGACGCGGTCGGCTGGAACGGCACCGTCGCCCTGGCGCTGGGGCTGACCGTGCTGGCGGGTCTGTTCGCCCTGCGGCTGCGCAAGCTGCCCACCCCCTAACCGGCCACCCGTACCTTCTGGCGGGACACCCGGACCAAGGCGTGGCTGCACCTGCCCCGCCCGGCCACCGCCCGTTCGCCCACCCAGGTCAGCACACCGCACTCGACGAGGGACCGCACCCGGGCCACCTTCGTCCCGACCGGTCGGACCACGGTGCCGGAGGACGGGTCTGCTGAGTTCGGGTCAGAAAGGCCGCACGGTGAGTCTCTTCTGGGCGCTGCCGATCGCGCCCAGCCGATCGCGCCGGGCCGATCGTGCAGCACCGTGCTGGTCAACCCCAGCCCCGAGGGACCGAAGACCACCGAGGTGTCCAGTCCCACCCAGGGATCCTCCGGCTGACGGCGTAGGTGCACGGTGAGGTCGAGGTTGGGGAACGCCCACTTCCCCCCCCTGTCCAGCGAACACCGGGTGCACCTCCAACGGCGCTACTTCGACCTCATCGCCCAGGGCCGCAAGACCGCGGAGGCCAGGGTCGAGGAGGCCTCGCGCCAACTCCTCAGCGAAGGCGACCTGATCCGCTTCGCCTGCGACGACGAGGAGGTCCTGGCCCGCATGCTCGTTATATGGGGAAGCTTCGTTTCCGCCCACTTCGGTATACCCAAGAGCGAACAGCAGCGGCCAAGGCGGCTGTCTCCTCAGCCCTGCGCGGATCGGGTCGCGTGTCGCGGCCGGTCAAGGTCGGCGACGGACAAGCGGCGGCGAGGTCAGTGGTGGTGTCTGGGGTCGGGTGCCTGTTTCGGTCCTCTGTTGAAGATGATCTTGCTACCAGGGGCGAGTTCGGCGCCGAACTCGCCCCTGGTAGCAAGATCATCGGGGATACAGGGGTTTCGGAAGCAGCGGACAGTCTTAGGTGCGGGTTTCGGGCGCCACGCTGAAAACCGTCCCCGCTGGCCCTGCCTGCTCTCGCCTGGGGAGGCCGCCCGTGATCACCCCCACTGGGGTCACCCGTACCGCCCTGAGCAACTTCACCACTCCACCACCGGGGGGCTCGGCAGCCTCCACCCCACCGCCGCGGCACGCGGACCGGTGAGCGCCGTGCCCGGCCCCCTGCCCTCCCTCGTTGCCGCTGTTCCGTCGCTGGGAATGACCGGCCGCGACACGCGGCCCGGTGCGCGCAGGCCTGGGGGCGCTCCCTCCTTCGCTGCCGCTTTTCCGATGGCACGAATGACCGGCCGCGAAACGCGACCCGATCCCCGCCGAACTGGGGAGGGCCCTGGCCGAAGGCCGAAGCAGTTGCCGTTGGGATTCGGGGGGAGGCGGCAACCGCCGTGCGGCGGGAAATAAATGGGGATGGCCAAGTCCTCTTGGCTCGACCGCTCTCAGAGTTGCCCACTGGAGATGCCCGTAAGGGCTGTCCGCGTGGGTAGGACACCTCTGATTCTGGCGCGAGGAGGACGCATGCCGGCGTGTGACCACGACTGGGGCTCTGGACCCAACAGCGGTACCGAACAGTGCTCGAACTGCGGAGCGATTCGGTCCAGGAACTACTGAGCACCGACCTGGCGTGCGGCGGTACGGTCGCAGTCCGTGCAGTCGGTGTGGCAGGGGGCGCCGAAGTTGTTCATACTCATGGACTTGCAGCGAACGCACACCAGGCGCTTCCCACCCGGCGGGTCGTGCCGCCATTCGTGATGACCGCGGCGGCAGATCCCGGAGGGCTGGATACGGGTGGGGTCGCTCGTGCTCATGAAGGACACCGTAGCCGCGAGAACCGCGGACGGGGAAGGCCTCTGGCAGAACGTCACGGTATGGGCCCGGGTGTGACACGGGTGCTGGGGGAGCGGGGTGGGCTGCTCTGCCCCGCTGGTCTTGGTGGAAGGTAGACCGGTTTCTGGGCGGGGGAGGGGAGACTGCCGCGCGGGAATAGTTTAAGATTCAACTTGTTGGTGCGAGTGAGTAACCGTTAAGGGAAGGGTGAAGGATATGGACGTGCGTCCCTCGGGGATTCATCATGTGACCGCGATTGCGAGCGACCCCCAGGCCAACGCTGACTTCTACCTGAACGCGCTGGGCATGCGCATGGTGAAGCGGACGGTCAACTTCGACTCCCCGGACACCTACCACTTCTACTACGGCGACCGCGCGGGCAACCCCGGCACGATCATGACCTTCTTCCCCTGGCCTGACGCGCCCAGGGGGAAGATCGGCGCGGGTCAGGCCACCACCACGACCTTTTCCGTTCCTGAGGGGTCTTTGGGCTGGTGGGCCGAGCACCTGGCCGGGCTGAACGTGGAGACCACGCGCCCGAGTGAGCGCGGTGAGGAGGACGTCCTCTCCCTGCGCGACCCGGACGGGCTGATCATCGAGCTGGCCGCCAGCGCTGACCACCACGACACCGACCCCTGGGACGGGGGAGTGGTCCCCACCGACCATGCCATCCGGGGTATCCGCGCGGTCACGCTGACGGAGCAGGACGCTGAGGGTACCGCGCAGATGCTGGGTGGCCAGCTGGGCTTTCACCTGCACAGCGAGGACGGCGACCGGATGCGGTTCCGGACCAACGACACCGGTGACGGCGTGGGCACCATTGTTGATGTGCTGGCCGACCCCAAGGCCGAGCGGGGCGTGGTCGCCGCCGGGACCGTGCACCACGTCGCCTACCGCGCCCCGGACACCCCGGTGCAGGACGCCTGGCGTCAGCGCCTGGAGCACGACGGGGTGGGGGTCACCGAGATCCGCGACCGCACCTACTTCACCTCGATCTACTTCCGTGAGCCCGGCGGTGTGCTGTTGGAGATCGCCACGGACGGCCCCGGGTTCGACTACGACGAGCCGCTGCTGGAGCTGGGCCGTTCGTTGAAGCTGCCGCCGTGGCTGGAGCCCAACCACCAGCAGATCGCCGCCAGCCTGCCGCGGGTGGAGGTCAACCAGTGACCGTTCCCGAGGTCAGTGTCGAGGACTTCGTGCACGTCTTCGAACCGGCCACCGACCCGGACGCCCCGGCGCTGCTGTTGCTGCACGGCACCGGCGCCGACGAGCACGACCTGTTGCCGCTGGGTCGTGCGCTGGCTCCGGGCGCAGCCCTGCTCTCGCCGCGCGGCAAGGTCACCGAGAACGGCATGAACCGCTGGTTCCGTCGTCTGCGGGAGGGCGTCTTCGACGTCGACGACCTGATCGTGCGCACCGCCGAGCTGGCAGGGTTCGTCCGGGCCGCCACCTTCGCCTATGACCTGGATCCCGAGCGGATCGTGGTCAGTGGGTTCTCCAACGGCGCCAACACGGGCGCGGGTCTGCTGCTGCTCCACCCGGGGCTGGTCGCGGGCGCGGCGCTCTTCGCGGGGGGTGCTCCTCTTCAGGGGCGCGAACCCGACCCGGTGGACCTTTCGGGAACCCAGGTGTTCCTGGGCAACGGGGTGGCCGACCCGATCACCACCATCGACCAGGCCCGCCTGGTCGCCGCTCAGCTGGGGCAGCGGGGCGCGGACGTGGAGGCCCGCGAGCACCTCGGGGGACACCAGCTGACCCCGGACGTATTGACCCAGGCCAGGGAGTGGTTCGAGCGCGCGAAGTTCTGAGCGCGGTCCCGTCCGCACCGAACGGCGGTGGCGCCCCCTGTACTCGGGCGTCACCGCTTCCTTTCACGTTACTACGAATCTACTTCGTAAAGCTGTGCCTTCTTTGGAGTGCACACTCATATCGAACAAGAGCAACAACACCCAGTGTCTTGTAAGGGGATCAATGCCCCGGTCCCCTGACAAAGTGGTTGGTTCGGCTGGCTAGATTGGCTCGCGTCCCGTTCCCCGCCCTGGAAGAGAACCGATGATCCCCTCTCCGCCTGCCCTCGCTGAGAACCCCCGGTGATGGACCCCGAAATCCTCGGCCTGCTGTTGCTGGCCGCCGTCGCCGCGGGCTGGATCGACGCCGTCGTTGGGGGAGGGGGCCTGCTGCTGCTCCCCGCCCTGATGGTCGCCGCCCCGCACATGCCGCTGGCCACCCTGCTGGGCACCAACAAGCTCGGCGCGGTTTTCGGTACCACCTCCGCCGCCATCGCCTACGCCCGCAAGGTGAAGATCGACCGCAAGGTCGTGATCCCCACCGCCGGGCTCGCTCTCCTCGGGTCGGGGCTGGGCGCGGCCCTGGCCACCGCCCTGACCGCCGACGTGCTCAAACCGATCATCATGGTCGTCCTGGCCGGTGTGGCTCTGCTGGTGGTCTTCCGGCCCGCCATGGGAACCTCGCCCAACCCGGCCATGCGCACCCGCAACCGGATCCTGGCGGCGCTGGCCCTGGCCGGGCTCGGGGTGAGCTTCTACGACGGCATCATCGGCCCCGGCACGGGCGTGTTCCTGATCATCGCCTTCACCGCGGTGCTGGGCATGGACTTCCTGCACGCCTCGGCCTCAGCCAAGATCGTCAACGTGTGCACGAACATCGGCGCCCTAGTGGTCTTCTCCCTGGGCGGCCACGTGGACTGGCTGTTGGGCCTGGGCCTGGCGGTGTGCACCATCATGGGCGCCCAGGTCGGCGCCCGCATGGCCCTACAGCGGGGGTCAGGGTTTGTCAGGGCGGTGCTACTCGTCGTCGTCCTGGCCCTGCTTGTCCGGATGGGCTGGGACGTCTTCGTCTGATCCCCTACCGGGCAGGGCACCCCCACCCCGCAGGGGCCGTCATCTGTTCAGGTTCGCGATACCGGGCAACAGCATCAGCTGTCACTCCCGGACATTGTCTGGGAACGGTTGTGCCTCCTCAACCGCCGGGTCCGTCTGGCCGGTCAGCGCCGCGGTGACGTCCTCGATGATCCGGTGCGCGCCGTGGTAGTTGGCCGAACCCCAGAAGTCGTAGTCCATCCGGTACAGCTGCTCGTCCTCGACCGCGCCCAGGTTGGACCACAGGCCGTCGGAGAAGGTGTCGGGGGCGTCCGGGTAGCCCGAACCAGCCAGCACGAAGACCGCGTCTCCGTCAGCCTGGTCCAGGTTCTCGTAGCTGTGCGGGATGAAGTCGGTGTCTCCGTCGGCCTCCACCTGGGTGTCCGGGCGCGCGAAACCCAGGTCGTCCACGATCTGCCCCGGGAAGGACTCGGGCGTCTCCAGTCGGATCTCGCTCTCGCTCTGCAACCGCACCAGGGAGAGCTCGGTCCGGGCCGGGTCCACATCGGCCTCGGCCAGGTCGGCGCGGGCCTGCTCGACGGCGGCGTCGTAGGCGGCCACCTCCTCCTCGGCCTCGGCCTGAGCGTCCAGGATCTCGGCGACCTCCTCAAGGTGACCGCGCCAGGAGCCGGTGCCCTCCCACTCCAGCAGAACCGTGGGCGCGATCGCCTCCAGGCTGTCCAGGATCTCGGTCTGGGCGCCCAGCGCGGTGCTCACCCCGATGATGAGGTCGGGCTCGGTGTTGGCCAGTTCCTCGATGTTGATGTCGTCCTCGGCCGGAGAACTGGTCACCAGCTTCAGGTCCGCGCCGTCCACGTCCTCGGGCAGGAAGGGCGCAAGGCCCTGGTCGGCCTCGCCGGGGCTGCCCATGGTGCCGACCACGTCGTGGCCCAGCTGGGTGACGGCGGCCAGCGTGGGCCGCCACAGCACGGCGATCCGCTCGGGGGAGGCAGGAACCTCCACGCTCCCGTTGGCGCCCTCCACCGTGCGGGTCTCGGCGCCTTCCTCGGAGGCGGAATCGCCGCCGTCGGTGCCGCAGGCACTCAGCGCCAGGGCTCCGACCAGGGCGAACACACTCAACGAGCGTGCGGAACGTGTGAATTCGGGCATGTGCGGGGACCCTTTCGTACGAACAGGATGTAGGTAAGGCTAACCTGTCCGGGTGGGATTCGGTTGATTCCGACCGGGCCCCCAGCCATTCACCCACATGCCCAGTAAGACGAACGGGGAAGCCGTGGCCCTGCGCGCGCCCACACCAACGCGCCCCACCCTGACCAGACGCGTCATCCGCCCCATCGGCCTGATCATCGCCGTGGGAGTCCTCGCCGTCTGCGCGCTCCTGAGCGTCACCGTCGGAGCCAAACCCATCCCCGCCGCCGACGTGTGGGCCGCCCTGACCGACTACAACGGCTCCTATGACCACGACGTCATCCGCAGCCTACGCGTGCCCCGCACCATCATCGGCATCTTCGTCGGCGCCGCCCTCGGCCTGGCCGGGGCCCTCATGCAGGCCCTAACCCGCAACCCCCTGGCCGAACCCGGCATCCTGGGCATCAACTCCGGCGCAGCCGCCGCCGTGGTCGTGGCCGTCTTCGTCTTCGGCGCCACCGGAGCCGGCCTGGTCTGGCCCGCCTTCATCGGCGCCGCCTTCGCCGCCGTCGCTGTCTACGCCCTGGGCTCGCGCGGCCGCGCCAGCGCCACCCCCGTGCGCCTGGCCCTGGCCGGAACCGCCCTGGCCGCCGTCCTCCAAGGGCTCATCTACGGCATCATCGTCCTCAACGACTTCGTCTTCGACCGCATCCGGTTCTGGCAGGTCGGTTCCCTGACCGGACGCGACCTCGACATCTTCTTCCAGGTCGCTCCCTTCCTGATCATCGGCATCCTGGTCACCCTGGCTCTGGGCCCCTCCCTCAACGCCATGGCCCTGGGCGACGACCTGGCCGCCACCCTGGGCGCCAAGATCCCCCTCATCCGCGCCGGGACGGCCGTGGGGGTCATCCTGCTGTGCGGTGCCGCCACCGCCGCCGCCGGACCCATCTGGTTCGTGGGCCTGATCATCCCGCACGCCGCACGCGTGATCACCGGCCCCGACCAGCGCTGGCTGCTTCCCTACGCCGCGGTCCTGGGCGCGATCCTGCTCACCGCCGCCGACACCGTCGGACGCGTCATCCTGCCCAGCTCCGAACTGGAGGTCGGCATCATCACCGCACTCGTCGGGGCGCCCCTGTTCATCGCCCTGGTCCGCAGCAGAAAGATGGCCCAGCTGTGAGTGACACCCTGACACCCCGCCCCCGCACCAGCGCGCCCGTGCGCCTCACCCCCCACGGCACCCGGGCCTGGCGCTCCCCGGGCGGCCGGGTCTCCTTCCTGCTGCGTCCGCGCACCCTGGTGATCAGCCTGGCCCTGATCGCCGTCAGCCTGGCGACCCTGGTCATCTCGGTCTCGGTCGGTGACTACGAGATCGCCCTCTCGGCCGTGCCCTCCGCCCTGATGGGGTACGGCGAACGCCTGGACGTGTTCTTCGTCCAGGGGGTGCGCCTGCCCCGCGCCCTGACCGCCATCGGCGTCGGCGCGGCCCTGGGCATCGCCGGAGCGGTCTTCCAGAGCCTGTCGCGCAACGCCTTGGGCAGCCCCGACATCATCGGGTTCACCTCCGGCGCCGCCACCGGCGCCGTGGCCGCCATCCTCATCCTGGGCGCCGGACGCCTGGTGGTTTCCCTGGGCGCCATCGCCGGCGGCCTGGTCACCGCCGGTGTGGTCTACCTGCTGGCCATGAAGAACGGCGTCCAGGGATACCGGCTGGTCCTGGTCGGCATCGGCGTCAGCGCCATGCTCGCCTCGGTCCGCGACTACCTGATGACCCGCGCCGAACTCACCGACGCCCTGGGCGCCCAGATCTGGATGATCGGCAGCCTCAACAGCCGCGGCTGGGCCGAGGCCGCCGCCGTGTGGATCGGCCTGGCCCTGCTGGCCCCGATCATCTTCGCCATCGGCCAACGCCTGCGCTTCCTGGAACTGGGCGAGGACACCGCCCGCGGCCTGGGCGTGTCCGCACAGTCCACCCAGATCATCGCGCTGGCCGCCGCCAGCGCCCTGACCGGCGCCGCCATCGCCGTGGCCGGCCCCATCGGCTTCGTGGCCCTGGCCGCACCACAACTGGCCCGACGCCTGACCCGTACCGGCGGCACCACGCTGATCGGCGCGGCCCTCATGGGTGCCGCACTCTTGGTCGTGGCCGACCTGGTCGCCATGCGTCTGATGGCACCCACCCAACTGCCCGTGGGCGTGGTCACCGCCGTCATCGGCGGCAGCTACCTCATCTGGCTGCTCTACACCGAGTGGCGCGGCGGCCGCGCATGACCCGCCCCCGCCCGAGCCGCAGCCCGGACCAGCGGCCGACGACGAGCCACCACCGAGCCACACCCGAAAGAGAACAATGACCGACGACGCCAGCACCCGCCTCACCGGACAGGACCTCACCCTGTCCTACGACCAGCGCGTCATCTCCCGCGACCTGGCCGTACGCATCCCCGACAACTCCTTCACCGTCATCGTCGGACCCAACGCCTGCGGCAAGTCCACCCTGCTGCGCGCCCTCTCGCGCACCCTCAAGCCCGCCCAGGGCAACGTGCTCCTGGACGGGCAGGTGATCAGCTCCTACCCGGCCAAGGAGGTCGCCCGCCGCCTGGGTTTGCTGCCGCAGTCCTCCATCGCTCCCGACGGCATCGGCGTGGCCGACCTGGTCGCCCGTGGCCGCTTCCCCCACCAGAGCTTCCTGCGTCAGTGGTCGGCCCAGGACGAGGCTGTGGTCGCCGAGGCCATGGCCGCCACCGGGGTCAGCGCCCTGGCCGAGCGTTCGGTGGACGAACTCTCCGGCGGTCAGCGCCAGCGCGTGTGGCTGGCCATGGTCCTGGCCCAGCAGACCCCGCTGCTGCTGCTGGACGAGCCCACCACCTACCTGGACATCGCCCACCAGATGGACATGCTCGACCTGTGCGCTGACCTGCACGCCGAGCAGGGGCACACCCTGGTCGCGGTCCTGCACGACCTCAACCACGCCTGCCGCTACGCCACCCACCTGATCGTGATGAAGGACGGCGCGATCATCGCCGAGGGCGAGCCCGCCACGGTGGTCACCGCCGACCTGGTGGAGAAGGTGTTCGGCCTGCCGGTGCGGATCATCCCCGACCCCGAGACCCACACCCCGATGATCGTCCCCCTCGACCGCCGCGGCACCCGCCGCGACCACGACTGAGCGAACATCAGCTGAGCGGGCGGTGGCCACCCGGGCTGTTGACCAGCCTGACCGGGGCGCCGCGAACGCAGGCCCCGCCCGGGCCTTCGCTATCGTTCCCCCGCACCCCCTGCACCGATACACGACCTCGCCCGCCTCGCCCACCAAGGAGCACGACCATGAGCCCTGCGCCGGAGCCCCCCGAGGAGGGCGCACCGGCGAGCGGTCCGAGGGCGTCTGGGACCCCCGGTGAGGTCTTCTGGGCCTTCTTGTTACTGGGGCTGACCTCGTTCGGTGGACCGGTGGCCCACCTGGGCTACTTCCGCGACGCCTTTGTGGTACGCAGGGGCTGGCTCACCGAAGCCGCCTACGCCGACCTGGTGGCGCTGTGCCAGTTCCTGCCCGGCCCCGCCTCCAGCCAGGTCGGCATGGCCATCGGCCTGCGCCGCGCCGGGTACGCCGGTATGGCGGCCGCCTGGGTCGCCTTCACACTCCCCTCGGCACTGCTGCTAGTGGCCTTCGCCCTGGGCGTACAGGCGCTGGGGGCCGAACCCGGCGCCGGATGGCTGCTCGGACTCAAAGCCGCCGCCGTGGCCGTGGTCGCCCACGCGGTGGCGGGCATGGCCACCAGCCTGGCCTCGGGCACGCGCCAGGCCACGATCGCGGTGGCAGCGCTGGTCCTGGTCCTGTTGCTGCCCTCGGCCCTGAGCCAGGTCACGGCCATCGCCCTGGGTGCCCTGGCCGGAGCGCTCTGGCTCACCTCCCAGCCCGACGCCGACCCGACGGATTCCGCCACGCACGGCTCGGGGACCGGTATGCATCGCCGAACCGCCCTGGCGTGTCTGGCCGTGTTCGCCGCTCTGCTCGCGGCCCTGCCGGTCCTGGCCGCCCTGACCGGGAACACGGCCCTGGGGATGGCGGACAGCTTCTACCGCGCCGGGTCACTGGTCTTCGGCGGCGGACACGTGGTGCTGCCGCTGCTGGAGGCCGAGGTGGTGGGAGCCGGGGCGGTAGACCACGAATCGTTCCTGGCCGGATACGGCGCGGCCCAGGCCGTGCCCGGCCCGCTGTTCACCTTCGCCGCCTACCTGGGCGCCCTCATGCCCGTGGCGGGCAGCCCTCTGCTGGGGGCGGCGATCGCCCTGGTCGCGGTCTTCGTGCCTTCGGCGCTGCTGGTCGCGGGTGCGCTGCCGTTCTGGGAGCGGTTGCGCACCAACGCGCGCGTGCGCCGTGCGGCGGCCGGTGCCGGGGCGGCGGTGGTGGGGATCCTCGCCGCGGCCCTGTACGACCCGGTCTTCGTCCAGGGCGTGGTCTCACCCGCGACGATGGCCCTGGCCGCGGCGGCGTTCGTGGCCCTGGCGGTGTGGCGGGCCCCGGCCTGGGCCGTTGTGCCGGCGGCCAGCGCGATCGGGTTCCTCCTGTTGTGAGGAGGCAGCCGTGTGCGGGGTCCGGCCCCGCACACGAACGCGGGTCAGCGCTCCAGGAGATCCCGCAGCTCCTTGACGACTCCGGCCGGGTCCTGCTCGGCCATGAAGTGTCCCGACGTCACCGTGGCGTGCCGCAGGTCCGAAGCCCACGCGCCCCACAACGCTGCGGCGTCATAGCCCAGGGCCGCGCCCCAGTCCTGCTGGAGCACCGTCACGGGCATCCCCAAGCGCCGCCCCGCGGCCCGGTCGGCTGCGTCGTGCTCGATATCGATCCCGGCCGAGGCCCGGTAGTCGGCCACGATCGAGGGAACCGCCCCGGCGCTGGCCTCCAGGTAGGCCCGGCGCACCTCGGCCGGGATCGCCTCCGGACCGGAGGACCAGGCGTCCAGGAAGTACCCGAAGAACGTCTCCGCGCTGGCGGCGATCATCTGCTCGGGCAACCCCGGAGGCTGCGCCATCAGGTACAGGTGGAAGCCCACCGCGCCCCGCACCCCGCGCAGCGCCTCCCACATGTCCAGGGTCGGCAGCACGTCCAGGCTGGCCAGGTGCGTGACCGACCCCGGGTGGTCCAGTCCGGTGCGCACCGCCACCAGCGCCCCGCGGTCGTGCCCGGCCAGCGCGAACCGCTCGTGCCCCAGGGCCCGGGCCAGCTCCACCACGTCGGCGCCCATGGTCCGCTTGGAGTACACCCGCGGCCCCGACTCGAGCGGTTTGTCGCTGTCCCCGTACCCGCGCAGGTCAGGGCAGATGACCGTGTGGTCCGCCGCCAGGTCCGCGGCCACGTGCCGCCACATCAGGTGGGTCTGGGGGAACCCGTGCAGCAACACCAGCGGCGGCCCCGAACCCCCGACCGCCACATTCAACGACACCTCCGGGGCCACTCGCACCCGCTCGTACCCGAAACCCTCGATGACCGGAGCCATACTCACGCCCTGCTTTCTCTCATGAGGCCTTCCCTGCTGGGATGTGACCCCAGCCTGTCGCGCCCCAATGAGCAACCGATGAGCAGCCGGACCGGGCCCCGGCGGCCAGCGCGTCGCCCGGCCGCCTACCAGGCTGTACGTTGACCACGGACCACACGGCTACAGGGGAGGCAGGGGTGCCGATGCGGGTGGGTTTCGGGGTGCTCGGCCCCGTCACGGCCTGGAACGAGCACGCACAGCCGCTCGCGCTGCGTGGACCGCGCCACCGCGCCGTTCTGGCCCGGCTGATCGTGGCCCGCCGCCGCGTCGTCCCCGTCGACCTGCTCATCGACGACCTGTGGGAGGGCGCCCCGCCAGCCGGGGCCACCAGTGCGGTGCGCACCTTCGTCGCCGCCCTGCGCCGCGCCCTGGAACCGGACCGCCCGCCCCGAACCGCCGCAGCCCTGCTCATCACCCAGGGCCCCGGATACGCACTGAACGCGGCCCCCGAAACCGTCGACGCCTGGCTCTTCGAGCGCCGCCTCCAACAGGCCGCCGACCTGGAGCCCGAGCAGGCCCTGCACCGGCTCCAACAGGCCCTGGAACCGTGGCGCGGACCCGCCTACGCCGACTTTCCCGACGCACCCTGGGCCCGCACCGAACGCGCGCGCCTGGCCGAACTGCGCCTGCACACCCTTGAACACCTGGCCCGGACCCGCCTGGAGCTGGGACAGGCCGCCCGAGCCGTCCCCGACCTGGACGCACACGTGAGAGAACACCCCTGGCGCGAGGACGGCTGGCGTCTGCTCGCCCTGGCCCTGTACCGCAGCGGCCGCCAGGGCGAGGCACTGGCCGTCCTGCGCCGCGCCCGCGCCCTGCTCGTCGAAGACCTGGGTGTGGACCCCGGCCCGGCCCTGCGCCGCCTGGAACACGACATCCTCCACCAGGCTGCCCACATCACCCCCGAAGAGCAGCTGTCAGGCGAAGCAGGCCTTTTCTCCCGTGGTAGCGGCGAACCCGTGACCGGGACCGTCGGGCCGAACAGTTCTCGTGACCCGGCGCGGAACCCGGCGCTCGGACAGATCACCGAACCCTCAGCCGCGGACCTCGCCTCAGCTGAGTTCCGGGACCCGCCCTCAGACCGGGTCGCTTCCGAGAGTCTCGGAAGCGATGGCTCCCGGGTGTGGGATCGGGCGGCCGACGCCTACGAGCGGACCGTCACCCCAGGGTCGCGGGTCCGGCTCGAATCCACCGTGAGCCTGCTGCGCGACCTGGCCGTCACCGGGCCCGAAGGGCTCCAGGCAGCCCGGTCCCAGCGGTTGGCCGCCATCAACGCGGCCGAGGAGCTGGGCGACACCCACCTCACGGCTCGGGTGATCGGAGCCTACGACGTTCCCGCCAACTGGACCCGGGTGGACGACCCGGAACAGGCCGTTCAGGTCATCGCCGCGGCCGAGCGCACCCTGACCGCCCTACCCGCGGCGGGCTACGACGCCGTCCGCGCCCGGTTGCTGGCCACCGTGGCGTTGGAGTCACGCGGCACCCGTGAGCCGCGCGGTCCCGAGGCGGCCCGTGCGGCGGAGCGGATCGCTCGCGATCTGGGCGACCCCGTGCTGCTGGCCTTCGCGCTCAACGCCCGGTACATGCAGACCTTCCACCGCACGGGACTGGCGCCCGAGCGCGACGCGCTGGGGGCCGAGCTCCTCGCCCTGGCTACCCGGCACGACCTGGTCACCTTCCAGATCCTGGGCCACCTCATCCGGTTGCAGTCGCGCTGTGCCCTGGCCGACTGGGCGGGGACCGACCAGCACGCACAGGACACCCGAGGGCTGGCCCGCCTGCACGAGCGTCCGCTGGCCGAGGTCTTCGTCCGCTGGTACCGGGCGCTACGCGCCGGCGCCGACCCGGGCACGCCGTTCGGGGAGGCCGAGGCGGCCTACCGCGACGCCGGAGCTCTGCTGGGCGGCGCGGGCATGCCCGGGCTCGCGCACGGCCTGGAGCCCTTGGCGGTGCTGTGCCTGCACCTCGGACGCGGCCGCCCCGTCCCCACCGAGCCCGGTGTCGACTACGGCCCCCACGAACCCTGGGCGCGTCCGCACGTGCTGCTGGCCCAGAACCGGCCCGCGGCGGCCGCTGAGGCCGTGGCGCGCCTGCCTGAGCCAGCCCGCGACCTGCTCCTGGAAACGCATTGGTGCCTGACCGCCCGGGCCGCTCTGGCCGTGGGGGAGCGGTCAGTGATGCGCCGGGCCCGGGAGGCGCTCGCCCCCGCGGCGGATGAACTCGCCGGGGCGCAGACCGGCATGCTCACCCTGGGCCCGGTCTCTGGCCACCTGCGCGATCTTGACCGTGCCCTACGCTCATAGCGAATCAGACATTTGAGACTTCTTGGCTTCAGCTCCGATTCTAGACAGCAAAAGTCTCCACAGGAGTTGAAGCTCTGGCTTGAAGGGAAAGTGGGCTGGAGTCTAGCCGGGGATCACTATTCCCCACCAGCCAGGGCAGCCACCACCGGGCACACGGCCCCGGGTTCCACACACGGCGCGTCCAGCACCCCGACCAGAGCCTGCCGCATCCGGCGCAGGTCCTCGATGCGTGCGTCGATCTCCACCACCTTGGCGGCCCCGCGCTCCCTGACCTCCCCGGCCAGGACCACACCGTCACGGGAACGGTCCGACAGGGCGACGAACCCGGCCAGCTCGTTCAGCGTGAACCCCAGCTCCTGCCCCCGCCGCAGGAACCGCACCCGCCGCACGTCCTGCGCATCATAGAGCCGGTAACCGTTGGACGAGCGCAGCGGTACGGGCAGCAGCTTCCGGCGCTCGTAGAACCGCACCGTCGACACCTTGGCGCCCGACCGACGCGCCAGCTCAGCGATTCTCATGCCGCGATCCTAGGACGCCGCACTCGGGGCCCGCGTCCCGGACCCGGTCCGCAGAGCCGAGACCACCACCACGCCCTGCACCAGCCCCCACACGACCTCGGCCACCAGGAACCCCACCAGGATCACCGACCCCCCGGCGGCCAGGGCCGAAACCATACCGAGAGCGAAGAGGAACCGGGCACAGGTGTCGGCCACACCCAGCGCCGGACTCGGGCGCAGCAGGCGCACCACGGACCAGACCACGACCAGGCTGCCCGTCAGGTTGGCGAACAGAACGGTGAATACCTGGTCGGTCGAGGGCAGCGCACCGGACAAGCCGAGAAACCCGTGGCCCCAGCCGATCCCGGCAAACACCAGACCTACGGTCCAAGGCAACGCGAAGGCGGTGGTCACCACGAGGTCGTACACCGCGGAAGCGCGGATCACCCGCACAGCTGTCGAAAGGTTCATGCCCGCCATAGTCGACCCCGCACCAAGGTGCGGAGTCAAGCCCGCACCCGCACAAGACCCGCCGACCACGATCCACCACCGGCACCGACACTGTCGTTACGGTGGCCACCATGCGCACCCGACCGGTCGACGAACGCGACAACGCCTGGGAGAGCGACCGGGTCTACTACCGGCTGTACCTGTTCGGTCCCGAGCAGGGCAGCCGGTCCACCGAGACCCTCGACGTCTGGGACGCCGATCTCCTGGACGTCCTGCGCCTGGCCCAGAACAAGGCCTCACCCGAACGCCTGTGGGCGCTGGCCCTGGTCGAGACCGACCAACAGGGCCAGCGCGGGCTGCGCTGGCTCACCGGCTACGACTGCAACGGCGAACCGCGAAACGAGCGGGAACGGGAGGCGTACCGCCTCATGCGCGCACGCCTGGGGCACACCCCCGTCACCGACTGAAACCACTCAGCTAGGCACCCGACAGCTCCAGGCGCAGTACCAGCGACACCAGCTCCACCACGACCTCCTTGACCGACTCACGCTCACGGGCATCGCACAACAGCACCGGCACCCCCTCGGCCACGTCCAACGCCACCCGCACATCCTCCGCACGGTGGGTCAGCTGACCGTCGAAACAGTTCACCGCCACCACGAACGGCACCCCCCGCGACTCGAAGAAATCGATCGCGTCGAAGGAATCCGCCAACCGGCGCGTGTCAGCCAACACCACAGCGCCCAACGCCCCCTGCGCCAACTCCTCCCACATGAACGAGAACCGCCGCTGACCCGGCGTCCCGAACAGGTACACCACCGTCGAGGCGTCCAACGTGATCCGGCCAAAATCCAACGCCACCGTCGTCGTGGACTTGGACTCCACCCCGTCCAGATCGTCCACACCCACACTCTCGGAGGTCATCACCTCCTCGGTGTGCAACGACTCCACCTCGCTCAACGCCGAGACCAGTGTCGTCTTACCCGCCCCGAAACCACCCGCGACCACGATCTTCAACGTGTCCGGAACGGGACTACCGTCTGGGGCCAACGAGCCCTCCATCACCACCACCTCACAACTCCCGGATGCGTTCCAACACCGAACGCAACGTCTGCGCGTCCGGCCGACGACGCTCCCAGTCCGAGGTATGCACCATCACCAACCCCTGATCCAGCAAATCCGCCAACAGAACCCGCAACACCCCCAACGGAAACCCCGAGTACGAGGCCACCTCCGCCACCGACACCGGACGCACACACACCGACAGAATCAGCTCCAGCTCCGCGTCCACCTCCAAGCGCTCCACCGCCGGAACCGCGACCACCTGCGAGGTCATCGAGAAATCCGTCCGCGAAGGCCGTGTACGACCCCCCGTCAACGAGTACGGGCGGATCAGACTCGACTCCGCCGACCACCCCTCACCCTGCGCAGGCACCGAACTCACCCCTGCCCTCCCCGCCCTCGCGGCAGTGCCGACAGGTACGGACCCACCTGCCGCACCAACCGGTTCACCTCGAACGCCGCCTGCCCCATGTCACAGGAGGAATCAGCCACCAGAGCCAACTGCGCCCCCTGGCCGGCCGGCAGCACGAAGAAGAACACACTGTCCATCTCCACCACGCTCTGCCGCACCTCGGAAGCGCCCAACTGCGCACGCGCACCCCGGGCCAGACTCGAGAACCCCGACGCGATCGCCGCTAGCCGCTCACCCTCGTCCCGGTCCACACCGGGCGAACGCGACAACAGCAACCCGTCCGCCGACAGCAACAGCGCCTGCCGCGCCCCCGCCACCCGCTCCACCAGGTCACCCATCAGCCAGTTCAGCCTCTGTCCCGCGGACACCCCGTCCACGCCGTCCCCGGAGCTCCAGCCCTCAGCCGTGGCCTCAGCCGACATCGACATCACCTTTCCGAACTCTCATCGTGGTGCGACCCCTGCTCGGGCCCACCCTGCGCGCGCTCCACGCCGGACGACTCCGCGCGTCCGCGCTCCGTCCCGGCCTGGAAGGCGCTCATCATCGACCGGATCTCCGACAGCGGACGCTGCCCACCGGTGGCCTGGTTGTTGTGTGCACTGCTCTGCGACGGGCCGGGAGGCACCCTGCGGCGCCGACGCCGCGGCAGACCCTTGTAGGTGTCGCCCATGTCGGCGGGAGAGGGGTTCGGGACACCAGACCCGCCTCCATCCTCAGGAGGGAACTGCTCAGGAGGGAACCAGGACCCGCTCGGAGTCGCGAACGCCTCGGGGACACCGGGGCGCGCACCCGCGGGGCCTCCCGGAGTGTTCCACCGGCCGCTCCCGCCCGCCTGGGACGGTGTGCCTGACCCGTTCGGTCCCTCGGGCGCACCCGGCGATCCGCCACGTGGACTTTCAGAGGGCTCGGGGGTCCCCACCGGCTCTGCGGCGTGCCTGGGATAGGTTGCTCCGGCGGTCCGGGCCGGCAGACCCGCGCTGGTCCGGTTTCCCTCATCGGGGGCCGGCCCGCTGGACTGCCTGGGGTTCTCCGCCGCCCGGTGCCGTCCGGGGCGCACACGCTCGACCACAGCCCAAACCTGACCCGAGGCCGGGCCCGAGGTCGAAGCCGGACCCGCAACCGGGTTCACGGCGGGGGAGGAGGGCACAGGCGAGTCCTGCCCGCTCTGTTCGCGGCCCGGCCCCACCAGCTCGACCCGGCGCATCGGCCCGGTCTGCCGGGGCTGCTCCACCACCGCCGACGCCGGGATCCGCACCAGCGCTCGCGTGCCCTCGTAGGGCGAGGCCTGCAGCTCCACCCCGAACCCGTGCCGGGAGGCGATCGTGGCGACCACGTACAACCCCAGCTGGGAGTCCTCCCGCATCCGACCCAGGTCGAACCGCGGCGGATCGGCCAGCAGCGCGTTGGCGGTCTCCAGCTGACCTGCGGTCATACCCAGACCGCTGTCCTGGACCTGCACCACGTGCTCGCCCGCGTGTTCTCCGCCCTCCAGGGTCCGCCCGCTCACGATCACCTCAGTGCCCGGTGGGGAGAAGGAGGCCGCGTTTTCCAGCAGTTCGGCGACCAGCCGCACCAGTTCCGACCCGGCAGCGCCCGGCAGCGCCACCTGGGGCAGTGCGAGCACCTGCACCCGGGCGTAGTCCTCGATCTCACTGGCCGCGGCCCGCACCGCCTCGTGCAGGCCCACCGTGGCCACCCCGCGGCGGGTGGGACTATCACCGCTGAGCAGCATGAGGTTCTCGGCGTTGCGCCGCATCTGGGTGCTGAAGTGGTCGATCCGAAACAACGACTCCAGGACCCCGGGGTCGGTTTCGGTGCGCTCCAACCGGTCCAGCAGCGCCAGCTGCCGGTGCACCAGCGACTGGGTGCGCCGGGCGATGTTGCGGAACATGTTGCGCACCCCAGCCCGTACCTGGGCCTCCTCGACGGCGGAGACCACCGCTGCGCGCTGGGCGTCGTTGAAGGCCTCGGCCACCTGGCCGAGTTCGTCGTGCTGGACCTCGGTGAATCGGGGCGTCTCGGCGTCCACGTCCACGCTGTGGCCTGCGCGCAGGCGTGCGGTGACCTGGGGGAGCCTGAAGCGCGCGTGGTGCAGGGTGTGGGCGCGCAGGGCTTGCAGGCGTCGGCCCAGGCGTTGGGAGCCGGTGACGGCGATCACGACCGATGCCAGCGCGGCGGCCAGGGCGATGACGCTGATCACCAGGGCGCTGATGAGCAGATCCCGGGTCTGGGCGTGGCCCAGTTCGACGATCTGGGCCATGCGTCCCTGTTCTACCTCGCGCATGCGCTCGTCCAGGGCGGCGTTGGCTTCGCTCCAGGTCTGGGCGTCGACGGGCACTCGGGTGTCGGGGCCGCCGGGGTTGCTGATGACAATGTCCTGGAGGCGGTGGACCGAGTTCATCCAGGATGAGCCGGTGAGGTTGTGTGAGTCGGGGCTGCGCTGGCTGCCGGGTGCGGATTCCACCTGGGCCCAGGTGTGCCGTTGGGCGCCTGCGGCGGCGGCGAACTGGGTGTGCGCGTCGGGGGTGAAGGTGTTGGTGGCCGTGGAGTGGGCCAGGATGGCGTCCTGGCGGCTGAGGAACTCGCGGGTGCGCAGGACCGAGGCCAGGGAGCGTAGCTGGGGGGAGATCGCGATGTCGGCGTGGTCGACCTGGGCGTCCCAGATCTCCAGGCCGGTCTCGATGGTGCGGGTGAAGGGGTAGCCGGCCACCTGGAGGGTGTCGACTTCGGGGGAGAGGTTGGTGAGGACCTCCTCCCGGTGGCGCTTGATCAGGTTGAGTTGGCGCTGGAAGGCCAGGACCTGCGGGGGGAGCTCGTCGCGGTCGTACTGGGCCAGTGCCAGGGTGAGGTCTTCGTTGGCCTGATCGGTGGCGGCGCGGGCGGTCTCGAGGCGTTCGGTGTCGCCGGTGGTGGGCCCGTCGACGGCTGCCATGGTGGCGTGTCGTTCGCGCTGGAGCTGGGTGATCGCGTCCACGACGGGGGCGCCGACCTCGTCGATGAGGGTGGTGGTGGCGCGCAGGTCGCGGATGTCGAAGGCCAGGACGGTGGTGAAGACCGCCCACAGGGCCAGCAGGGCGGTGCTGGGGATGAGCACCAGGGTGATCATGCGGGCGCGAAGCGAGGTGCGCTTCTCGTGGGGCATGGGCTCGCTTCCGGGGGGAGTGGCGGGCGTGACTGGTGGGGGCCGCCGGTGGGGGATGGGGGCCGGAGTTCCACAGAGCTAATCGTTCCGTGCGGGGATTTGCAAGGCTTTGGTGGTGCTCGGATCCGGTTGGGGCTGAAGCGGCGGGGGTGGTCTTTTCGGGCTGATGGGGCCGGTGTCTTGTTCGACTTAAAAATCTACGATGTAAAGGTGCCGTATATTTTCAAGAAAAACAGCAGGTAAACAACACAATGGAGCGGCTGACGCCGCACCAACCAGATAGCAGCTGGTTCAAGGGAGTTGCTGTGTGTGGTGAATCGACCACGTATGACCACTGTGTTGGTCGTTCGGGGCTCCACTGGGCGGCCGGAACCGGCCAATCACGAATTGGTACCAGAACTGGCCCGAACATGAATCGCCCGGGTTCCGGGACGGGTTTTGGCAAGGGGGTGTCGGGAGTCGAACCGGATCGTGAACCGATTCGGGGCAGGCCCGGCTCAGTCGATGCCGCAGATCGTTCAGGAGCTGTTCGAGTACTACAGGACGCCGCGTGGGCAGCGCCCGTGGGCGATCGGCAAGTACCCGCTGCGCAGTGTGGACCAGCTGGACCAGTACGACTCCTATGCCGGGGTGGCCAAGTTGGCGCCGCGTCCGCTGCTGATGATCGCGGGGACGGAGGCTCCCACCCGCGGGTTCAGCGAGGGTGCGGCGGCTGAGGCGACGGCGAAGCTGGTGGAGTTCTTCGGCACGAACCTGTAGTTGAGGGACTGGTGGTGCCTCCGTCCGTGGTGGGCGGGGGCACCTTTGTGTTGTGGGGGAGTGGGTAGGGGCGGGGCACGAGGATTCGTCTGAGCGGAGGGGGAGCCATGGCCGGTTTGAGCGGGGAGCAGGTTCGTGAGGGGTTGGGGAGGCTCGACGGTTGGGAGTGGGATCCGCAGGAGGTGTTGATTCACCGGACGGTGCGGTTGCCGGACTTCCTGGCGGCTGTGGCGTTGGTGAACGAAGTCGCGCAGGCGGCTGAACAGGCGGACCACCATCCCGATATCGACATCCGGTACAACACGGTGCGATTGGCGTTGAGCACGCATTCGGAGGGCGCGGTGACCGACAAGGACATGGCGTTGGCGGCCCGGGTGGACGAGCTGATCGCGGCGACGGCGCAGACCTTGGGGTGAGACGGCCGGGGACGGGTGATTCGGCTCGGGTTCAGGCGGGTGCGGGTTCGTTCGCGGGATGTTGAGGGGCACGGCAGGGCGCTGGGGTAACGGCGCTTTCGACCGTGCCCCGCCTGTGGGTGAAGGATCCCCGTGTCAGACACCCCTGCCGCCGGTGCTGGATCAGGGATCCGATGCGGGGCTTCGGGGCGGTCGGGCCCAGCAGGCACAGGCGTGGGGTGGGCGCGCGCGTGGCTGCTGCTGGGGCCGGAGCCGAGGTTGAGGGGTGCTTCGTTTCCTGGGCCTGGTGGCTCTGCTGGTGGTGGCTCGGATGAGGATGTCGACGAGCTTGGCCAGGGCCTGGGCGCCGGGGACGTCGTCGGCGTAGCGGGGGAGAGGGAGTGGTTGACGCAGCACCAGGTGTCGTGGTGTGGGGGAGGGTGCTTGTCCAGGTTGTGGCCCAGGGTCCCTAGCGCTCGCTGAGGAGGGTGCTGACGGCTTGGTTGAAGGCCATCTCCTGTGTGTTTGTGGGTGAAGGGGGTGAGGTGGGGTGTGTGTTCGACGATGAGTTGGGGAGGGCGTGGGTCAGGTCTTGGCGTTCGGTTTCGGTGGTGGGGTCCGGTTGGCGTTATGGGTCGTAGTCGGGCCAGGTGAGGGGGTCATCGTAGGCGGGCTCGGCGCATTTTTCCGGAGGCGGTGCGGGGGAGTTCGTCGATGAAGTCGATGGTGTGGGGTGCGGCGTGGGGGGCGAAGTGGGTGCTGACCCAGTCGCGGAGTTCTTCGGCGAGTTGGGGGGTGCCGGTGTGGCCTTCGTTGAGGACGATGCGGGCGCCGACGAGGTGTCCGGCGAGTTCGTCGGGGATGGCGTAGACGCCGCATTCGTCGACGGCGGGGTGGGTGGCGAGGGTGGCTTCGACTTCGGTGGGGCCGATGCGGTAGCTGCGAGTGATGATGGCGCCGTTGTCGCGGGTGGAGAAGTGGAGGTTGCCTTGGCGGTCCATGATTCCGGTGTCGCCGGTGAGGTGGTAGGTGCGTTCGGGGGTGAAGCGGATGTCGATGGTGTTTTCGTAGCCGAGGTAGCCGTCGAACCAGTCGAGGGGGCTTTGGGTGCGATCGATGGCGATGCGGCCGTAGGCGCCCAGGGGTGCGGGTTCGTCGGTGATGGCTTCGAGGACTTGGATGTTCCAGCCGGGCAGGGCTGGGCCGATGGCTCCGGGGGGTGTGGTGGTGGGTGCGTCTTGGAGGTCGCCGTTGGGCAGGCCTGCGCACCAGCCGAGTTCGGTTTGGCCGTAGTGGTCGCGGATGGGGACGCCGAAGAGGTCGGTGGCCCAGTCGATGACGTCGGGGGAGAGGGGTTCTCCGGCGCTGGCGAGGCGTTGGACGATGATTTCGGGGGGCAGGGTTTTGGTGGCTGCGCGAAGGGTGCGGTAGGTGGTGGGGTCGGTGGCGAAGTTGGTGACTTGGTAGAGGCCGAGGACGTCGAGGGTGAGTTCGGGGTCGAAGAACCCGGCGCGGAGGGCGAGGGAGTTGTGGCCGGCGAGGAGGGGGGAGATGAGGCCGTGGTAGAGGCCGTAGGCGGAGCCGGGATCGGCGGTGTTCCAGTAGACGTCGTCGTCTTGGACGCCGAGGCCGTAGTGGTGGTAAGCGTGCATGGCGGCCAGGGCGCGGGCGGGGACGCGGACGCCGCGGGGTGGGCCGATGAGGTTGGAGACGTAGACGGTGGCGATGTCGCCGTTTCCGGTGGTGGTGTGGGGGGTGGTGTGTGGGGGGTGTTGGCTGAGGGTGGTGAGGGTGTGGTCGTTTTCGCGTAGGGGTTGGGTGCCGGTGGTGGCGATTTTCCAGGTGGGTGGGGTGGTGGTGTGGGGGGTGGGGTCGAGTTTGGTGCGGTATTCGTCGGCGGTGATGACGATGCGGGCGTCGGAGTCGGTGAGGCGTTGGGTGATGGCGGAGGGGGCGAGGGAGGTGAGGAGGGGGACCAGGATTGCGCCGAGGCGCCAGGTGGCCAGGGCGGTGATGGTGAGGTCGATGCCTTTGGGGATGAGGGTGGCGATGCGGTCGCCGGGTTGGATGCCTTGGTGGGCGAGGCCGGTGGCGAGGGTTTGGGAGCGTTCTTTGAGTTGGCCGTAGGTGAGGGTGGTGGGTTCGAGGGTGGGGCCGATTTCGGTGGTGGCGGTGGTGTTGGGGTCGTGGCGGTCGCAGAGGAGGTGGGCCGCCGACGTGGTGGGGGAGTTGTAGGTGGCGATCCAGTCGCGCAGGTTCTGCGCTGGGTCGGACATCGGTGGTGTTCCTCTTTTTCGGTGGGTGGTGGGTTGCTTTTAACACTATGCCCACCTGTGGATCTGGTCTCACTGGGCGGTGGGTTGGTTTGGATCGCCTGAGTGTGGTTTTTGTCGGTTTTGTGGTGTTTGCGTGTGGTGTGGTTCTTCCCTTGGGGCGGGTGGGGGCGCCAGGATGTGCGCATGGATAGTGCGCGTGTGGTGGAGCGGTTCGGGCTGGATGCGGGTGTGGGGGAGTGGCTGGCGGCCTGTGAGGGGTTGCCTGAGCCGGGTGTGGGGTTGAAGGTGCCCACGGGTTCGGCGGCGGCCGAGGTGCTCGACATGTTTGTGTTGGCCGAGAATGACCGCGCGGAGTTGGAGGCGCTGTGGCCGGGCGCGGACGGTCCTGGGGGTGAGTGGCCGCAGGAGTTGTGGCACCTGGTGGGGTGTATGTACCGGCGGTTGTGGGCGGATACGGATCTGCCCGCGGGGGTGTGGCGGCCCTGGCCGGAGTTGGTGGAGGCGCAGGATGCGCGGGTGCGGGCGGCGTCGTTGTGGGCGTTCGCGGCGATGGTGCCCGAGCAGTTGCGGCGGCACGCCCAGCGGGGGATCGACCGTTCGGTGACGGTGGCGACTTTGGCCGATGTGGGTGTGCAGGTGTTGCGGTCGCGGCGGTTGTTCGGGCACTTGAGTGTGGAGACGGCGGCGTGGGTGGCGGCGCAGTTTCGGGACCGGTTGTTCTGGGTGGGGGGTTTGCAGCTGGAGCCCGCACTGCTCGGGGATCAGGGTCCGGTGGGTTGGTACCCGCCCGAGGAGGCGCGGGCGTTGGGTGCGGGGTTTGCGGTGGGGGATCCGGTGCTGCGGCTGCATATTCCGTCCGGGGGGTTGAGGCCGGAGTCGGTGCAGGATGCGTTGGAGCGGGCCCGGCCTTTCGCGCGTGAGCAGCTGGGAGTGGACGCGGTGGTGGCCACGTGTACCTCGTGGCTGTTGGACCCCTGGTGGGGGCAGGTGTTGGGGGAGGAGTCCAACATCGTGCGGTTTCAGCGCAGGTTCACCTTGGTGGGCGAGGGGTCGCCGGGTGAGGGGGATGTGTTCCGGTTCGTGTTCGGGATGCCGAGGGTGGAGGTGGAGCGGGCTCCTCGGCGTACCCGGTTGGAGCGTGCGGCTGTGGAGCGGTTGGAGTCGGGGCGTGGGTTGAAGGTGTGCACGGGGTGGTTGCGTCTGCCCTGACCCTGGCCCTGGATGTGGTGAGGGGGCTGCCCGGGTGGGCGGCCCCCTTTTTTGTGTGCCGCGTGCCGGTGCGGTTGCCGTGGCCTTTTCCGGTCCCTGGTTCAGATGGCCATGAGGGCGTGGGCGCTGGCGTGGGTGAGTTCGGTGCGGGGTCCGGTGTGGTTGAGGTGTCCGGCGTCGATGACGGTGATGGTGTCGGCCAGGTTCTGGGGCAGGGCGCTCAGGCGGGAGCGGGCCATGTCCACCTCCTCGGGTCGGGTGCTGTTCGGGGGGCCTAGGAGGCTGGGGGCGGGGTGTTTCGCGTGGCGTGCCCGACCGTTACGTGTACATGCCGGTATCCGGTGGGTGGGCTAGATCCCGTCTGTGTCGGGTGTGTGGCCCAGGGTGGGGCGGTGGGTGGCGGCGAGGTGGTGGTGGCCGTTGCCCGCGCAGTGGGGGCAGGGGCGCGGGATGAGGGTCTGGGCTGGTGGGAGGTGTCGGGGGTGTAGGGCAGAACCTGGACCTGTGTGCCGCTGCCCAGGCAGCCTCGGCACAGGGTGCGGATGAGCATGGGGGCAGGGTACGGGTGCGGGGTCGGTGGTGGGGGTGGATCGGGTGAGGTTTGTGTAGGTGGTTGTTGTGTGGTGGGGGCGGGCCCGGGTTCTGGGGGCTGGGCGGGATTGGGTGGAAAACGGGTGGGGTTGGGCCCGGTGGGTGCAGGATCGGGGCCATGTACGAGTTGAGCGCACATGGGTGCGGGTGTGGTGGCGGCTGTGATGGGGCCCGGGGGCAGCTGGCGGCCCAACGGGCGCTGGAGTGGGTGCGGGAGCGTTCCTGGGGTGGTGGGTTCGAGCCTGCGTGGTCGGTGACGCTGAACTTCCATCCCGACCGGTGGGCGGTTGGGCACACCGTGGTCGAGAGCATGGCCCTGGAGGGTGTGTACCGGCCCCAGTTCGTGACCGGGACCAGCAACGGTGGGTTGACCGCGTTCGAGGGCGGGGACCGGTGGCGGTGGGAGAGCCGTATGTTCGGTGGGGCCTATGACCGGGCTCCGGTGTGTTCTCGGCCGGTGTACGGGGCTTTGGACTGGGCGGGCAGCCAGGTGGGTGCGGCGCCCCGGTTCGGGTCGTGTTTCTTCCGGCTGGCTCCGCGGGTGGCGCAGCGCAGCACGTTCTGTTACCCCGACAGCACTTTCGAGCCCTGTGCCTTCGGGGTGGGCGAGCGCATGGGGTTGGTGGAACTGGCTCGCGGGGCGGTCAACGGTGGTGCGGGCCGGGACGTACTGGATGAGTACGTGGAGGCGCAGGTGCACGGGCCCGTGCGCTGGGGTGTGGACGTGGCCGAGCTGGTGCTGGATCCGAGTTTTCGCGGCACGGCGGTGGAGGAGGTCGCCCGGGGGTTGGGGTGTGCACTGTCCTGGCACGGGGGTTTTCGGTTGTCGGTGGGGGAGTTGCGGCGTCATCCCACCTATCGGGGGCGGGAGTTCGTGGAGTTGGGGGAGCGGTTGGCGGTGGGCGGGTGGTTGACCCCGAAGGTGGTGGGGGATGCGGCGCGCTCGGGGGAGTGGGAGCCGCAGTCGTTGAAGCGGGTGTGGCACTACGTGGCCAGGTTCGGTGGCCCGTGGTGAGCGGGGCGGGCTGGTTGGGTCCTGTTCGGTGTTTTAGGTGGGGTGGGTGAGCAGGGTGTTCAGGAGGCGTTGGCAGCGGTGGGTCATGTCCTGGGCGCTGTGTTCGGGGTGGGCCAGCCACCAGGTGACGGCGGTGGTGACGGTGGAGAACCATACCTGGGTGAGGAGGTCGTGGTCGTGGGGGTCGTGGTCGCCGTGGTGGTTGAGGATTTGGCTGATGCCGGTGGCGCCCAGGGTGTTGAGGCGTTGGCGGTAGTGCTGTGCGGTGGTGGTGGGGGTGCCGGGCGGCAGGGTGGGGTCGTAGAGCACGGACCAGTCGTGGGGGCGTGGTTGCAGGGTCGTGAAGATGGCCTGGAGGGTGGCGGCGGCGCGGATGTGGGCGGGTGCGGGGAGTTGGGCGTCGGTGACGGCTTGGATCAGGGGTTTTCCGGCGCGGTGCAGGCAGGCTTGGGAGAGGCCTTCTTTGGAGTTGAAGTAGGCGTAGACCAGGGGTTTGGAGATGTCTGAGCGTTGGGCGATGGCGGCGACGGAGGCGGTGGCGTAGCCATGGTGGGCGAACTCGTGGGCGGCGGCGTCCAGGATGAGTTGTTCGCGTTGGGCGCGGGGGACGCCTTTGGTTCCGGTGCGGTTGTTTTTGGTGGTGGCCACGGGGGGAGTCTAGCCACCGAATTGACTCACTGGTAACTTACCCGGAAGTCAATTCTGTTTCGCAGGGGTCCGGGGCGCCGCCGGGAACCGGAACGTGCAGGGTGACTTATGGCGGGTAGGCGCTTGTGGTGGGACTGGGGGACCGAGGAGGCGGCGGTGCGCGGGGCTGAGGCGTGCGCTCTTGAGGAGAGTGCGCAGGAGTGCGCTCTTGAGGAGAGTGCGCAGGAGTGCGGAGAAGTCGCTACACATCCTCACAGTCAGTCCTCGTGGGTGCCCCAGTTGTTTCGGGCCTGATCCAGTTCGATGTCACGGCCCAGCGCGGGCAGTGCCAGGTAGGTGCTGGCCAGCGCGGCGGCCAGCAGCAGGACCCAAAAACCCAGGGCGTTCCACCATGGCAGCAATGGTGAGAGCAACGGCAGGGCACAGGCTGCGAACGTCAGAGCTGTTGGTGGAATCCAGGCCCGTCCGGTGGGGGAGCCCTGGGCTGACCAGGTCATGGACACCATGAACGGGGTCATGGCGATGATTCCGACGGCCATGGCTGCCCCGGCTATGAGCAGCGCCAGGGCGAGCAGGGGCCACAGTGCCAGCGACGGGCTCAGGGCCCACACCGTGGTGCTCGCCGCGACCACGGCGATGGCCGCTCCCAACACGATCAAGGGCAGGGGCAGCCCTTGGTTCCGCTGATGAGGTGGGGAGTCGGGGGAGTTGGGGGAGTGCGCGTCGTTGGTCAGGGAGTGGAGGGCGTGCAGAGTGCGGCGCAGCGACAGCGTCGCGAGGAAGCGGTGCTGGCCGGTGTGCGGGCTCTGGTCCATGACCTGTTGTCACCTGTCGTTGTTCTGCTGGCCCGGGGTGGGGCTGGTGTGTGGTGCGGCCGTGCGGGCGCTTGTCGACGCGGGTGCTGTTTTGGGTTCGAGGGCTGTGCTCCCAGTCTAGGAGTGGTGCGGGTGCGGGTGGTGTTCGCCTCGGGGCTGGTGCTGGTCCTGGGGGTGGCTGCCGTGGACCATGCGATCGCGGGTGGGGCGTGTCAGGGGTGTGTTGGTGGTTGCGGGGAGGCCCCCGAACCGTCTACTTGACATAATGTACATTATCGGCGTTTCGGGAAGGCCTGTGGGGAAGGGGTTTTCGTGCTCCGGGTGGGCCTTGGTGGGCCTTGGTGGGCCTTGGTGGGCCTTGGTGGGTGTACGAGGAGTTTTCTGGGGCGCTGCGGGTGTGCTTGGGCGGAGCCTGAGGCCCCGGATTCGGGCTTGCCCCGGCGCGGTCGCGGCCGGTAAATCCCTGGTCAGGCGCCTGTGGATAACGCCCCTGGGTGCTGTGGGTTTTCTGGGTTCGCGGGTGTGCTCTGACAGGGTCCTTGGGTCGTGTTTGTCGGGCTCGGGCGGGTTTTCGGCGAGTCAGTGTCGTGAGGGTCTGGTGTCCTTGGGTGGTGCCCTGGGTTGCGGGGTGCTTGGTGGTGGGTTGGTTGGCTGCGGCCTCAGGCTGCATGGGGCCGGCGGGCTCCTTCTGGGTGCTGGTATCTCCATGTTTCATGCATAAACGGTGTTATGCATCCTTTTGTGGTTGTTTGATGACACATGACCGTTTTTCCGTGCGGGCGTCGCCGCATCCCTTGCCGAGTACTCACGAACCGCTTTCGACAGCACTCGAGTGCTGTCCTTCCTGGATGCTTGGACGTCGAACACGAGTTCGGCGCCCGTGGTCCTTGGCGTTCCTGTCGAACCTCTGTGCGAGCCAATCGCTGCCCTGCTGGCTCCCGGCGGGCCACTCCCCTGTCGTGCGGCGCCCCGAGACCACCTCGCCGTCGAAGCCGCCCCACCAGTCACCCTGAGTGACTGTTGTGTCCCACTCCCCCGCTCGCCGGGCGCGACGGGCGCCCGATCGTCTCAGCATCGCCGTTTGTGAACCCGGTACCTGGTGTGGGGTGCTGCCCAAGGGGGTGGCGCCCTTTTTGTGAGGTTCGGGTGGGGGTGCTCCCCGGTGCGGGCGGTCACCTGCTGTGCGGGGGCCTCCCTCACGCATGGTCGGGGTTGGGGTTCAGCTGAGGAATGGGGTTCAGCTGAGGAACTCGTGGGCGCCGCGCAGGCGGGTGGTGAGGCGTTGTTGGGTGCGGTGTGCGTCCAGGCGCAGTTCCAGGGGGCTGGGTGGGCCAACCTCGGCGCGGCGGGCTCGGGCAAGGGTGTTGGGGTCCAGGCCCTGTTGGCGGGCGATGAGGGTGCCCAGGGTGTGGCGGCTCAGGGCGTCGGAGCCGACCAGGTGGTGGATGCCGGTGTAGGTGGGATCGGTGAGTTCCAGCAGGGCGGCGGCCAGGTCCTGGACGTGGACGGGGCAGCGGATGTCGTCGGTAGACAGGGCTCCGGTGGTGGCCCCGGTGGCCAGGGCGCGGACGCGTTGTTCGTGGGTGGAGTGGCCGTTTCCGATGATGAGTGAGGTGCGGGCGATGACAGCGGTGGGGTCCAGGGCGGCGATGGTGGTTTCGGCGGCGGCTTTGGCGGCGCCGTAGGGGGTGGTGGGGTCAGGGTGGGCGGTTTCGTCGTAGGTGGGGGCGTGGCCGGAGAAGACGGCGTCGCTGGAGACGTGGATGAGTCGGGTACGGGTTCGGGTGGTGGCCAGGGCCAGGTGGGTGGGGCCAGGTGGGTGGGGCCAGGTGGGTGGGGCCAGGTGGGTGGGGCCTTGGGCGGTGGTGGGCCAGTCGTGTTGTCGGTAGGCGGCGTTGATGACGGTGTGGGGGCGCAGGGTGGTGATCAGGTGGTGGATCTGGTCGCGGGAACGTAGGTCTAGTGGGGTCCAGTGCACGTCGGGGGTGTTGGTGGGTGGGCGGGTGTGGAAGGTGGCGGCCACGGGTTGGCCTTGGGTGTGTGGGGAGTCCGGGGCGGTGGTTTGGCGCAGGAGTTCGGTGCCGAGCAGGCCGGTGGCGCCCACGATGAGCAGGGTCATGGGCGCACGTTAGCGCCTGGGGTGGGGTTCTTCGGTGTTTTCGAGTGTGGGCCGCTCCCCCGCTGCCCCGGTAGGCCTTTCGATGTGCCCGGGTGCGCGCGGTGGGGGCTGGGATCGGCAATGCTGGGGGCATGAGTGGTGATGTGGTGTCGGTGGAGCAGGCGATCGAGCGGTATCTGGTGGCCAGGCGGGCGGCCAAGCCATCTCCGCACACGGTGGCGGCCTACCGGCGTGACCTGGTGGGGGTGCTGGAGTGTGTGGGTCGGGCGTTGGGGCGTGAGACGGCCGGGGTGGGGTTGGGTGAGTTGGAGGCGGGGGTGTTGCGGGAGGCCTTCGCGGAGTTCGCTGAGGAGCGGGCGGCCTCCAGTGTGTTGCGGGCCTGGTCGACGTGGAACGGGTTCTTCGCGTTCTGGGTCTCGGAGCGGGTGGTGTCGGGTAATCCGATGTCGGCGGTGCCGCGGCCGCGGGTGAAGCCTTCGGGGCCCAAACCGTTGATGGGTGAGGACACCCCCGAGCGGTTGTTGGAGGCGTTGGCGCGTGGGGCGCGGCGGGCGCGTGATCCGTGGCCCGAGCGCGATCTCGCGGTGTTGGCGTTGGCTTTGTTGACGGGGATGCGGTCGGCGGAGATGTTGTCGTTGCGGGTGGAGTCGCTGGGTGGGCGGCCTGGGGAGCGGCGGATTCGGGTGGTGGGTAAGGGCGGTGGTGAGCGGGTTTTGCCGATCGAGGTGCCGTTGGAGGCTCTGTTGGAGGCGTATCTGGCTTCGCGTCGGGTGCGTTTTGATGCGCCGGTGCGGGGCGGGGATCCGTTGTTGGTGGACAACCGGGGTGAGGGGTTGCGTCGGGGTGGGTTGCAGTATCTGGTGAAGCAGTGTTACCGGTATGCGGGGGTCAATGACCGGGTGGCGCGGGGGACGTTGGTGCATGCGTTGCGGCACACGTTTGCCACACGGTTGGCGGAGGATGGTGCTTCGGTCACTGAGATCATGCATTTGTTGGGGCATTCGTCGGTGACGTCGTCGCAGGCCTATATCGAGGTGACGGCCAGGGCGCAGCGGGAGGCGGCTTCGTCGAATCGGACCTATGGGGTGTTGCGGCGCCTGGCCGCCGATGGTGTGGGCGATGGGGAACAGGCGCCTCGAGGGGGTGGGTGAGCAGGGGTGAGCGGCGGCTGGGGGCTGTGGTGGTTACGCTGAGGGGCGTGAACCAGTCGAGTTTTGTAGTGTCCAGCGTCAACGTCAACGGGTTGCGGGCGGCCGCGAAGAAGGAGCCGGGGTTCGTCTCCTGGTTGTCGGCAACTCAGGCGGACGTGGTGTGTTTGCAGGAGACGCGTGCTGAGCCCGATCAGCTTCCCGCGAAGGTGCTCGCGCCCCAGGGTTGGCATGTGGTGCTGTGTCCGGCGCAGGCCAAGGGTCGTGCGGGGGTGGCGATCTATTCGCGCGCCGAGCCGGATGAGGTGCGGGTCGGGTTCGGTGAGCAGGAGTTCGCGGACTCGGGCCGGTATGTGGAGGCGGACTTCGGTGAGGTGACGGTGGCCAGCCTGTATCTGCCCTCGGGTGAGGTGGACACCCCGCGTCAGGAGGAGAAGGAGCGCTTCATGGAGGCGTTCTTGCCCTATCTGGTCAAGCGGCGTGCCCAGGTGGAGGGGCAGGGGCGGTCTCTGGTGGTGTGCGGTGACTGGAACATCGCGCACACCGAGGCGGATCTGAAGAACTGGCGCGGTAACAAGAAGAATTCGGGGTTTTTGCCCGAGGAGCGTGCGTGGTTGTCGCGGGTTTTCGATGAGGCGGGGTATGTGGACGTGGTGCGTTCGCTCTTCCCGGACCAGGAGGGCCCGTACTCGTGGTGGTCCTACCGGGGTCAGGCTTTCGACAACGACACGGGGTGGCGTATCGATCTCCAGGTGGCCACGCCGGCCTTGGCGGGGCGGGCACTGTCGGGTGGGGTGGAGCGTTATCCCAGCCGTGAGGAGCGTTGGTCCGACCATGCTCCGGTGACGGTGTCTTACGGGATTGGGAAGTAGGGGGTCAGGTCATGGGTGTTCCGATTGTGTTGGCGCACGGGTTGCGGTCCTCGTCGAGTATGTGGCGGCCGCAGGTGGAGTTCTTGGAGGCGCAGGGGCGCACGGTGGTGGCCCCTGACCTTCCCGCGCACGGGTCGCGTCGGGGTGAGGACTTCTCGGTGGGGCGCGCGGTGGACACCCTGTTGGAGGCGATCGACTCGGTGGGTGGGCGGGCCCTGTTGGTGGGGTTGAGCATGGGGGGTCTGGTCTCGATTGCGGCGGCCGGTGCGGCTCCGGGGCGTGTCGCCGGATTGGTGGCGGCCAGTTGCACGGCTCAGCCCGACCAGTCGTTGGCGCAGGTGTACCGGATCCCGTCGGTGTTGATGGAGCGGCTGCCGGACAAGGGCGCGGCCGTCAATGAGCGTTTTCACCGGTTGACGTTGCGTGATGGTGCGGCTGATGCGGTGGTTGATGGCGGGTTGGCGGTGGAGTCGGCTACGGCGGTGATCGATGAGCTGGCCACGATCGATGCGTTGTCGGCGTTGTCGGCCTATCCGGGGCCGGTGTGGTTGATCAACGGGGCGCGGGACCACTTCCGGATCCATGAGAAGGCGTTCTTCGAGGCGTGCGCGGAGGGGCGCTTGGTGAATGTGCCGCGGGCCGGGCACATGGTGAGTCTGGACCAGCCGGTGAACTTCTCGCGGATCGTCTCCGACGCGGCTGACGTGGTGGGGGTGCGTGAGGTGAAGGCCGGGTTGGAGCCGGGCGGGCAGGTGCCCGATGTGGTGGATTCGCCGCCCTCTGATGTGGAGGATGAGGTGGCGGCCGGGGTGGACTCGGTGGCCACGGTGGAACCTGAGGGGCCCTGACCGGTCAGGGCCTGGGGCACGCAGGTGTCAGATGGATGTTGAGGGGGCGGTGGGCCGTGTGGCCCGCCGCCCCCTCTTTTTGTGGTGGGTGGGGTTCAGGGTTGGTGGGTGGGGTCGTCGGCGTGGGTGCGGGGG